>DYKN01000122.1 GCA_020722575.1 Rikenella microfusus | reverse complement strand
TACATTCAAGGTTAAATTAGTGGTCCAATCTTTGCCAGCTTCAATATATTTTGCTCCCTTAGCATAAGCAATATCATCACCGCCACCGCACTGATTTTCACTACTATCCACAATGCAGTATTCATATTGATATTCATAACCAGCTGTTCCTTCATTTTTAATGGTGACATTAGCAGTAATGGAGGGGATGGTATTGTCAGAGATATAATTGATTTTTACTTGAGTTACCGGAACTTTTTCCACCAATCCTTGAATATTAACCTCCCATTTCTGAGAGAAACAAAGGTTAAAACTTAGAAAGTAGAAGGCAGAAAATAGAAAAATACAAAACAAAATTAGATAAACTAATTTCCAAATTTTTGCCATCTTCTAAATTCTACTTTTTAGCTATAGCTTTACTAATTATCCACCGGTTGTATCTTTTCACCCCTTTAACTAATAAGAAGATTAAAATCAAAACAATTAAAATCCCTAAAGATAAAATTCTCCAGGGAACAATCCAAAAACTTAATTTAGCCTGACTGCTCTGGCCTTTCTCTCCCCATTTTAGATCTAAGTTTGCGCTATATCTTCCTAAAGCAAAACCTGTTTTTTCCTTTTTCAGTTCGTTGAAAAAACCTTTTCCTTCTACTATTTTCTCAGGATTCCATTTAACTTCAAATCTTCTAATGCTTTTTGGTAAAACATTTCCTTTGGCTTCATTAGCTTCTAAAACAGCTGAGGTCTTACCAAAGATATTCTTAATCTCAATATCTCCTTTTGGTTTTAGCTGAACATTGCCTTTATTTTCAAAGCGATAATAAAGAGTTACTGGCAGATGACTGAAAAATTTTCTTTGTCCCAGAGTATTAAACTCTAAAAGTTCTCCCTGCTCCGTAATATCTCCTGAAACTTTAAGCAAAACCAGTATCCCTAATTTGCTTCCAATGGCTACTGTACTTCTTCCTTCTGTTTTTGGTGGAATAGTTCCCCAGAAAATAGCAGCGAAATGTCCTCCTGGTTCAGCATCTTCTGGAATTTTAATCCTAAAGGGAATTAGTTTTTGTTCATTTGGCTTCAATGTCACTTCTGAAGGGCATTCAATCCAGGTGGCTAAATCTGTTTCTTCAGAAAGGAATTTTGGGCTGCCGGTTTCATCGCCGGCTTCAAAATTCTGAAAAGAAGAATAAACGGTCTTTGTTTCTCTTTCTTCGTTAATCAGGATAAACTGGCTATTAATTATATCTCCTGGGTCAACTGAAAACTCCATTTTCAAAGGCGAAATAGTCAAAGCCAAAACTGCCTGGGCAAAACCTAAACTCCCCAATACTAAAATTGTAGCTAAAATAACTCTGTTCATAATTCTAAATTCCTAATTCCAGATTCTAATTAGAAGTTTCCAGCGCAACTATAAGTTAGAACATCTGAATAGTTTCCTGCTGGAGTAAGATTGGAAATAGCCGCCTTATGAGTTACCACTATTTCTCTCTGGAAAATTGGCGCTGAGGCTGAACCTAACAAGGTAGGAGTAATATTTAATCCTCCAACATCATTTCCTGATTTATCATAAGCTGAAGCAATGGTAATAGTTGCTCCTGAGCCATTGGCAGTAGTTGTTGCTTGAATCCCATATCCTTCATTTCCAGCAGACAAAGTAGTACTAGCTGAGGCAATTAAATGAGTTGGGCTTACGCTTTTGTATAATCCGGGATTAGTTCCATTTCCCTGGTCCTGAATATAAACACTGGCTCCACTGGCTGCGTTAGTGGAAATAGTTGAGGTTACATTCGGTACAGAAGTATTGACTGTGCCTAAGTCAAATGTCCCGAAGTTAGTGGCGTTGGTGCTCAAGCTGAAACTCAAGGTTTCCGCCACCTTGCCGCTAACTGCTACCTGGTCATCGGAAACAATATAAACCGTGGTTTCACCAACATCAATGTTGTTTCCGCTATCATCAAGAGTTTTGACATTTAAGAGATAAGAACCGCTATTGGCTGGGTTACCTACTGTGTTAAACCAAAGTTCAATTTGAGTACTAGCTGAAACGCTGGTAGCAGTAGTATAAGTCCATTTAGCGTATTTAGTACCTGTGGCATTAGAGAAAGTCCAATTTCCATCAGCACTTCTATCCACACCACCAACCTTTATTTCTGGAGAAGTAGTCGTAGCTGAACTCAAATCAAAAGCATCAGGAAACTCAATCTTATAATCTTTAATTGTCCCAGTAGTGCCTGTCTTGAATTTAACATAATGGTTTGCCTTCTCAGAAACCTTTAATCTGGAAAGTTGATCTGAAACTTCAGTCAAAGTTCCTGCTGCCAAAACTTCAGGCGCAAAAATCCCAACCAAACTTATCATTAAGATTAAAGCAGTTATTTTCTTTAAGATTTTCATAATTTCTATTCTATTTTTAATTTTAATTTTCTATTTCTCACTGGGATCGACCTTTAAAATTTTCCAGTGCAAATGTAAGTAACAATGTCAAAATATTCTCTTGCCGGGGTATTCTGTCCAATACTTGCCTTATAAACGACA
>DYKN01000121.1 GCA_020722575.1 Rikenella microfusus | reverse complement strand
AAAGGTTGACAGACTCCAGGCTTTTCCCCCCTGGGGGAAACGGGAAAGGGGGTATGTTAACAATATTCTCATCCCCATTTAGTGAGGTCTATAGGGGCTACTTTTTTAGGACCGGATAATAAGAAAATGAAACAATCAGTAAAAAAAGAATAGATACCTGCCTGAAAAATATCAACAATATTTTGTAGCTTTTGATATTTAAAATTTGTTGAACAATAGTGATTATCTTTACTAAAAATTCATAAAACCCGACTGACATGAAAAAGGAAAGCGAAGAAATTCTTAGAATGACATCTTACTCTACCGGGCGCCGTGAGTTTCTTAAATATGCAACAGCAGGCGCCGTTGGAGTGACCCTTCCGGCAATTCCAGCTTCTGAGATCCAGCAGAAATCAAAGAAACAAAAAGTTCGTACCAGGGCTGAAAAGCTGAAACAAATCTCCTCAAACAGCTATGCGGTTAACCAGCTCTTTAAACGCCGCACAGCGGGTCAGATGAGTGAGCGGCCTGAGACACGCCAGCTCAAAGAAAAATATGGTGAAATTACTCTTCTCGACTTTCCACAGTTCACCAGAGATACCTATCCTGGAGTAAACACTATGGATTTATGGTCATCTCTTTTCGGCGACTTCACCGATGATACAATGTTTACACGTATTGAGAGGAACAATCAGGTGCGACCCGGAGAATTTGATCCTTCCACCCTGTCGGGAAAGCAATGGCTCGATCAGCTGGTGAAAAAGATGGTGTCGGCAAGCGTTACAGCTGTTCATATCTCAAACAATGCTCCGCGTAATCTGGCAGATCTCAATGAAGATCTGAGGAAAGAAGGTATCAGAGTTGGGAAGGTCTGGCTCGATGCAGCAAAGCAAATTGGTGCAAAATCAATGCGCGTAAATACAGGAGGGCCTCAGATAATCCCGGCTTCAGTAATTGACGGTGGTTACCCGCGTAACAAGGAAATTGTTCCATACCTTAAGAATTCAATCGAATCATTTAAAGAACTTGCAGACTATGGCGGCAAGGCAGGTGTAAAGGTTACCATCGAGAACCACTGGGGACTGGCAGCCGATCCGGTAAATATCATCATCATCCTTAATGAAGTCAACAGCCCGTGGTGCGAAGCTTCACCCGACTTCTGCAACTGGGAACATGAATATATGCTTTACAACGGACTTGATATCCTTGTCCCAAGAGCATCAACTATGATTCATGCAAAAAGGTGGACCAGATATCCGGATGTTGACATAGCAAGATGTGTAAGCATATTAAACAAACACAGTTATAAAGGATGGATCTCTCTTGAATACGAGGCCGGCGGCGACTCTGTTGAAGGCACACTCAAACTGATGAACGACGTGGTTGATGCACTGGTGTAATACTACAACTTTTATTGATTTCCCTTTGTGCCTTCTTCGTACCCTCGTGGTTAAATATATATAACTAAATATATAGTTGTTACAGATTACTGTTCTACAGAACCAGATATAAGCAATCAATAAAAAAGTGCAAGGTGAGATTTATCCCTGTAAAGGTTGAATGCTATTCGGGATACAGGGCCGATGAATACCCGAAAACATTCATATTTGAAAACACCAGATATGAGGTAAAAGAAATTATTGACCGGTGGTACCAGGGTGACCTGAATCCCGAATTTCCTGTTTCAAACTATTTCAAGGTTGCAACTTCCTGCGGAAATATGTTTATCCTAAAACATGAGCCTGAAAGTGATGATTGGTATATATGTATAAAATAATAGCACACGGATGACACAGATATGACGCATTTTCACAGATTTATCAGATCAAATCCGTTGCATTTGTTTTATCTGTGTTCAGTCAGACAAAAATTAAACTGGTTAAAAAAATTTATTACGAGAAGAAGAAATAAGCAATAAAAATTGCTGCGACAATTCCTGCAAGATCGGCAATAAGGCTGCAGCCCACCGCGTGCCTTGTATTTTTTATTCCAACTGAGCCGAAATAGACTGCCAGAATATAAAATGTTGTGTCGGTTGCTCCCTGCATCGTGCAGGCCAGGCGGCCGACAAATGAATCGGCCCCATAGGTTGTCATGGCATCGACCATCAGTCCCCTCGCACCACTGCCGCTGAGAGGCTTCATGAAAGCCACAGGAAGAGCTTTTGTGAACTCAGTGTCAAAACCCAGCCACCCGAAAAAAGAGGTAAATCCTGTAATTAGATAATCCATGGCCCCTGAAGCTCTGAAAATACCAATTGCAACAAGTATAGCCACAAGAAAAGGTATAATCTTAACGGCAATGCCAAATCCTTCTTTAGCGCCTTCTATAAATGCTTCATAAACATTTACCTTTTTGATCATTGCCAGAACAATGAAAAGAATTATTATCAAGATCAATGTAAAATTTGCAGCAAGTGTTGAAATCTCAGTTATCTGATCCTTCGAAAGGGTGCTGAAATAGATCATTATGCCTGCTATAATTACCGTGATTCCTCCCAGATAAGCCATGATAATTCTGTCGAAGAGGTTGATTTTCTGGACAATTGCCACTGAGATAAGTCCGGCAA
>DYKN01000120.1 GCA_020722575.1 Rikenella microfusus | reverse complement strand
AATAAGTGCTGGATGGATGAAACTCGCATATTGCCGTGGTGCACCATCTTGTGGACGCTTTAAGAAGGGGCTTGTTACCCTTAACTCTCTCTGTGAAGAGAAAGATTATTCAGTTTTCAAAGAGCAGTAGTATAGCAATACTTGTAAAAACTTATGTTTTTACTATAGGGAGATATTGTCTTTTTTAAAAATCTTAAAATGTCACTTGACTTTTATCTGGTAAGACCTCATTAAGACTGCCTATTCTGTAGCCTTCTAAGTCCATAGTAAGATAAACAAACCCCATTTTTTTGAATTTACCGATAATCTTCTTCGAATTTTTCAAAATCTCCTGAAAGTATTTTGGGTCGGTTTCAATTCTAACAATGTTTCCGTGATTTCGTACCCTTACATTTCCAATTCCCATTTTTCTTAAGAAATCTTCGGCTCGGGCGATTTTTACTAACTTCTCTTTTGTGATCCTCTCACCGTATGGGATTCTTGAAGCCAGACAGGACTGGGCAGGTTTGTCCCATGTCGGAAGACCTAATTCCTTTGAAAGTAAACGAATCTCCTTTTTTTTCAGTTTTACTTCCACCAGAGGAGAAATTATCCCCATTTCCTTTGCCGCAATCATTCCTGGTCTGTAGTCTTTCAGGTCGTCTACGTTGGAAGCATCCAAAATATATCTGATTTTTTCTTTCTTAGCAATTTTCTTCAATTCGGAAAATAATTCTTTCTTGCAAAAATAACAGCGGTTAGCGGAATTTTTATAAAACTCCCTTTTCCCCAATTCTTTAGTGCAAATAATTCTATGTTCTACTCCCATCTTCTTAGATAACCTTCTTGCCTCTTCAAGTTCACTTGAGAGATAAATCTCCGATTTTGCAGTAACCGCTAAAATCCTATCTTTTAATTCACCGTGCGCAACCTTCAGTAGAAAAGTACTGTCCACTCCTCCGGAAAAAGCAAGAATAGCTGACTCTATTTTTCTTAATTTCCATTTTAAGACGTCCAACTTTCTCTGGACCCGCTTATTAATCATGGGAGGTAATAATTCCTTTTTGTGGAACAAAATTTTTCTGCCGAAAGAACCCGCATGCACTATTAACCACTAGATAAGTTTTCATCAGCGTCGATGCGTTCCTTGACACTCCACAGCCCGGCAGACGGAGTGGCGATATAATATACCTGTTCTCCATCAGGCATCGTATTGTAGCCGTTTTTCATACGTAGAGGATTGTACCTTGCCAGAGCGCTGTCAATATCCATATAACTATACCCTACGCTTTCAATCTCTTCAGAGTTTAAAAAACCTGGAGCATAAGTAATCTTGAATCTTCCCTCGGAAGACCCGTGAATCAAGTGAGCAGTTGCATGGGTAAATTCCTGCAGCAACGGCTCTGTTTTCCACAATCTCATGATTGTGTCAGTCCCTCTGTAGCCATAGGTTCTGATAATTTTATCTACCTCTGGTTGCTCTCCGAAGCGTTTCAAACCCGGTGCAATAATTAACAGTTCGCCGCCGTCAGCCATAGCCATTCGGGTTCGGTAAATGGCTTTGTTTGCCACCCATGTACTGTGAAACTCGTCACCCTGCATTATGGCAACCACTTTCTTCAGGGGCTCAACAACAGTTATATTGCATCGCCTTGAATTTCTGGCTGCAGCCAGATATGTTTCCGTATCATCGCCTGCATAAAACCCGACGTGCGAAAGATGACCTTTGTCGTTATGGGCCATCACTAACAGAATATATACGTCCGGCAGATGCCCGAGAAAATCCGTCTCGGCCTTATTGTAACAGGCCCGCAACGGGGTAATTATACGCCCAAGGTTATTTTCAATTCCACAGCAGGCCGCCATCATATGTGAAGCACATATTGTTTCTTTACCGCCTAACCCGATAAAGTAATTTTTATTGTGGTTTGCAAAACCGAGGACTTCGTGTGGAACAACATGCCCTATGTTGATAATTAAATCCCAATCTTGTTCAAGTAGCATCTTATTCAAGGAAATAGGAATTGGCCAGTATGCCTTTCCTCCGCTAACCTCCTTAACGAACGAAGCAGGTACCTCCCCTATTGTCTTCACACCATTTATCCAGTCGTGAACGTGTATCTTATCCCCCGGGATGTCCCCGAACATCCACCGGTTTTGCTCTTCTGTGTGTGGAACATGCTGTCCGAGCGTAGGTATTATTTGCACATCGGATGATTCTGCAAAAAAATGGTAAAGAACGTTTGTAATCCAGCCAGCACCGCTGTGGGCTCGAGTGATGTCAGGCGGCAACAGAAGTACCCGTTTCGGGTTACTGTTGATTCTCTCAAGCGATTCTTGTGCGACCCGCTTCGTGAGGTTTATAATTTCATTCCGTTCAAACTGCACCTGTTCCTTTACTATCCAAGGCATGTTATACTCTCCTTTCGTTTTTCTTTGTCGGCAAAAATCAGAGGATTTAAAAGTAGTTGTGTTTATACCAGACATTTATCCGATTTCGAGACCTTTTTAAGTAAGTCATTTTAGTCCTCCTTATATCCTATACACCTTTACCGCTCCCCTTTCAGGTTAATCCCGAAAGTG
>DYKN01000119.1 GCA_020722575.1 Rikenella microfusus | reverse complement strand
ACCTTTTTAGTAAGATAAAGTGAAAATTGAACTATAATTTAAAAGAGGTTCATGATACTTGCCACTCAATACTATCGGCCACCATTTCCAGAAAAGAAACACTGGAAGGATGATTTAAGCCGGATACGTGATTCTGGCCTTAATGGAATTCAACTCTGGGCTTGCTGGGGATGGATTGAACCAGAGCTAGGGCTCTTTAAGTTTGATGACTATGATGAGCTTATTGTTGAGGCTAGAAAACGGGGGTTAGGGGTAATTATCAGCACCATCGCCGCGATTCATCCTCTCTGGATTCATCGCGTCATCCCTGATTCCTATATGGTTGACCATATGGGTAATAGAGTTATCTCGAGCCTTCGTAGTGAATGCAATGTGGGTCTTACCCCCGGTGGCTGCACCGACCATCCTCAAGTTCAGGAACTAATGGCAAATTTCCTGAAGACAATAGCAAAACGCTATGCCGACGAAAAAAATCTTCTCGGCTGGGATTGCTGGAATGAAACAAGATGGGCTGTTCAGGCTGATGGATATGTCTGCTATTGCTCAAATACTATAAAAGCTTTTAGAGGATGGCTGAAACAGAATTATAAGGATTTAGAAGGATTAAACGAAGCCTGGAAACGCCGATATTCTCAATGGGAAGATGTCTTTCCAGGGAAACTTCCTGGTCGTCCCTATACTGAGATGATAGAATTTTTGAGGTTTTTAACCTGGAGAGCAAAGCAGCATATGAGATTTCGTTATCAGGCTATAAAATCACAGGATAAAAAACATATTATTACCGCTCACTGTGCACAGCCAGCGATAATGAGTACTGGCATAGGGTTCGAGCAGACGTTGTGCCGGGGAAATGATTGGGATTTAGCAGACCAACTAGATGGGTTTGGCTCTTCCCATTTTCCTGTCTGGGAAGGATTTAACGAAACAACTTTGGGAATACGGATAGAAGCAATTCGTTCAGCAGCCAGAGGAAAAATTATGTGGGTTAGCGAACTCCAGGGTGGTTCGGCCCGTAATGGACATATGGTGACTCCCTCAGTATCTCCGGAGCTCCAGCAGCGCTGGGTATGGAATAGCTATGGCCGTGGTGCTAAAGCAATAATCTTCTGGTGCTGGAGAGATGAGGTATTTGGCAGAGAATCATCCGGCTTTGGACTTTCCGGTAATGATGGCATGGCAGAAGCAAGACTTAAGGCAATGAAAAAAACTGGGAAAATAGTTAAAAAGTATAACGACTTATTGGAGGCATATAAACCGGATGATCCAAAAGTAGGGATTCTATTTGAACCGGATAATTACTATCTAAACTGGGCCAGTGATGGAAATAGCAAACTCGCTTCCCAAAATTTATTAGGATATCTTACGGCCCTGGAACGTATTCATATTCCTTATGAGGTTGTAGAAAGTAACCATTTGGATATCCTTGATAAATTAAAAGTTCTCTTTATGCCCTGGTCTTTGGTTATCCAACCCAAAGTTGCTCATCGTTTAATTGAATTTCTCAAATTGGGAGGAACTATTTTCTGTGAGGCAGAGACCGATTCCTTTACTGCGCTTGGTTTCTATAGATATCCAGGAGAAGAAAGAACTTTTATGTCGGCAGTTGGTGTCAGTGATCAAGGAAGAAGAATTATTGAGCAAGACAGAATTAAAATACTATTCAATAACAAGAAGATTACTCTCAGATTAAGTGGTTGGCTTACCCCTTTAGTTAGGAAAGATGCTTTGAAATCAGGAAAAGATATAAAGAAAAATTTTCTATCAAAGCAAAGGATAGGAAAGGGTAAAATTTATGTTATTGGGAGTTTTATTGGTCTTCCTTATTACAAGGAACAATATCGGGATTTTGAAATATTGCTTTCCGAAATTATCAGCCGAAGTGAAACTGTACCAGAGTTAAAGATAGAGAGTGAAAAAGGTACAGATGGTTTGCAGTGGCAAAGCGGAATCTCAGGAAAGTATAGATTATTATTTATAATTAATACTGGGGAGAAAAGGTCTATTTCCGTCAGCGCTTCAAATAAACTTCTTGGGGATGGTTCTTTAATTGAAGAACTTTATTCTAGTCAAAAAATTCATAGCGATAATAGAAGTTTCCAGGGAGTTGTTGAGTCAGAAAGTGTTGTTATTTTTCGCTGGCTATCCCCAGATCAAATTTAAAATCTATGGGAAAGCGGCGGAGAGCAAGAGAATTTGCTCTTCAGGTTCTTTATCAATTGGACATAAGGAAGGAAGAATCCGAGGAAGTTCTCCATCAATTCTGGAAGGAGAATAATGCTGAGAAAGAGGTGCAGAACTTTACTAATATCCTGGCAAAAGGGGTTGAGAAAAAGAGATTAGAGATTGACAAATTGCTTACTGAGTATGCTCTCAACTGGGATCTTTCCCGGATGTCGGTGGTTGACCGAAATATCTTAAGGTTAGGAAGTTTTGAGATTCTCTTTTTAAAGGAGATTCCTTTTGCGGTCTCAATCAATGAAGCAATAGAATTAGCCAAGACCTTTGGGACCGATGATTCCTCCAAATTTATTAACGGAATTTTAAATAGGGTTAAGGATGAAAAAA
>DYKN01000118.1 GCA_020722575.1 Rikenella microfusus | reverse complement strand
ACTTGGGCATTATTTGGGCAAAACGCCAAAAATCACGGCATGGCACAGGCTGAAATGCCTGTTTTTGCTGGTGTGTGAACCGACCAGACCAGCGGATTATCAATCCGGGGGCCGAATCATTTGGGTTACAGTAACGCAATAGCGCGGCTGCTCAGTGATGCTACTCAGAAAACCGAAAATTCGTACGTTAGTGCGATAGGTCACGCTTTGGTACCGAGAAGAACGGCCATAACAACGATTCTCTCATCTCGATTCACAATGGTCTCCTGAAATGCCGCATATTTTTTATGGAGAGCGCTATGGGGGTTCTGGAGCAATCCTCACTCCATCGTTATACCAGCGTATGAGCAGTTTGCCTTATTAAAATCAGGATAACGAACTTACTTGACATTGTATTCAGGTAAGCTATTATTCACCTGCTGCCAGAGAAATGCGAATTTTTATAGAGATGTGGCATGGATCAGCAGCGTAACTGGTCTAAACTTAGATATTAAGAGGATAGTATTATGTATTGCAAAGACTTTTTTAAAATTGCCACCGATGTGGGGCTGGTTGTGCGTCAGTCCAAAGGAAAGCATCAATTCCGTGCTATCAATATGAATACTTTTGATTTTATTACTATTCCAAGTTCTCCATCAGATCGTCGTTCAATCCGCAATTTTCGTGCTTCAGCGCGGCGCTTGGCCTCCACAGGACGCGGCAACATTGCAGCCCATGGGGGTTACTATGTTTGAGTTTTTGGCTGGTCTCACTTTGGAAGCTGTTGTCACCATCGTTGCAGAGGCTGCTCTTGCCACTGTTGCGGCCAAGGCGGCGAGCGATATTTACGACTACGTGTTCAGCGATGAGGATGACGAATAGTGGCCACAAACACAGGTAACGGATATAGGAAAGGGTCTGTGACCAATCGTTCGCAAACGTATAATCCACGTAATGACACATGGGTAAAGCGCAATTCTGAAAGTGGAAAATTCGTTTCGGCAAAAAGCGAAAACCCATATAAGGGTGTAGCTAAAGAGCCGGATAAGAGGCGCTAATAATTGGTGGGCTAATGTATGGCCCACCATTTGATATAGATATTAGGGGTAAAATGAAAGAGACAATTAAAGAAGAAAGCGTTGTTTCACGACTTGGCCTAAAGCTACAAGAAGTTGCGGCATTATTAGGGGTTACACCACAAACAATTTCATCGTATCTTAATGAATCAGAATTCTTTGATAAATCACAGAGAGTAAACAAGCTTTATAAAGCGTTGACGACGATTGGTAGTGATAGGTATTTACTATCCGCTAAGAAGCTGGTTGAGTACTCACGAGAAAAAGGAATAAAAATTCAAGATGACTCTGTTTTTTTAAGAACATTATCATCAGAAGATGCGTATAATAACTCTTCTGAAATATGGTTTTTTAGTGATAATCCAACGAAAATAATTGACTGGGATAATTTTAGAAGCTCTATTTTCAAAAAAGATTTAGATCAAACAAAAGATTATAAGCGTGTTTTTTCTTTTTTCTTTAGGACAATAGATGGTGCAACAAAATTCTCTGAATTGCTCGAGAGGGAAGCTTTTTCTGCGCTGATAGAGATGGACGACGACAATAAGGGGCATATCGTAGAAGGTCGCCCTGGACTTTTTTACAATGCTTACATTTACAATATAGTGACAAATTTATTTCCATATGGTGAGGATTTTATCATAACAAATCCTGGATCGGCATTTATAATCGGTCAACCTATGCAACCGGAAATATTTTTTTGGGATGGATCAACATATAGGAAATCGGCAGGCTTATCGTTGTCGATAATAGATGAAATAAGAAAACTTGGGATAGGGGTTAATCACGCTTATGAGAATTTTTTCCCTCGTGGAATACTTCTCAAGAGGGATGTTTTTTTTCAAGACTCGCCATTTACCGATCCTCTTGTTGGTAAGAAGGGCGAAAGAACTGGTGGAATAATAGATAAATCTGGAATGTTATTTGATAAATATAGTGATAGCGACAAGGAATTAAATAAAAATTTCTCAGAAAAAACGGAGTTTATTCCAATAGCAATTTTGGTTTTGAAGAGACTTATTGGAACTTCATTTAATCCATACAAGGATAGAATAAAGACAACAATAGCCAAAGAGCTTGGCAATCAAGAGTCGTCTGATAAGCAAGCATATGAAGAATTCTGGTGATACAAATATGTCATAGACACAATGCGGCGTTTTGTCTCGTGGGTGGGGCTGGCCAGGTCCGTAGGGTATTGATTGCACAGGTCCCGGCTGCTGCCTGGTCAGGGCTATTATGAGACAAAAAGCAGTGGCCGTTCATTTTATACCGGCTCAGGACAGCTCCAGGCGGCGCTCAATACGCTGGATACGATCTTCCAAATTGTCGTAGCGCACATGCTGCTCGGCAATGGAGCCTGACATTTGCGCCAAGTATTGCATGATCGTTGACGTCGTTGCCTCCAGAGTCGTGACCCGGCTTTTTATCTCTTTCAGCTCACGCTCAATGCGATCTTGCCCCGCCTGAAAGCGTTTCAGGTGTTCCAGTATGATGTTTTCAATATTGTCGGTCATGA
>DYKN01000045.1 GCA_020722575.1 Rikenella microfusus | reverse complement strand
TTTTCTGAGAAAGTTAATTTTTGGAGGAATTTAGCTTTTTTGGATTGAACGGTATGGAATGATATTTTATAAATCTTTGAAGAACAGATTAAAGATAAATTTTTGCTAATGATTCATTAACTTTAAGAATAAATAAATACACCATTTTTGCGTAACTGGTTAAAGGTAAAAATAAATCAACGGTTGTAAAAAAGCAGGGAGGAATGTTTATTTCCGATCACTGGCCGGTGGAGGTGGAGGTGTATCTAAACTAATATTGTTTAAGCCGTTTTCCTGTATTTTCTCACGGCGAATGTGGTAAAGATAACAGCTATTCCGCAAAGCAGAAGCAATTCGTTTAAGACATCAGCTATGCCTGATCCTTTCAGCATAACCATCCTGTTGAATTTTATAAGGTGAGCAACGGGATTAATCAGATCAAACTTCTGAGCCCACGTCGGCATGCTTTCAAATGGAGTAAAGATGCCACTCATGAGGATAAAAATGATCATAAAAAAGAATGCAACAAACATATATTGCTGCTGGGTTGATGAAAAGGTGGAAATGAATAGGGCTAAGCCCAGAACGGCCACTAAGAAAATACCCGAACCAAGAAATAACAGCAGGATACTACCTTCAAAGGGGATATTGAAAAGTAACTTTCCAAGAATGAGCCCCAGTGCCAGGTCGGCAAGGCCGATAATAAAGAAAGGAATCATCTTGGCAATGATGAATTGAGATTTTTTTACCGGTGTGACATTAACCTGCTCAATGGTACCGATTTCCTTTTCGTGCACAAGGTTAAGCCCTGCCAGCATAAAACCTATTGCAGTAACCAGTATTACAAGGATACCCGGAAGCATATAATATTTATAGTTCAGCATTTCGTTATACCAGTACCGATTGGTGATCTCAATTTGAGGAACCTGTAATGTCTTTTCCTGGTCGGAAATATCCGGGATAATATCTGAATTAAAGCTGTTGATGACACCGTTCAGATATGCCCATGTCAGCTGTCCTTTCATGGCATTGATGGCATCGATTCTCACCAGGAGTGATGCGGGGGTACCTTTGTTCAAATCTTTTTCAAATCCAGCAGGAATATTAATTATAGCACTGCATTTGTTGTCAAGCAGGAGGTTGGAGGCTTCTTCATCGGACCAAGTTGAATATCGGACAGTAAAAAACGGAGACCCGTCAATCCGGCTGATAAGACTTCGCGACTTTTCAGAAAGGTCGAAATCCATTACGCACAGGTCAACATGCTTGACTTCAAAAGTAACGGCAGGAACAAGTATCAGCATCTGTATGAGAGGAACTGCAAAAATGGCCTTCGAGATGAATTTATTCCTGAAAATCTGCAAAAACTCTTTCCTGATAAGAAAATATACCGTTCTCATAAATGATGCTATTGAAGCCTTAAACTGAATTTCCTTACGCTGATCCCCATAAATACAAGTGTCATAAGTGCTATCACCAGAGTCTCCTTCCATACAAATCCGAATCCGGTGCCTTTTATCATAATGTTCTTGATAATTACAATAAAGTATCTGGGTGGCACGATGCTGCTCAGGTAATCATATATTTTTGGCATGTTTTCGATAGGAAAGATAAATCCCGAGAGCAGGATGGTAGGGAGAAGGAGGCTGATTGCAGAAATAAAAATTGCCTGCTGCATGGTTTTTGAAACGGTTGAAATAAGTATTCCGAGCGAAAGGCTCATGAGGATATACAGCATCGTCTCAAGCAGCAACAAAATCAGACTCCCTTTTACCGGCAAACCGAATACAAACCACGAGAGAATGAGTATTGTTATAATATTAATAAATGATAACAGGAAATAGGGTGTGACTTTGCCGAGTATTATATGGGCTGGTTTAAGCGGCGATACCAGGAGTGCTTCCATTGTGCCGAACTCCTTCTCACGGGTTATAGTTACGGAGGTCATTAATGCACATATCAGGATCATGATGAGAGTTATCACACCCGGCACGAACATAAAATGACTTTTTAAAGAGAGGTTGTAATACATTCTTACTTCTGGTATTATAACAGGAGGGGAAGCCATCAGGTTCTGGTTTAATTCGGAATTGAACGAAGAGATAATTGCTCTGGCATAATTTGTTACCATGGTTGCCACATTTGGTTCCGAGCCGTCGGTAATGATGCTTACTGAAGCATGACCTTCATTTAGGAGCCTTCTGCCGAACCCCTCCTCAAAAACTATTACTGCTTTGATCCTGCCTTTTCTGAAAACCCTGTCGATATCACCATAACTGTTCAGAGTACCACTGTTTATGAAAAACTCCGAGGAATATATTTTGCTGCATAAATTTCTGGTTATTTCGTCTTTCGACAGGTCGAGTACAGAGACCCCTGCATTTTTGATATCGGTATTGACAACAAAACCAAATATAAGTATTTGTGCTGCAGGAATCCCGAACAATATAATCAGGGTCCTGTAATCCCTGAAGATGTGGAGGAATTCTTTCTTTACAAATCCGAGAAACCGGTTCATTTTTTTAATTTTATAATTGCATTTAATATATTTCAAGATTAATTTCACAATTTGGAGGTACCCCATTAAAGTCCCCTTTAGTAGGAAGCATTCCATCCTCCGTTGCCGTAGTAGGTTGATTAGTGCTTTTCATGGGAGGCCTGTAAATTTTTTTCAGGCCTTGCAATTCTGATAAACACTTCCTCAATAGTTTTTGCATTGTATTGTATTTTAAGGTTTTCTGGTGTGTCGAGTGCAGCTATACGACCTTCGCTCATAATAGAGATTCTGTCGCAATATTCGGCTTCGTCCATATAGTGTGTAGTTACGATAATCGTTATACCGCTTGCTGCCGTTTCGTAAATCATTTCCCAGAACTGTCTTCGGGTGATCGGGTCAACTCCTCCGGTAGGTTCATCAAGGAATACTATTTCCGGGTCATGGATTACTGCAACGGCAAAGGCAAGCTTTTGCCTTAATCCGAGGGGAAGGCTGGAGATAAAACTGTTTGCATACTCTTTGAAATTCAGTTTTTCGAGCAGGGCTTCTGTTCTTTCCAGAATTAGGGAATCACTCATTCCGTATATACCACCATAAAGCTCAATGTTTTCCTTTACTGTCAGATCTTCGTATAGTGAGAACTTCTGGCACATGTAGCCAATATGTTTTTTAATCATTTCAGGCTGATGTAAAGCATTAAATCCTGCCACGATTACCTCCCCTGAAGTTGGTTCAAGCAACCCCGACAATATTCTGATGGCTGTGGTTTTTCCGGCTCCGTTTGCCCCGAGAAAGCCGAAAATTTCTCCCCTGTAAACGTCAAAACTGAGATTGTCGTTTGCTACAAAATCGCCAAACTTTTTTACAAGGTTTCTGACTATTATTACTGCATCAAGCATTTTACTTAAATTTTATATCACATAAGTCCCGATTGTTATCAGGATGGATCAGATAGATTTTTACGGTTTTATTCTTGATTATCCGTGACATCAATTTAATTTCTGCTTGCCTGCGACAGTGAGGAAGGCGTATGCTATTGTTCATAGGAGTATTATTTTTTCATCAGTTCAAGGAAACAATCCTCGATGCATGGTTCGGCACCAATAATTTCAGCTTTTTCTATTCCATTTACCTTCAGATAATCATTCAGATCTGCCGGTATGGAATCGTCCTTAAAGGATACATGCAGAGAGTCGCCGAATGGGTAAGCTGATCGTGTGCAGGGGTGACGTCTGACAGTATTGATAAGATTGAACTTATCGGTTGCCCTTATTTTAAAGAGCCTGACTGAAAAACTTTTTACTATATTTTCAGGAGTGTCGATGGCAAGTATTTTTCCCTGTTGTATCAGCACTACCCTGTCACATTTCATAGCTTCGTCCATATAGGGAGTTGAAACGAGAATAGTTATATTGTATTCTTTTAATTTTGAAAGAATTTCCCAGAATTCGACTCTTGAAACGGCGTCGACTCCTGTTGTTGGTTCGTCGAGAACCAGCAAACGGGGTTTGTGGATCAATGCGCAGGAAAGAGCCAGCTTCTGTTTCATACCTCCAGAAAGTTTTCCGGCAGCTCTTTTCCTGAAGGGTTCAAGATGTTTAAAGATACCTGAAATTAGGTGATAATTTTCCTCGATGGTTGTATCGAAAACAGTAGCATAGAAGTTAAGGTTTTCTTCTACGGTAAGGTCGGGATATAAGCTGAACCGGCCCGGCATATAGCCTGTATGTTTACGGATTTCTTTAAAAGATTTTAATGCGTTCAGACCAAAGATTTCGAGCGATCCTGAGTCTGGCAAAATAAGAGTTGTAATTATCCGGAAGAGTGTTGTTTTTCCTGCTCCGTCGGGACCAATTATTCCGAGTATTTCACCTTCGTTTGCTGAAAATGAAATATTGCCGAGGGCCTGGGTTCCCCCAAAATTTTTTGAGATTCCTTCTGCTCTGATAACGGTGTTCATTTTATCCAGCAGTTTTTAGAAAATAGCTTCTCCAGGCATGCCTGATTTTAAAGTTCCGTCATTCGGCACTTCGATAGTTACAGCGTAAACAAGAGCCACACGCTCCTCCTTTGTCTGAATAATTTTTGGTGTAAACTCAGCTTTTTCGGAGATATGACTGATCCTTCCCTTAAATTTTTTATAACCCTTTTTCCCATCGTCAACTCTTACTGTGCACTCCTGTCCATTTTTAATGTCTCCAAGCTGCGAACCGCTAACATAAACAACCAGTTTCATGGTTGACAGATCTGCAATTTTAGCCAGAGGCCTTCCTGTTGTAACCATTTCTCCGGCTTCATAGTATTTTTGAATAATTACGCCTTTCAATGGGCTTTTAATGGTACAGCGGGAAATCTGTTCGTTGAGAGTGGTTTTTCTGGCATTAAGAACCGATATTTCTGCCTGCACCGATGCTTTTTGGGAATTATTGGCTTCTATTTGTTTTTTCAGGACTTCAACCTGCCCTGTCAGGTCGTCGTACTGTTTTCTGGTAGCGGCATCATCCTTAAGCATGTTTTCGGTTCTTCTAATATTAATAAGAAGATTTTCAATTTGTTGTTCAAGAACCTTATTCTGTGCATTTATGGAGGTGATGCGTGTTAAAATTCCTGCAACGGATGCATCTATTTCAGCTCGCTGGAGATAAAACATTGTGGTATCGATAATAGCAATTACGTCTCCCCTTTCAATTTTATCGCCTTCGTGTATATTACATTGAAGGATTCGTCCGCTGGTTTCGGCAGAGACCAGTACTTCAGTAGCTTCAAAGTTGCCGTAGGCATCAGCATTCTCTTTGCTGTTTCTGCAACCCGTGAGAAACGTTATAATTGAAAAGATGATTAAAAATGTTTTCATGGTTAACTTATTGATTTATTTGTAATCATTTTTAGAAATTATAAATGGAGTTAATAAGATTTTGATGATTTTTCCCGGTTATTTAATTTCCTGTCCGCTTATGTTTATATATTCTGCTTTTGCCAGCGCAAGGCCTACCTTATGTAGTTCGTAAGTCAGTCTGGCCTGACGTTCGGAATTCATTTCACTGAGCAGTTCTGAAGCGGTGATAACCCCGTTTTCGTATTGAGATGCAGCCGCAGCAGAAATTTTTTTTCTCAGTTCTGAGAGTTCTCTGTCCGATTCAAGAAGAGATTCAAGTGAGAGGATCTCAGCCCTCTTCGCTTCGAGCATTCTTTTCAGATTGTCTTCAAGGTCGGCTTTTCTTTTTTCAAGTATGTTTTTTTCAAGGCTTATAATTGCTTTTTCGTTTTTCATCCGGTTCCAGTCGAATATGTTCCATTTTATTCCTGCCCCCATCAGATAATAAGGTGCAAATTCATCTTTGAAGAAATTGTTTCCAGGAGGATTTCCGTAACCCATTGTCACAAAGCCGTAGGCTTTCGGCATTCTTTTTATTTCTGCAGCTGTAATACCTGCGGTAAGCTGATCTTTTCTGAGATCGAACAATTCCAGTTCAGGTCTGAAAAGTTCATCACTCATTACTGCCTGCAGGTCTGGTAAGGCCAGCCTGTCGGAAGATTCAATGGTAATTCCGGTAAGGTCAGAGAGAATATTTAACATTGATCTCTTTTTTATTTCAATTTCTTTCAGTTGCTGCAGTATTTTAATCTGTTCGGCTTTCATGATGTCGATATCGGAGGCAAGAATGATGCCGTTCCGCAGGGCTGACTCCATAGCTGCAATACGTTTCTCAATCACTTCCATATAGCCTTCGAGCGACTCTTTTTGCTTTTCGAGTATCAGCACGGAGAAGAAATAGCTGTTGACCTGTGAACGAAGTTTATAGAGGTCGGTTTCAGTTTGTTTCTCATTCACTTTTCTTGAGCGGTTCTCAAGTTCTCTTGCTGCTTTAGTTGCCCCGCCATCATAGAGCGTCTGAGTAATATCGAGTGTGATTTTGTATTGTTCATGAGGGAGAGGTTTTATAGCATCAGCCAGTCCGGGTATGGGTATGGAGGAAAAGTTTTCTCCAAGATCAATAACTTCTGAATTATAGATGAAATTTGCGTTTGCATCCAGTGATGGAAGCCAGTTTCTGGCAAGGTTTTCATCCTTAAACTGCCATATTGAGATGAGGAGTTCCTTTTCGGCGGCAAGATTACTCTTTTTTTCAGCCGCATCATAACATCCCGCCAGGGTGATTATCTTCTGCGGATACACTTGCAGAAATGCTGATATTGATAAAATTGTTATCAGAAAGGTTCTGAGTTTCATAGGTTTGATTTTTTTGTTTTTTTTCTGCTTTTAAGAGCCCCAATAACAAAATCGGGAGCAAATTCTTTTCTTTTTTCAAGGTATTCGTTAAAACTCACACCTGATTTTTCGAGTGCAACTTCAACAATCGGACGTGCAATAAAAGGGAAGATGCTTATTGCGGCAATTGAGGTAATTATCTGTGGCAATATTTCCGGAGTGATATTGTAATCTTCAATCTCTTTTTTATGCATTTCAGCTATTGTCAGGAAGAAATGGTCAAAATCAATCTTTTCCAGGATTCTTTTAATTCTTTCAGGCTTGCGGTTTATTTCATTAAGCAGGAAGTGTGCAAGTTTCGGATAAGTTTTAAGGAATTCAATATGTTCCCTGAAGAAGAAGTTCAATTTACCATCAAGTGATAGTCCTGGTCGTAATATTGGAGTGAATTTTGAGAATAACATTGATGCCAGTTTCTGAAAAACCGCATCAAAAAGAGCATCCTTCGTACGGAAATAGTAATGCAGAAGAGCCTTGTTGATACCTGCTTTCTGTGCAATATCGTGCATCCTTGCTCCGTCGTAACCCTTTTCCTGAAAAACTTCAGTTGCTGCCTCAAAAATTAATTCTTCGGTTTGTTTTTCATTTTCAGACATTTTATAACTATTTAGTTAAACTAAATGGTTAAACAAAATGGTTTAACCATCTGGTCAAAGTTATAAAAAAATTTAAAACAAAATAATTGTATGTCATTTTTCGGAATTTTTATTTGAAATTTTTTATAAACCGGAAAACTTACCGGAATAGTTTGACTGTAAATGTTCTCAATATTTTATTTTTTTTATGTGGCTTCTAAGAATATTGCATAGAAACTTTTTCGTGCATTTTGTATCAAGGTTTCTGTCGGTTCAATGCTAAAGTGATTATAAATAAAACTCCGCAATAACGAGTTTTTACTCTCGTTATTTTCAGATAAAATCAACAACATCTTTCAATTTTGTCAGAAATATTTCGACCTTTTCAGGGTTTCAGGAGTGGCTTTAAAAAGTTACTAGTGTTTCTTTTTTTATCTCAGTTTTATTCTGGCGTGTCCTAAAGTGATGTTATTGCATATAAGTTCAATAGTATAAATGCCGGGCTGGAGTTTTGAAGAAGGGGTAAAGGTAAGGTTAACCTGTCTTGCCTCTTCGATTTCGCCTGTAACCGGTGAGAGGCAGGCAACATAAACGCCCGGTCTGTCGGGAAATGACCATTGCAATTCTTTATTATCTGCGGTTAGTGTTTGTCCGTCCGGAGTTTTAATATTAAAGGTGATATTTTCAGTCAGATTTTTCGGAACATCAAATGACATGTTCAACTTTTTTGTTCTTCGGGCTACGACAACAAGCTTTTCGGTTGTTTTTCCCCTGACGGCTGACACCATCATATTATCGGTAATGTAGGTTTTGGCAAGTTGCAGTTGTTCGGAGAGTTGTTTTTTCTCATTCTCCAGATTGTTGATGGTATTCTGAAGCTCGTTGTTTTTAGCCAGAAGTTTATCATATTCTGCTTTTAAGGCTGCTGACTCTTTTTCGAGGTTGGTTTTAAGCTGTTGGAGTTGTTCTATTTCTTTTTTTGCGCTGGCAAGAGCAGCACTCTGGCCGGCCAGTGCACGGGCTCTTTTCTCGGCTGCCTCAAGTTTATTTTTGGTTTCGGCAAGGAGTTTTTCATTCTGGTCAAAGTTTGTTTTAAGAGAAGCAAGGTCTGCTTTTGTCTTTTCAAGTTCACCGGCCAGCTGATCCTTTTCGGACGAAAGCTGTTCGGAGCGAAGCTTTTCATCGTTCAGACTTTTATTGGCTTTCCTGACAGAACCTATTGACAATAAAAGTGCTATAATCAGTATTGCAGCAAGTGCCACAGAACCGATTATTATTGGTTTTGTTTTTCCGTTTTCCATAAAACTTGATTTTTTATTAATATATACAAATATAAAACTCCATTATTAAATATTAAAATATTATTCTTACATAATGAGATTTTTTTATCAGATTTAGATTGATCATATTTATTTTCTGATGAATTTTAAAAGGGTTGAGATTTTATCACTATTGTTTTGCAAGTCAAACTTTTTAAAGCTTTTAAAAATAACAGGCAGTATTAAGGTTGCTCAAAATTCATCAGGTTGAAGTGATTTCCCTGATAAGTCCATTCATAAATTCAGCTGCCAGTTGTGCATTTTTTTCAGCATATTCTATTCCAACGGTCTGACCGTCAACAACAGGTAAGGGATGGCAGAGCTCGTAACTCATGTATCCATGGTAATTTATTTCATGCATAGCTTGAACGAAATACCTGTAAAATTCTTCACCTTTAACTTTTCCTTCAGCGTCTTTTTCGTATTCTCCTCCAAAATGTGACAGAACCTGCAGGTCTCCGACGGCATGAGCTGCTCTTGTAATATAATCCATGGTTTTTTCATTCATTATTGGTGCATCGAGTGAGACTTTAAGCCATGGAGAATTTATTTCCCTTACCATTTTCAGAACATCAGGATAATCGTCGATAACCGGTTTATGGTTCTGTAGTGCAAGTATAATTCCGGCATCCGATGCATATTTAACGCATTCTGCCAGGCTGTCGCGACACCATGCCCATGTTTCTTCGGCAGAGAATTTTGCATGGGTATAATTCCAGATATCTCTTGCAATATCGTATTGAGCCACATGGGGATGAAGTGTAACGCCCGGCCATGCAAGAAACATTCTAAGAGTTTTCGCGCCCAGGTTAGACGCCATACGAATCAGTTCCTTTACATATGCAATCTGGCATTCGCGGTATTCGGGAATGGGACTGCTGAAATCGTTGTTTGCAGCGACACCATAAATTTCTATGCCCTCACCGTTGGCCAAAGAGTGAAATTCCTGACATCTTTTTGTGGGCCAGTCGAGAGGATTTCCGTGCGGCCTTTTTCCATCAATCTCTATACCCGTATAGCCCCATTCGCGTGCTTTTTTAACCATCAAGTCTAACGGCATTGCATCCCCCCGGTACCAGATACCAAGAAAAGTGATACTGTACAAACCGACTTTTATATCGGATTTTTTCTGAGGTGCGCATGATAAAGTGCCAGCACCTGCTAACAACCCGGCAGTTGCAGCCAGTGAGGTGGTTACAAACTGCCTCCGGTTAATCTGATTAGTTCTTTTCATGGTATAACCTCCTGTAATTTTGAGTATCAAGTTTTTATTATATGTTTTTTCTCAGCCTATTTCAGGCTTTGATGTTCTTAAAATGCAATTTAATTCAAAGATTTTAATTATGAACAGTTTGACATTAAAATATTTCTGTGTATTTAAAAAATAATATGTTTTTCTTTCACCGGCATATAATAAGAAGGAATAACATTTCAGTCAAAGTTTGTCATTCAATATATTAATAAAATTCTTTAAAAACTTTGATACAATAAACTAATTAGGTAACTTGCATGCCGTTTTAAAATCAAGTTATTATGATACACTATAAGGAATTAGGACTGGTTAATTCAAGAGAGCTTTTCAAGAAAGCGATGGAGGGGGGGTATGCCATTCCCGCTTTCAATTTTAACAATCTGGAACAGCTTCAGGCAATAATTTCTGCCTGTGTGGAGACAAAGTCACCTGTAATTTTACAGGTCTCCAAAGGTGCGAGAAAATATGCCAATCAGACTCTTCTTCAGTATCTTGCAAAGGGAGCTGTTGAATATGCAAAGGAACTTGGGTATGCAATTCCCATTGTACTTCATCTTGACCATGGCGATTCATTTGAAACCTGTAAATCGTGTGTTGAGACGGGTTTCTCATCGGTAATGATAGATGGTTCCCATTTACCATATGAGGAAAACATAAAAGTAACCAGGCAGGTTGTTGAGTTTGCCCATCAGTTTGATGTGACGGTTGAGGGAGAGCTTGGTGTTCTTGCCGGCATCGAGGATGAAGTATCAGCAGAGCATTCACATTATACAAGGCCCGAAGAAGTTGAGGATTTTGTAAATCGGACTGGTGTTGATTCTCTGGCTATTTCAATAGGGACTTCACATGGGGCATATAAATTCAAAGTAAAACCTGGAGAGACTCCTCCTCCGTTAAGATTTGACATTCTTGAAGAAGTTGAGAGAAGGCTTCCATGGTTTCCGATAGTTCTTCATGGAGCCTCATCGGTGCCACAGGATATTGTTGATGAGATAAATCGCTATGGAGGGAAACTTGAGAATACAGCAGGCGTTTCAGAAGAACAACTTCGCAGGGCTGCAAGATCGGCAGTATGTAAGATAAACATCGATTCTGATGGTCGTCTTGCCGTTACTGCTGCCGTAAGGAAAGTCTTATCTGAGAAACCAGGAGAATTTGATCCTCGCAACTATCTTGGTCCGGCACGAGAAAAACTGAAAGAGCTTTATAAACATAAAATAATTAATGTGCTCGGTAGCGCAGGGAAGGCATAGAAAAGGGATTTGATTATTTACTTACAAAAATCTTTTTGGCCGGACTCATAATTTATTATAGTCCGGTTTTTATTTCCTGACATTTTATTAAATTTGATTATTATCTAACACATCAAAATAAAATGTTATGGCAAAGATTGCAATGCTCGGTGCCGGATTTATTGGCGATTTTTATACTCATTCTCTTCACGGACTACGTAGCCGTGATAGGGTTATGGTAGTTAGCGACCGTGATGAATCGAGGGCAAAATCTTTTGCTTTGAAACACGGTATTCCACGGTGGACCACCTCAATTAAGGAAGCAGTGAATGATGCCGATGTTGAACTTGTTGTCGTGGGGTTGCCCAATAACATGCACTATGAGGCGGTGATGCTGGCTGTAGAAGCAGGGAAAGGAGTGCTCTGTACAAAACCGCTTGGTAGAAATGCTCATGAGGCTTACAAAATGCTGGAGGCAGTTGAACAAGCAGGATTGTTTCACGGCTATCTCGAGGATCTAGTCTATACCCCCAAAACGCTGAAAGGTCTGGAGGCTGTAAATAATGGTTCACTTGGTCAGATAATATGGGTAAGATCACGTGAGACTCATCCCGGACCGCACAGCGACTGGTTCTGGACAAAAGAGATATCAGGTGGAGGCGTGTTGCTCGATATGGGATGTCACTGCATCGAAATAGCACGTAATTACATTGGCAAGGATATAAGACCTGTGGAGGTGATCAGCACCGCCGACACACTTGTTAAACCTATTGATGCCGAAGATAATGCAATTGGTCTGGTTAGATATGAAAATGGCGCTATCGGACAATTCGAAGTCAGCTGGAGCTTCCGCGGTGGAATGGACCTGCGCGACGAGGTAATGGGTACAGATGGAACCATCTGGGTTAATAATTTCCTCAGAACAGGGATAGAAATATTTACAGCCGGAGGCAAAAAAGGGTATGTCGCAGAAAAGGCTGAAAGTGAAAAAGGATGGATATTCCCGGTAGGCGACGAGGTGACAGAACTTGGTTACAATCACATGTTCGCTGATATGTTTAAGGCATTTGAAAATAAAACAGAACCCGCTGAAACTTTCTATGACGGCTATATAGTTAATGAAATAATGGATGCCTGCTATCGCTCGGCAAAAACAAAGAAATGGGAACCTGTGAGTCTTAAAGTATGGAGGGGACAGGAAAAATCTAAGCCAATTGCTGATGTTCGAGAATACGACAAAGACCATATATTCGTTAAAGAAGAAATACTACCCGACGGCACATTGAAAATTATTCTCAAAGAAAAGGCAACAGGTAAAATTGTGCAGAAAATCAAGAAATAACAGGGAGACAATCTTCCCGTGAACATGGTGAATTGTCGTTAAATGAATAAAAAGGGAGTTCATAAAACGGGCGGGAATAATTGGTATGAGTGCTGTTATACCAAAAAGAATACTTTTTACAATGATTGAAAAATATACTTCAGAACCTGCTGAAAAGCTGGTATACAATGAGGATTTCTGGCTTGAAGTCAGGAAAGGCTACCGACTGAACCCGGATATAATAAATCTCGAAAACGGTTATTACAACATAATCCCCGAACAAACACTTGAAAGATTCATTAAGCATGTCAGGGAGGTTAATTACCAGGGTTCATATTATATGCGGACGGTTCAGTTCGAAAACAAGAAAGCCATGGCGGTGAAACTTGCCGCGATAGCAGGTTGCGCGACTGACGAGCTTATTATTACCCGGAATACTACTGATTCTCTTGATACTATTATAAGCGGTTATCCGTGGAAGGAGGGAGATGAGGCTGTAATGGCTTTACAGGATTATCCGACAATGCTAACCATGTTCAGACAGATTGAGAAAAGATACGGTGTTGTAAACAGGATAGTTTCGGTTCCACACGATCCTGAATCGGATGAGGAGATAGCTAACCTATATGCCGGTGCTATAACTGAAAAGACAAAGCTGCTGATGGTGTGCCACATGATCAACATAACAGGGCAGATACTTCCTGTAAGGAAAATATGT
This sequence comes from Rikenella microfusus, assembly GCA_020722575.1. Classification (GTDB taxonomy): domain Bacteria; phylum Bacteroidota; class Bacteroidia; order Bacteroidales; family VadinHA17; genus LD21. The sequence continues at coordinate 4,252 of DYKN01000045.1, read as the reverse complement.
GACATGGCACATAGCCGGGGGGTTGAGGTAATGGTTGACGGTGCACACACTTTCGGGCATATAAGGTTTACCATTCCTGAGCTTGGATGTGATTATTTCGGCAGCAGTCTGCACAAGTGGATGAGTGTGCCTCTGGGGGCAGGGATACTTTGGATGAAGAACGAGCATATTAGCAAGATATGGCCGTTGATGGCTCCTGCTAATGATTCCTCCACTGACATTTCAAGGCTGAATCATACCGGTACACATCCTGTCTATACGGATTTGACCGTTGAGGATGCGATAGAATATTACCTGATGCTGGGGCCAGAGCTGAAGGAAGCAAGGCTGAGATATCTTCAGCATTACTGGAGTGATAAAGTAAGAAATCTACCGCATATCGAGATGTACACACCCTCTAATCCGGCAAGATCGTGCGGGATAGCCACAGTTGGGATGAAGAATATGAAACCGGCAGAGATGGCAGACATCCTGTTTAAAAAATACAAAATATACACAGCTCCTATCGATATAGCGGGGGTGCACGGCTGCCGCATAACGCCAAATGTGTTCACAACTACTACTGAGCTGGATGTTCTGGTGAGGGCATTGAATGAGCTCCAATGAGCATAATTTAAATGAAGGTAAACTGTATGCTGTGTGGTGAGAGCCCCCGGGGATTAGCATGCCAGTTAATAATCATTCACTGTGCTGTCATTCGGTAACTTATAGCTCTCCATTTTATTCAGCGTTTTATCATTCTGCGCCGCAATATGTTATGGGTGCGTAAATTAATACACCGGCTCGCAAACCTCATCCAATTCTGTTAAATACTGAAGATTTGTTTGACCGTAGAAGTTTAAAAGGATTTTATTAATGATTAAAAGTTCATTCATTAGCAGATTTTTGATTTTTCTCCTTTATGGCGTTTCGGCTTATTTGGTGGCAATCTCTGTTATCTGTGGTTATAAAAAGATAGTAAACATCGCCTGACTACTGCAGGCAAGAAAGGATAACAACCCTCCTCGACTGATGAATTCAAACTGGTATAAGATAGATTTTTATGGGTATATACAAAAAGAAGATACTCTTTATTCCGGTATTAACTATTGACTTACCGGTTACTGTCTACCGGTTACCGATTTTCTTCCGCCTGTTCACCTAATCAATATTGCCCTGTATAAAATACCTCAATATTTTTGGCAATTGTTTAAATTTACTTTAATGGAAAAGCAACACCTTTGTCCTGTGTGGGTAGCATATACATTCCTTTTTCCTGTAAGGAAACTGCAGCATAATCCTCAAAAGATACTGGGACCTTATGTAAAGCGTGGAATGACAGTGATGGATTACGGTTGTGCAATGGGCTATTTCAGCATTCCACTTGCCAGAATGACAGGCCCCGAAGGAATGGTCTATTGTGTCGACATTCAGGAGAAAATGCTAATAAAGCTCGAGAAACGAGCACTAAAGTATAATGTCGCCGGTAATATAAAACTCTTGCTTGTCAATAAAAACTATAGACCTGAAGAGTTAACAGGGAGACTCGATTTCATTCTGCTATTTAACGTGGTGCATGAGGTGGGTGATAAAAAACAGCTTTTTACCGACCTTTTCTCAATGCTTAAAGAAGGAGGGAAGATCCTCTTTAACGAACCGAGAGGTCATGTCAGCCCTGCAGATTTTGAACGATCGCTTCGTATTGCTGAAAAGGCAGGATTTATAATAACCGGTGATAAACCTGTTAAGAATGGAATACCATCTCTACTGATAAAATATTAGTAATCAGAATTTTATAATATATCAGCAAATAAATATTTTTACAGTATTCAATATACTTGTTTTGGCTAAGGATTTTTTTTGACACCAAATAAATCATCGATGGTACATTAAGTTCTATTTATCATGTTATGATAACTTTAAAAATTTGACTCTGTTATCCAAAGCAGATGAAGTATAAATAGTTTATCATTTAGGCATCCACACCAGTATATAAATGTTTTTATTTTTCAGAGTTTATAGAATTTTCTCTGAGCTGGGGATGCAAATGCATTGCGAAACCTTTGTTTTTCTCAAGTTTTACGATGTATTTTGATTTTAAATCAAACTCGGTTTCGTCAATTTTTACATGAGTGCGTGTACTTATTTCGGGGTCATCTGAATAAATTTTTGCTTTATAAATTTTCCCGGGTTTCAGGAATGAAAACCAGATTGTCATATTGCGTGGCTGGTTCCCATTAATACCACCTATAAACCAGTCTTCGTCTTTACGTCTGGCAATTATACCATATTCTCCTATTTTCCCATACAGTACTTTAGTCTCATCCCATGTAACTGGCACATTGTCGAAGAATTCAAGTTCAGGTTCATTCCCCAGGTAATTTGGCTTTCCGTACAGTTCCTCCTCTTTCCCGTCCGGAACACATTTGTCGTACCAATACAGGAATTGCAAAGGGCTGAATAGACATACTGCTTTTGCAAGTTGTGAAGCGTGGGAACCCATTTTTTCTTCCACTCGCCTGTCGTAATAACAGATTGTATTATCACCGGCACCTGCTATCATTCTTGTGAACATGGTAATAAGGGTGTGGCTATTAGCAGGGCTCTCCTCATCACCCCTTATTCCTTCCTGGGTTAGCAGGTTAGGATAAGTCCTTGAGTAGCCCGTAGGACGATATTCATCGTGAACATCAACAATCATTTTATAGTTTGCTGCTTTTTTTATTGTTTCATGTATCCAGATCGTTGCCTTTTGAGTGCCAACCTGAACAAAACCTAACTTCAATCCTGATATACCCCATTCACTGTAAAGCGGGAGAATATCATCAAGTTGTCTTTCAAGAGCCCGACGGTTAACATAAAGTAAAACCCCAATGTCTTTTGAATGTGCATATGAGATTATTCTTGGAAGGTTGAGAGGTCCCTTTGATCTTCTTGGGTCTACAGAAACAGTTCTCGCATCTGAAGAATCGTCATATTCATAACCGTACCAGCCGGCATCAAATTCGATATACTGCATCCTGTGTGCTGAAATGAAATCAATCAGTTTAATCGCTCCAGCAGTAGTCAGGGTCACTTCCCTCAGAACTTTTCCGGGCTTAATCCATGAGATATCTTTAATAGCAGAGGGCTCATTAAGATTAAGAATCAAATAATTGTTTTCGAGCAATTCTCCCGGGCTTTCTCCGATCATCAAAATCCTCCATGGAGAACGAAAAGGCACATCCTTTTTTACCATACCGTCAAGTCTGCTGCTCAGTGAGATACCACCTGATGAATCAGGATAAAACTTCATCCTTGCGAAATCGACCAGCGCTGCCTCAGTAAGAGCTATTGTAAGTGTGCTGTCATATTCAATCACGAGTGGCCTTTCACATCCTCTATCAATCTTGCTAATGGTTTTTTTTCGATACTGTGCCTGGGCTCTAAGTGCTGACCATGCAATATAATCAGCAGGAAACCTGAAAATAAACTTTTCATCGTTTATGGTTATTTTGCTTATCCCTTCCTGTTCAGGCACTTCCCACGCCAGGGCAATGCCTTCATTGTAAGCACGGCAATAGATATTAAGAAGTACAGAACCTTTTCGAATTCCAAGTTTCAACAAATTGTAATTATCGGATATATTCCTTCTTTCTCCAAACTCGTTTATCCATGAATTAGATATACTTTCTCTTTCAAAATAAATTTTTTCTGTTCTACCGAATTCTTTTTCATCAAACTTTAATTCCAGAGATGATTTAAGTAAGACGGGCTTTCCCCTATACCTGACAGAAAAATAAATCCAGTTATGGTTTTTATCATTTTCAGGCAGGGATAGAGATACTTTAATCTTCCTCCCGGGAGAAGAGATAATAATTCTTTTCAGGTCACTACAGGAATAGATGGTGGTTATAATTATTAACAGTATTAACATTAAAACTTTGTTCATTATATATTTCCAATTCATAAATGATATAATTTATTACAAGATAATAGAACCATATAAATTAGCAATCTTAGAACAGGATGAAAATAGTTAAAATCGTTTGTTACTGATTACTGTTATTCCATTCTTATATTATAGCTATCGTAACAAATAAATATCGACTAAATATTTAAAATCACAAATTATATTTTGTTCTTTACCGGTAAATTTATGCGCGTTCATAAATCCTTCATCGTAAACCTTGATAAGATTGATATTGTCGAACATGGTAGAATTATTTTCGATAAGAAATATATACCGGTGGGAGATCAATATAAAGAAAAATTCCAGGATTATTTGAACCGT
>DYKN01000117.1 GCA_020722575.1 Rikenella microfusus | reverse complement strand
ATGATGAAAGACACGAAATGGTTAGTGTTTGCCTCAGACGAATCAAGAATCGTCTGGGAATCTATAATCAGGCGTCTTTGGCTCCCTAAAGGTAGAAAAACCATTATGAAGGTGGAGAGAAAAAGAAAAGCCCAGTCATTTATCGGATTCCTGAACTTAAAAACAGGAGAAGATGTATTGTATCGCCTGTCTTGGCAGAAACAGGATACCATTATTCCAGTTCTTGAAGAACTGATCAAAAAATATCCAAACAAACGTATTTGTATTATCTGGGATAATGCGAGATTTCACCATGGAAAGAAGATCAAAAGGAAACTGTCAACAACACTTAAAAGAATTCACCTTATCAATCTCCCTCCCTATGCACCTGATTGCAATCCCCAGGAACATATTTGGAAGTATGGGAAAGATCGGTTGGCCAATAATCAAAGAAATTCACTTGAGGAGACTGTTTCCGAATTTGAAAGAATTATTATGAGTAGAAAATTCAACTATCATATTTGACTATTTCGTTTTGAGTTCACTATAGAACCATAAAGCAGTTGATTTCTGGAGCGATTACGTATTACAATACTTTAAGAATTCATTCCAGTCATCATAACAAATCACCGGATGAATTTCTAAGTCAGGTTTTACCAGTTAAAAATTAAGGGGTCGGATTTAGGAAGATAAAGAATACATAGACTGATAACTGGTACAGTAAAAGGGGTTCAGTTCAACGTAAAGAAAAAGTTAAAAGAAAAGAATAGAAGTTGAGATAGTCTTAAAAGCTAATTTTAGAAAATTTGAACGCACCTCTGCGAGCCCCGCGTCTTGTAGGTTGAATTGGAACAAAACTTAAAATCTTGGGGTATTTATATTTCCGTTATTTTCCTGATTTCTTTCAAAAACGCATCATGATGCTGTGGTGAATAGAGGATGGCACAAATGCCAAGAGACGCTGCAGTATCAGTATTTCGCTTATCATCATCAATGAATATGCATTGTTGTGGATCAACAGAAAGCTTATCTAGACAATATGTAAATATTTTCGTATCAGGCTTTTTTAGCCCTAACTCGCCAGAGTTAAAGGTGAGAGTAAATTCTTGAGGTAGATGGAACAGCTTTTTCCATTCTTGAAAAATACTTGCTGTTCCGTTGTTCAATAGTGCCGTTTTATAACGCGATTTAACGGATTGATGGAAATTCCACATTGGTTCATTCTTGATATAGGCACTCGCAATGACTTTTTTTATTTCTCCTATTTTTTGAGGCGAAAAATGATATTCAGAGGCGATGTCTTTCCAAAATGAAATTTCATTTATTGCGTTCCCACAGCGTTTATTGATCTCTTGTGTTGGCGTATCAAAAATAACGTTGGGATTGCGGACTAACAACGGTCCGACGAGATCATAGAGGATGGCAGATATACTCATGTTACACGTCTTTCGGTAAACGCAAGTTGTGGCGTTTTGCAAATATTTCTATCGTACGAGTTCTTCGCGAACCTCGTACAATTTGTTTAATTATACCAGTGTTCCGAGAAAATGTTCCGTTTTGTAATGACTCAGGACCATTAAAATGCCAAAGTTCTCCCTGATAATCAGGACAAAAAGTAACATTTCCATCTGTGCCAACCCGAACCAGGCAGCGTCCTTCCTGGCAATATACCGGACAGGTTTCACACATGGCGTCGCGCATTGTAGAGGTACTGTCTTTAAATGTAATAACTAAACCATCTAATGTAGCTTTATGGAAATTAACGCCAAATTGGCCTGCGGCTTGCTCAAATTGAATACCAGGAGTAATTTGTTCCATCACTTTTTGGAATTCAGGAAATGCGATAAACTCTTTTTCCCAGAATGTTGGGTCTGCGCCTGGCATATTTGGATAGTAAACTAAATCAAGAAATTGTACCTGCTTCATTCTAAGTTTTTGAGCGAAATTGAGAAGAGAACTTAATTTTTTGGGAGTGGCGTTTGATCGGAGTAAAACAGTGTTTGCGCGAACCCACACTTGGTCCGCAATTTCTTCGACTCCTCTCATTACCTTATAACGATCGCCGCCACCAGTGATTTTACGGAATTCATCGGGGTCGCATGTATCTAAACTTACTTTGACTGTGCTTAGTCCATATGGTAATTTTCCTTCGTGGTTTTTTAAATACCAGCTTAACGTTGCTCCGTTGGTTGTAATATCGACGCCTTTGTATCCCATGTCTGCAGCTTCATTAACAATCCTGTCCCAATCTTTCCGTATTGTTGGTTCTCCTCCCGTTGGGCGGATACTTTGAAATCCTTCCTGCCTGAAAGCCCTTAAAACATTTAATAGTTGATCGGTTGAAATATTACCGGTTTCGAGGGGGGCGACACGAAAATCCTCCATTTTGCTTATAAGTTCACTGTAGGGAACAGTTTCAGAACCCATGCAATACATACATTTGAAGTTACACGTATTTGTGAGGGCTACTTTTATGCTTAAATTTTCAACAAGGTTAGCCATAAGTAAGTGAACTTGATAGTATATACTATATCATATATAATTAAATAATGTCAAATTGAAAAAGGCTCTATGATATTAAGTGTGGTAACAATAGGGTGGTAAATAAGACCGATAGCATAA
>DYKN01000116.1 GCA_020722575.1 Rikenella microfusus | reverse complement strand
TCATGGTGTTCTACAAATGCACTGCCTCTGTCAGAACCATATGTATGGCATTTTAGTGTTTCAGTTGCATTCCCATTCCTATACGTTAATATAACTTCTTTTTTATCATATTTTTTATATTCTTTCAAATCCATTTAATCCACCTCTTCTATTTCCTTCATTATTTCTTCTTCCTTTTCACCTTTTTTTGTTTTCCTGGCATTCATTTCTTCTATGAATTCAGTTTCCGGTATTCTTTCTATGTCTTCCAATGTAGAATTTTTAAGGAATTTATCCATCTGCCTAACGTCAAATGTTATTCCATAAGACCTTTCTAACCATTCAAGCCTTGTTGTTACCTTTTTTGAATTATATTCCAGTTTTGCTATTCTTCTAAGGCAAAAAGCAATATATTTCCTCTGCATGGTAATGGATTTCTGGAGCTCTTTTTTGCGTTTTATTGATTCTTCTATATTATAGATCTCCACCTTTACCTTTGAAAGTTCATATTCCATTTCCTCTGCTTTCTTTTTGAGTTCTGCAAGGTCTCTCTGTTCCGAATTGCCAAATGCTGCAGTGATCAATTCCTCTAAAACATCATTCAAAGGCCTGTCATGTGGAACAAGATTATATACCCATGTCTTTAATTGTGTTTCTAACCTTCTTGGAGTATTTTCCTCTGTGAATACCTTCCTCGGAGCACCTCTCTTCCTTTTCATGAAATCATTATTATCTGACATTTTTATTCACCTTTAAATTTTTAAAAAAAATAAAAAATAATATAATAAAGAATTATTATACGTAAATAACGTACGTAAATTCAATTTTAAAAAAATTATAGAAGCTTTGTTTTTCTGTGTCCTCGAATTATCATACGTATAATAATTATTTTCTTTCCATACGTATGGTAATTCCAAAGCCTGTATTTCACTGTTTCTGCAAATGGCAGTTGATTTATTATACGTATATAAATTCAAAACACCGTATTTTTCTGGTTCTGTAAAATAACTCATCTTATCACCTCATATCTGTTGTTGGCGGGTTCGTATATCTTTCCCTGTTTCTTCATTAAATCAATACATCTTTCCAGATCCTGGTCCGTGTAATTTGTTTCTTTTAAAAGGTCATCTCTATTCCAGATTTTCCTGTCTTTAAACATGTCTATTAATTTCCATATCTTGTCTTTCAATGTGGATGGCACTAAAATATTGTTTAGGGAAAAACCGAAAGGCCTTAAATATTCTGTTACTACCTTCTCCATTTCCTGCACATCTTCCAGTGTTGCTTCTTCCCTTAGATGCAGTTTTGCCGATGCCTGTGTTAATCTTTTCATTGCCATAAGGTTTCTCGGTGCAATGCTTAGATCCCCTGACTTTGACCTTACATCCTGGAAGAAGTCAGCTATTTCCTGTTCAACATTTGAAATTCCTGGATTCAGCCTTGAGCAATATGCGAAATATTTCTTTAATATTTCATCATCTTTCTCCTCTGTGCTTCTAAGTATTTTTAAAGCGTCAACATAGCCGGTGCCATACATTGCCCATATAAGGTCAAATCTCTGCAATAATGACTCTGGCATATTAATCTGCTCCATTACGCTTCTTGTAGAATCAAATGTCGATCCCTCGGGATTAGCTGCAGCAATAATTGTTGTGTTTGTCTCAAAATTTGCCTTTATTCCTGCCATGGATTCGCTGAATTTTCCCTGTTCCATAGCACTATGGATAGCATCAAGGCCGCTTTTGTTTACCTTGTCTATTTCATCGATAAACAATACTCCGCCGTTTGCTAATACCATCATGCCGGGAACTAATACAGGTGTTCCCTGTATGGTTGATACTGCTGCAGTCAATCCAGGGCCTGAAGTCCTTGCAACAAAGAATGCTTTCGGTGCATCATCCTTTGCGGAATATAAAAGCTCTGTTTTTCCTATCCCCGGATTTCCGATCAGCAATATATGTATATTTGACCTTTTTTTGCTCTCGCTGCCGCCTACAATGGATAGGGCAAAACTTTCCTTTATAATATTATATTCCTCTCCAATTACAGACATTCCGAGATGTTTATGTATAAAATTAAATGGATCTTTTGATATTTCATTTATTTTTTTTACATCTTCAGAGGATATGTGTATTTCTTCCTCCTCTCTTATTATGTGCAGAACTTTCAAGCACAGGTATGTGTCAAATTTCTTCTTTACCAGTGAGATTATCCCCACCATATTTATCCTGTCCCCGACTGTAAACCTGTTTATTTCATTTCCATAAACGTAACATGCAATCGTGGAAGGCGTATTTTTAGGATTCATTTCGTCATAATTCTCCATCAATACTATTTCCTGTGCCTGCCTTCCTTGAGATTCTTCAGGTATAAATGTAAATTTGCCCTTAAACCCGCATGCTTCGCAGGCTTCAGGCTTTACTAAGGAATGGTTTAGATGGCCGCAGGCTTCGCATCTAAAAGCTTTGTCCGTATATTCAATATGCGGATCCTGGATTGCCCCTATCCACCCCCTTAATGACTTTAATTTTCCCAGATCTTCATATTTTAGTTCCGGTATTGTTGTAGCAGGCCAGTTTATTATTTCAAATTCAGGCGGATAGAAATCCTCTTTCTCCTCAT
>DYKN01000115.1 GCA_020722575.1 Rikenella microfusus | reverse complement strand
CTCCTTAATTTCAGCATAAACACCACCAGCCCCAGCATCAACCAGGGTATCAGACCCTTCACAAACAGGAAGGCAATGCCGTAGAGGGGCAGTAACGTTATCCTTGTAGCCATCCTAAGCGTTTCATTCTGCGCTATCACAGCCGCATATTTCGGGCTGTGCCTGTAGTACCACCGCACAAACGCCCTTCCTACAGTATTGGTAAGAAGGTATCTATCCCTGAACTCCCTCAGTATCTGCACGTGACGCTCAAAAGGAGAACCGAATGCAGCCGTGGCAATAAAACACCCTCCACCACCTCCACCTTCTGAAGGTGCCTCTGCCTCACCTATCCCTTCACCAGTTAAAGAAATTACAACATTTTGCTCATCAGGGTCATTTGAAGGAATAGTTACGGTTGCATTTTTTTCACCATTTGAAGAAGGACTAAAGACAACATTAAATGTTGCTGTATGTCCTGAAATTATTGTTTCACCTGAGACATTATCATTCAAGATGGAGAATTCTGAAACATTATCACCTGTAATTGTTATGGTTCCAATTTCAAGGTCTTGCGTTCCATTATTTAAAACAGTAATTGTCTGAGTTGAAGAATCCCCTACATTTACCTGACCAAAATTAACACTTGTAGGGTCTACACAAATATCTGGTTCCCCTTGTTTCAGGATAGTCATTGTATTTCCTTCAACAGGTGCTCCTTCAACTGAAACATACAGATTTGAGTCGTCCCAGCCAGATACATCAGAGTTGTTTTTTATTGAAACCTTAAATGTTTTGCCACCATCAATACCATCCTTGAAATCATAAGTGACCATAAGGTAAAGAGAGCCACCATTAGGAACAGAGACATTAGGATGAAGTTTTAAAGTTCCATCATCCTGTGTAAAGATGCCGTTTGCTAATTGACCAATCAAATTCCCATCCTTATTTGACTCCCATAATTTTACTGCAGTAATATCCTTTTCATCTCCTGTCCCTTCCCCTGTAATTACAATAGTATCTAGAGCAACAGGAGAATATCCTGTTGTCTCTTGTAGTTTTATATGTAGCATTCTCTGGTCTGTTGTACCTGGCTGTATTGATGCAATTTGTGGATTTGCTTCTCCTTTGTCAATTTCAACATGTGAAAGGTGTAGGTTAACTCCAAATCTTGAAATAGTAACACTGTTAGGTAATACAAAGGAAAGATTATAAGGTGAATTATATATAACATCTTTTGTAAATCTGAAATATACTGGTTGGTTTGGAGCAAAATTGAAAATAACAGAAATACCACTATCAGAGGTTGCTGTTAAACCAGTATCAATTTTTTCATTGTCAGAATCCATATAGTAAACACGATTATATAATTCTGTATCTTCTCCTACTTCATCATATAGTCCTATATCTGCATTTTTAACTGGATTACCATAAGAATCACCAATGACGCCTGCAAAAATACCTTTGTTTGAGTCAAGTGCAACACTAGCCTGGTTTGCAAGTTGATCAATAAAACTTTCGCTTACTATCAGAGCAGTTTCTGAAGTAGTTTGTTCATCTATCATAGTCCTCAGGTATGTGTTTTTATATCCAGTTTTACTTGCTTCAATAATTACCATAGAAGGGACTGGAACATTGTTGAAAGTAAATTTTCCATTTGAATCTGTAGTATCAGAAATACCTGTTCCACAAAGTGAAACATTTACTCCTGCAACCTTCTCATCCTCAAGAGTTCCATTAATATTTTTGACCCCTGAAGCTTGAAAAATTGCAGTATAGATAGAAGTACCAGAGGTTAAACAATTAGCAAATATAAACGCAGGTCTCCACATAAAATGTATGCCGTCATACGAAGCAGAAACCATAACAACACCAGAAGAAACATTAAATCCTACAAATCCAACTGTACCTGTATCTGGGTTATTATCTGGGTTATCCACTAATTGTACCTGGCCATTATCTATCTTAATATATCTTATTTTTTCAGCAGCATTAGAGTTATCCAAATTTTTTATTATTCCAGTTGCTCCATAGAATTCGTGATGGGATGAGCCCATTGTCATAACTACAAGGGTTCCCTTACTTGAATCTTTCGGGATACCTGCCTCTGTATAAAACTCATTAAGCTTCTGCTCTGTCACTGTAAATATTTCCTCATCGTCATGGTTTCCTCCTGCTACTGTTGGAATAGTATAAGTTTTAACATAAGCGTCTTTTGTTGCAGATAAGATATAAACAGAATCGTCAGGTAAATTTAAAGTAAATCTCCCAGTATCAATTCCAGTATCAATTGTTGTATCAATTGTTGTTGTTCCATTAATTCTAACAGTAGCATCGGCAACCGGTGTAGGGTCTCCATTTTGGTCAAGAGGAAGTGTAACTACTTTCCCTGATATTTGTGCTCCATAACAAAAACTTGCAACAAAAAATAATACACTTAAACTCAACATCCTTAATACAAACCTTTTCATTTTACCCTCCTTTTGGTAAATTTCAGTGAACCAGGTCTTGCCTATTTGAAACCTCTGCTTCGCCAAAGGTTTCAGACTGGCAAGTTCTTTTTCGCACTATGCGAACAAGGTTTATGCTCACCGGTTAATTTTCAAGTTTAACTGTCTAATACTTTACCACATACATCTATAAATTGTCAAATTTACTCAGTAGTGTCCAATAAAAATTTTCCTATTTAGAATAAACTCATTTCACAGCAAG
>DYKN01000114.1 GCA_020722575.1 Rikenella microfusus | reverse complement strand
CTTTTTCAACCGTTTTTATACTAATTTATGCTCGGTTGAAACCGGGGCCAGTATACATTGCACAATAAGAAGTCCGTCTTGGTTATTCTCAATTTCTTTGCCCAGATTATCGAATAATGCAAATCCTTTTAATTCCGGAATAAATTTCCTTAAATTGGAAAAATGATTTTTTACCCTGTTGGCATCATTCCCCACGGGATAGGGATACACATTATTCTCAAAGAAATCGTTGATAAATTCTTTATCCAGTTTTTTACAAAAGGCTTTTATAAAATCATAATCTGTTGTTCCTTCAAAATAAAAAATATATGGTCTTTGCTTTGCGATGATAAACTCTTCGTATCCATAATCTCTCAGCACGGAAATAATATATGGCGGATGATTGACTTTCTCAAATTTCCCAAAAAAACTGGATATAACAAGATCTTTACCAAATGCTCTCTTTAGGACACTTTCCGAATGACTGGCAATGATCAATTGGGCGTTATTTCTTTTGGCCAGATCACTGATTCTGTCATAAATATTGGATTGGCGGATGACCTCCAGGTGTGCGTCGGGTTCATCCAGAAGATTTACGGTGTTCGGAAAGGCAAGAATATAGGCAAAAAGGAGAATTGCCTGTTTGGATCCACTGCCTAACGATGACAGATCTATGTTTTCCTTGCCTCTTTCATTGTATGTCATTTTCAGCAAATCCGTTGATGGTGAAAACCGGGGCGGGTTTAATTCTATTTTAAATAAATGTTCCATTGTAGCAGTAAATTCTTTCCAATGGGATTTATCCGATTTTTCATACAATAAAAAGCAGATATTTCTTAATACGTCCGATGTGTTTCCATAGCCGATGTTTCTTAATATGGAACCCACTTCCAGTTTATCCTCCACAGGTTTCAACCCAGCCACGGACGGAAGATAGCCAATTTTTTCCTGGAGCAGTATTTCCGGAAAAATATAAGGATTTCCATCTTCATCATTGGTTAATCTGGCGTAGATCAGGGTATCTCTTCCGTAATCAAATTCAAAGCCAATTCGCCAGAATTGATCATTGGTATACCCCTCTGCGTGAATTTCAATTCGGATATTCCGGGCTATAGTTTTTCCGTGGGGATTGACATCCTTTTCCCTCACGGTAAGATCCGTCCACAGTTCTTTAAACTCGGATACCGGTATATTCAGAACATTCTCCAGATTGATAGCAACCCCGGTTCGTTTGGATGCCTTACTTTTTTTATCTATTCTTTGCTCCCCCCATGCCCGGATGGCGAGTGCAAATAATGAAATAGCCTGGAGCAAAGTGGTTTTTCCTCCGTTGTTTGGCCCAGCGACAACAACAGATTGTGAAAGCTCAACAGTTTCATCAATTATTTGTTTGAAATTTTTGATCCGGATTTTTGATATCATATTCCACCTTTGTTACACTGGAATTTTTTCTCCTCCGGTCATCTCTATTTTTCCCGGAGAGGTGGAATGGCCTTCCCAACCACGTAAAGATTCCTTCACACTACCTTTTTTATTTTTTCAATAATGTCGCCAGGATGAAATGAAACATCCCAGTGCCATTTGCCAAAACCACCATGTGCATTCACGGCATTTACCCATTCATTTAGGTATTCTCGTTTAACCTGGTTTTGTTGATTATCCTGACCTTTTGTTTCAAGAATTAAGTAATTACCATTTTTCAGACGAATTATAAAGTCTGGGAAAAATCTGCGTATAACACCTTTATAATTATACAGAATGATAAAACCAAGATGGTCATTCTTTACAAAGGATTCAACAAGGTCTGATTTATCCAGACTATATGCTTCACTTGCCTCCCAGGTACTGTCATAAACACAATGATTTATATGTGATTTTTCAGACCACTCACAGGGTTTACTTGTGTACCAGGTACGAACATCAGAAGTAGAACGTATTGGTTTCTCTGTATCAAATACCGGAGTCAGCATTGACGTATTTTCTGCACGTATTTCAGACCAGATGTGTTGGATGATTTTATTCATGTTTAGAATTATTAAAATTTTTCTTTTAGAAAATTCTTGATTGAATAAGTCATGTTTTACAGTAATTTTATCAGAATCAATAAATTGCTCTACAATTCTAACAACCTGTGCTAAAAACATTTCTTTACTTCCTTTCCAGTCTGAACGTTTTTCTGAATTATAAATCGTTGAAGCAATTCTGAAAACTATGGACTGGACGCGAGTATCCTCGGCTATTTTTTCAAGACCGATAGCTGCCTGTACTTTGGGATTGGGTTTACCTGAAATAACTGCGGCAAGTTCGGCCTCTGTGATGGATTCATAAGGGTCAAGCTCAAGAACTTTAACTTTGTCCCAATCAAGTTTCATTTCAGGTTTGTAAACATGGTCAATCCGTAAAATATTTGGCCATACTATTTCATGGTGGATTTTTTCATTAACAGGTTCTATTTTAGTTTTTGGCGGAGGTGGGGGAGGAGGCGGGCCTTCCCCTCCTTCATGCGGAAGAAATGTAAAAGGGACTCCAAATATATTCACATATTCAGGCTCATATAGACCATCATCACCTACGTCATAAGAAACGCGGCGAAGACCACGGCCAACAACCTGTTCACAAAGGAGCTGGCTGGAAAAAGCTCGTAAGCCCATAATATGGGTAACAGTTTTTGCGTCCCACCCCTCTGATAGCATACCAACAGAGATTACATTTTGAATTT
>DYKN01000113.1 GCA_020722575.1 Rikenella microfusus | reverse complement strand
GAGAGCGAATTGCCGATGCCAGGATAACTCTGAAAGTAGGGGATTTCCTGAAACTGGCCCATATAAACAACATAAACGATGATGAAGGTAAAATAATACCTGAGGAGAAAAAAAATAGTCTTAAAAAATAAAATAAGAGGTATAAATAAAAATGATTGAAAGAAATATAGAAATAATAAAACTGAAAGTGGAATACGACAATATAGACAAAATAATAATAGATGCATTAAAATATGCAGATTTGACTGTATCGCAGCTCCAGGCTATTATATCGCACAAACTTCATGAGAATATTTCATCTATGGTTATATTTCATAAGCTCGAATTCTTCATTTTTTTAGGGAAAATCAAAAAAACAAAAAAGAATGCAAGAGTCTTTATATACTCATTGATCTAATTTTTTGTTGATTTATGTTCAGGTGCCTGATTCAGCATACATGAATATACCATTCTGTACATTATGTATATAATGAAAACAAAAAGAATAGATAAAAAGCACAGATGGCATAATGCAAATTGGTCTCTCGGTGCAGTAATTGTAGCTCTTTTCGGCACGTTTTTATTGCTGGTCTCTTTATTGTCCAGGCCCAGTTTTGACATTATAAACCATCATATTGTTCTTACCCAGGGCATAGTAGCGCCTGCGGTAATCATGGGTTCTGTGGTTTGGGCCATAGTTGAATTCTTCACACCTCCTGCTGAGAAGATATCAGATCTGTTAATAAGAATTATACCGGCTTTCGTTATAGGTGGCTTAATAGGTGGCATATTAGGATATATGTACCACTTCGGAGATTACGTTATACGCCCGGCATTCTCAGGGAATCTATCGGCTTTATTATTCCTTGTATCAATACTGGTGGCTTCGCTTGCAGTCCTATGGAATGCGGCATGGTCATACAAGCACGGATTCAGGGGCCAGAAAGGCGCTCATATACGCAAAATGCCTGCAAAAGAATCAGGAACAAGCAAAGCAAAAAGGGGAATGCTCTTCCTTTTGGTGATCATAATAATAATGCTGGTTGCAGCACCTATAGGATCAGCTATCGGTGGATTGTTTGTATCAGGACATGACAATTCAAATGTATTGCAGGCACAGTCAGCAATCACATCCATATCATCAAAATCAGGGTCAGTTCCTTTTGCATTTGTAAATGATACGGCAACATTTGATTTCCCAACAAATGAAACAACAGTATACCTTGAAACAAACCTGACATTGGGAGAATTAAACAATTATGCGGTTTCACACTTAATGGTTAAATCCTCAGTCGATTATAAAATAACAGTAGGAACAGGCAATATGGCTGATTTTTCACCGTTATATTCGGTAAATGCTACACATGCATATACAAACATATCAACGCCAGCATACAGATTGACAGGAGTGCAGTCATCTCATGTAGTATTGAAAATAACAAGCACATCTCCAGAAATGTCAATATCGATATTGGTTTTTGGAAACAACGGATTTATAACAACATTTGGGCCTTATCAGGTTCTTCAGGGCACATACATAGTATCGGCAATAATCATGTTTATGTCAGCTTTCTTTGAATTAAGCATGTATGATGTCGATCTATCGTTTATGGGAATCCCTGCAAGGTCAAGAGTAAAAAGGTGATAAAATGATGAAAAAAATGGGAAGAAAAACAATAAGAAAAACAGCAAGAAGAAAGCCGGCAACAAAGAGAACCTATGTAAGGAGAAAAGCTCCTGCAAGGAGAACTGTTAAAAAGCCTGTTAGGAGAGCTAACAGGAGAACTACAAAGAGGGA
Organism: Rikenella microfusus; assembly: GCA_020722575.1. Classification (GTDB taxonomy): domain Bacteria; phylum Bacteroidota; class Bacteroidia; order Bacteroidales; family VadinHA17; genus LD21. The sequence continues at coordinate 946 of DYKN01000113.1, read as the reverse complement.
TAAAAAATGAAAGCAGTAATAATAAAATCGGTGTTTATTGGAAAAATGGTGTTTATAAAAACACTATTTATAACTACAATATTTTCAACTTTATTCTCAGGTTCCAGCATCGGATCCACTATATTCTCATCAATATGGTCATTAATAATGAGAATATTGAAAGATATAGCAAACTCTTTCGGTTCATTAATATCCATGGCATTCTCAGGTTTCGGGCAATCAGTAATTGCAATGTTCCAGACTTTCGGTTTCTCAATGTCTGGCTATGGCGTCTGGGCACCGGTAATGTTTGTCATCGGGTTAGGAGCAGCAGTTTTCATAGGATATATATTTTTCGACCTTATCGACGCCGAAAAGGACATAACAGGTTTTGAGAATGATGTGTAATGGCATTTAATTTTTTGAATTCCGGATGGGCTATTTTTTACGATTTTCTGAAATCTTTATTCGGTATGTTCAGTACTGATATTTCTTCTTTATTGTTATACACAGGAACTAACTTTGATAGTTTTGTATATTCCTGGTCATCATCTTTCAATTCATATGGCGTATTTATCCCTGTTTTGTTTATTTCAGTTATCGGTGTGTCTATTGGAGGATGCTACGGCGTTTTTGTGTTTTATGACGGAGTAAATGCACTGGTAGGTGGTAATTGATGTCGTTTGAATGGTACAACCCTTTTACATGGGGAAAAGCAATAAAAAATTTTACGTTCAAAACTTTTGAGAAGATGTTTTTAGATGTATTCGGGATAATTCTCCATGAATTTTATGTTTTATTAAATTCGATAGCCGGATGGATTATGTCATTGGTGGAGGGCGGAATTTCAAATTTAATTAGTTTTTCAGATTCAATAGGCCCGTTAGGCCTTCCTGTATTTATGATAGGCACAATAGCAGTGGTTGGAGGTTTGTATACAGCATTCCATGTATTGCACAATATGCCT
>DYKN01000015.1:42752-68177 GCA_020722575.1 Rikenella microfusus | reverse complement strand
TAATGTAATAAAGGGAATATTTTCAGGCGAAGTATGAATTTCTGAGGCGTACAGGGTTAAATGTATTATGACTTAAAAATGAAGAGAAGTAACATAAATAAAATAGTTAAAAAACATGGATTATTGTTGACATTTCCCCCTTGGGGGAAAAACAAAGGGGGTAATGTAATAAAGGGGATATTTTGCTCTTACTATCTCTTTAAATGAGAATGAGTTGCCCCTGCCTATTTCTACTTTGAGAGCTCAAGCTTTAAGAATATATCGGAAGCAAATCAGTACCTGCACCTCGAATACCGGATCGGCTGGTGCCTGTGATCTCAAAAAACTTCAGCGGTGACTCTCACCTCTGAAGTAAGTTAAGGGTTTGAAAATTTTTGAAAAAATCCCTGCTGAATCGCTTATAAAATATGAGTCGGGGTTGATACTGGAATTGAGTATGTGAACGCCACCTTCCCCTTTGTAACATTTTATCGAGATGTTTAGAAGATTGTTCCCTTCAATGTCAATCTTATATTCGGGCGGAGCAACAGGTTTGAAATCATCGTCAAAAGTATCTCCGTCGGTATATACAATGTCACTTAGATAATCTGATACTTTTGTTGAATCGGCTGGCTGGCCTGCCGCATGCCATTTGTTTTCAATTTTTTCAAGAACATAACCACTGTCAGCCGGAAAAGTGAAGCTAATTTTTGTTATGTCACTCCTGGTTGCATGTATCAGAGTCCTGTCGCGCCAATCATTAAAGCCACCTGTAAAGCTGAACACAAGAAATCCGTCAACGGCATAAACTTTATCATCATCTGCAAGCCTTACATAGGAGGTCCCATCAACACTTCCTCCTCCGTATCCGCCATAGGGGTTATTTACAGGTTTATAGGAAAATTTTCCTAATATAACATCAGTCAGAACTTTTCCTTTTTTATTTTCAGCTCTTACTCTTATTCCGAGAGAATCTGTAACATTATATTCAGACCATTGTGATTTACCAACGGCTGCAAGTCCTGATGGTTTGATATTGATAAGGTCATTCAGGATATTTGATACAGCTCCTGTACGTGGAACAGAGGTTATATTACCTTGCCTGATTTTCCACCCATCTTTCTCTTTTATGAATTCAAATTCCTTTCCCTCTTCTGTTCTTGGGGTAATAACAATTCTGACAACCTGTGAGGTATCGAATTTTACAATATCTCTGGCAAGTGTTGAACTTTTCCGGGGTACTTTCACCAGAAGAGTGAATATCAGGAACAATACAAGAATACCAAGAATATAGATTAATTTTTTACTTTCGAATCTACTCATAGCTTACCTCCATTCTTTTAATTCTTTTGTTACGATTGATCTGCCATCTGGTTATGCCGTATGCAATTATCATAATGACCGGAGCGATGAAGTTAAACCATTTCAGAAACGATCGTCTTGCATCGGGGATCTCTTTAAGAGGTCTTGAGGTGACCTCTTTGGTGCGCAGGTCAATTAGTCCGGTTTCATCCGAGAGCCAGTCAATAGCATTTACCAGCAGGCTGACATTATCTTTGGGCAATTGAGCTCCTCTTTGCGGACCGTTTACTGCGAAGTCACCATCGGAGATAATGATCATTCTAGAATCAGTATTACCTGCGAGCTTCCCTTCAAGTATTCCTGCCACAACAAGATTTGAAGAAGGGAAATCGGACTGTGTCCAGTTTTTCTGTACATCAAAGTATAGTGGGGTTTTAATTGTGCCTGATCTTTCAGATGAGAATGCTATAGGTGTGAATTTTTTTGTAGAATCACCGGCAAAGTTAATTGGGCTTGCAAACTGAAGGCTGACAGATTCAAGGCCTCTGGTAATAGGGTTATTTGCAAAATTTGATATAATTGGAAGATAAGGGAACTGGATCTGGGTTGACATGATGAAGTTTCCCTGTTGTTGTTGAAGTGTAACAAAGCCGCATTTTGTATCAATAATAAATGATTCAGAGACTGCGATGCCTTTTCTCTGGAGCCATTCTTCCAGTCCGTAACTTAACGACCTGCCCATTGGAACAGAGAAATCTCCCTCCACGCGGTCGAAAGCAAGCAGCATGTTTCCGCCTGAGGCAAGGAATTCATCAAGCCTGGCAAGTTGTGAAGGAGGGATGGTGTCTTTTGGCCTTATAAGAGCAATTGTTTTGAAACGACCTGGTATTGCAGAGGTATCGGTGAGTTGATATGGTTCAAGATTAAAATGGACATTCAATTCTTCGAGCGCCTGATAGATTTCTGATGGTGATGGTTCGCCATGTCCCTGTATTAGCGCTATGGATGGTTTGTCGGTGACAGAGAGTTTTTTTATTGCCGATGAGAGAGAATATTCCATTTCAGCACCTGGCTCAAAGAAAGGTATCACTTCTTTCCTTTCTCCCATCGAAACCACTGCACCAAGATAAGCCTTTTGTTGCTTTACCTGATCTTTTTCCCTTACATTTATCATAACCGGCTGGATGCCGTTTTTAACAGCTTCCTGTTCAATATCTTCCTTCTCATTAGGATTTACAAAACGATAAACAACCATGCCTTTTGATCTGGTGCTATATTCAACCAATAAGTCCCTCAAACTGGTTGAGATATTTATAATATGGGGAGGAAGATCTTTTGAAAAGTAAGCAGTTATAGTAACCGGATTATCAAGGTTTTTTAAAATGTTTCTGGTTGGCCGGCTAAGAGTATATTCTCTGTTTTCTGTAAGGTCGAGCCGGAAACTATATATATGTGCAAGAATGTTTATTATAATAATTATCAAAACAACCAGTCCGATTGCTGTGGATATTTTATAAGTTTTACCCATAGGTTACAATTTTAAAGTAAATAATCAGTTGAATGCATTTCTTTTTGAGAGTGATACTTCACAGAGGAAGAGACCCAGAAAGATTATTGAACAGAAGTATATAATATCTTTCAGGTCGAGCACACCTCTTGAGAGGCTGTCGAAATGAACAGTCATACTGAGGGTATTGATTATCTGGCCTGTGAGCCCTTTCATTCCGGCTGAAATGATCTGAAAGAGGATGTGGAAGAATAATCCTATGAAAAGAGCTGTGAGGAATGCTACAATCTGATTATTGGTAATACTGCTGGTAAAGAGCCCTATGCTGGCATAAGCGGCACTAATGAACATAAGGGCAAGATAACCGCAGATTACCGCACCTGCATCAAGGTTTCCGAGCTTGCTCACAGTTATTACGTAAGGAAAAGTTAGTATCAAAGCAGTTGCAATAAGGATCAATGTTGCGATATATTTTCCTGCAATAACCTGACGGTCGGTAACCGGTTTGGTTAGAAGCATTTCAATTGTTCCGGTTTTATTTTCTTCGGCCAGGGTTCTCATTGTCAGAGCAGGTATAAAGAAGAAGAGAGTCCAGTAAGCAATTGAGAAAAAAGGTCTCAGGCTGGCCTGTCCCGACATGAAGATATCATTTCCAGAGATCCAGGTAAAAAAACCGCTGAAACCCAGAAAGAGTACAATCAAAATAAAAGCAATCAAGGAATCGAAATATGAGTTAAGTTCACGTTTCGCAATAATCCATGTCTTTTCCATAGACGAAAATTTTAGTTCATTGTAAGTTCTCTAAAGATATCTTCGAGTTTTGTTTCGAAAGGAGTCAATTCTGTCAGTATCCAGTTATTGTTGACGCAGAGCGAAAATATTTCTCTTCTTACGTTTTCGCCTGTACAGTGAACATTAAAGCGGTTGAACTGCCGGTCGGCAAATTCAACTATTGTGACATCTTTCAGGCCTTTAAGTGCTTTATAAATTGCATCAGGGTTTCCTTCTTCAATTTTTATTCTGAGTATATCGGAGCCCTGTGCTCTTTTTCTGAGAGTCTCGGGAGTTCCATCGGCAACCAATTTGCCTTTGTTTATAATAAAAATTCTATCGCAAGTTGCTTCCACTTCAGGAAGTATATGTGTGCTGAGTATGACTGTTTTTTCACGGCCTAATTCGCGGATCAGTTTTCTTATTTCGACTATCTGGTTCGGATCAAGGCCTGATGTGGGTTCATCGAGAATAAGTATATCCGGGTCGTGAATCATTGCCTGTGCAAGGCCCACTCTTTGTCTGAAGCCTTTTGAGAGTTCGCCTATCTTTTTATGTTTTTCACGGTTTAGACCGGTTATTCTTATCATTTCTGCTACACGTCCAGGTGTACGATGTTTGTCAATACCCTGTATCCGGGCACAAAATTCAAGGTAATCAATCACAGGCATATCATGGTAAAGAGGGTTGTTTTCGGGAAGATATCCGATATGTTTTCTGGTTTCAACCGGATATTCGCGTACCGATCTGCCTCCAATTATAACATCTCCTTCATCAGGTGCCATGTAGCTTGTGATAATCTTCATGGTGGTTGTTTTTCCTGCCCCGTTAGGCCCGAGAAATCCTATGATCTCTCCAGTATTCACCCTGAAAGAAATAGCGTCAATAGCCTTTTGAACACCATACCGTTTGGTGAGATTTTCAATAACAATGTCCATATGTCATTAGTTTATTGAATTTTGTAAAAACGCCACGAATTTATCTTATAAGGTTAAAATATAAAAATCATTCATAGTTAAAAATTTGTTAAAAGAGAGAGACGGATAGATCAGGATTAATATTTTGAACGCAAAAGGAAAATTTTTAAGTTTGGTTTTAAATTATTGAATTATGAAAATTACAATTCTTTTTTCGGCACTATTTTTTCTTGTTTTAAGCGCATGTAATCAGAAAAAAGGTAAACAGGGGGTTGCTTCAGGAATAAAAACCTTTGAACTCCAGAAGGTTTGGAGTACCGATACTCTTTTACGCACACCGGAATCCGTAATTTATGATGAAAAACGGAATTTACTTTACGTGACAAACGTAAACCTCGAGCCACGTCTGAAGGACGGTAATGGATTTGTTTCGAAAATAGATCTTGAAGGGAAAATTGAAGAGCTAAAATGGGTTGAGGGTTTAAATGCTCCGAAAGGGACAGCTATGGCAGGTGATACATTGTATGTTGCCGATATTAACGAGCTTGTTTTAATTGATATTAATAGAGGAGAAATAATCAGGAAGGTTGTAATTGAAGGTGCTGGAATGATTAATGATATTACCTCCGACAGAGAAGGGAATCTTTATATCTCCGATACCGATTCCGGCAAGATATATAAATATAGCGGGGGTAACTTAAGCATCTGGCTTGGGGAAGGTCTTGATCGTCCCAACGGGCTTCTGGTGGAAGATGAAAGGCTTCTTCTGGCTTCTATGGGAAGTATGGATCTGGTTTCTATTGATATCAGTAAAAAACAAAAAAAATTACTGGTTGAAGATATTAACAGGGGAGATGGTATTGCATGGGCAGGCATGAAGGGTTATTACTTTGTAAGTGACTGGAGTGGCCGGATATTTCTGGTAAATGAAGAGATAGGTAAAGTTACTCTTCTCGATACGAGGGAGGAAGGGGCTAATACAGCTGATATCTATTATATTGCTGAAAAGAACCTCCTTATGGTGCCCACTTTTAACAAAAACACTCTGGATGCCTTCAGACTTATTGAAACAAAATAGTATCAGAAAGTAGTTATGAATTCAAACAGGTTTGGTTTTTTCAGTTATTTTCTGAGTTCTTAATAATTTCTTGAACCATCCTTGTTACAGTACGGAAATCAATTTTGCCTGTGCTCATTACAGGAAGTTCGTTAATAACATAAAACTGACGGGGTAAAGCTATAATTGGTAGGTCATTCATCATCTTACGCAGTATCTCCGTTTTATTGACCTCCTTAGAAACGGTAGCAACAATATATGATCCTTTCTTTTCATCCGATATTTCGACTATACAGCATGAAACACCTTCAGGAAGGTACTTTTCCATAATATTTTCAACCTTTACCAGTGAGATCATTTCACCGCCTACTTTAGCAAATCTTTTGTATCTGCCAGCGTGCCAGAGGAAACCATCTTCATCGATATATCCCATATCGCCTGTATTGTACCAGCCGTTAACGAAGGCCTCAGCAGTCAGTTCAGGATCATCGTAGTAACCTTTCATTACAATGTCACCTTTAACAAGTATCTTTCCGACTTCGCCGGGTTTACATTCTTCGCCTGTTTCAAAATTCTCGATTCGTACACTTACACCTGGAAGAATACGACCGACACTGCCAGGTTTATTGTGTTCATTGGTATTGGTTGATATCACGGGGGAAGTTTCTGTGGCTCCATATCCTTCAAGAAGCGTTACTCCGTGCTTCTTTTTGAATTCTTCTCTAAGGGTATCAGGGCATTTGTCGGCTCCGGCTACCACTACCCTCAGAGAGATGAAATCGCCAGGTTCGGATTTGCTCAGGTATCCCCAGAAGAAGCTGGGTGTCCCAACCATCATGGTTGGTTTCTCTTTTCTTGCAATCTTACTTATAGTTTGAAAGTCGAGAGGATTGGCATAAGTAATCATTGTCATCCCAATATATAAAGGGAGCCAGAGGTCAACCGTTAGGCCAAATACATGGAAAAAGACAAGGTTTGCAAGGATTATATCGCTATCATAAAGATCGATATGTTTTTTTATGCTTTCAATATTTGCAGAGATATTTCTATGAGTAAGTTGAACGGCCTTCGGGTCTTTTTCACTTCCGCTGGTAAATAGTATTACCGATGTGTCGTCTTCATCCCCTTTATGTATGAGGTTGAGAAGAAGACCGGTTGGTAGTTTCGATTTAATAGCAGCTTTAAGTTTGTCAACTGTGGTTACTCCTGCCATTATATCTTCAATGTACACCATACCTTCAACCAGTGGGCAATTGATTTTTTCGAGAAGTGCCTTTGAAGTGATAATTGTCTTAAACCTGCATTTTTTCTGGGCGTATTTTGCATTTGCCTCGGCACCGGTTGAATAGTTTATCATCACAGGTATGCGACCACTCATTAGAGCCCCTATTACTGCAAGGGCACAACCCGCTGAGGTCGGTATCATAATGCCAATAAAACCTTTATCGTATTTCTGAAATTTTGAGCTCAGTATCAATGCTCCTATAAGAGCGGTTGAATATGTAATATCCTTTCCGGTACTTTTATCTTTTATAGCTATCTTGCCCGAGTGCTTTTTAGCCATTCGCACAAACTGATGGTGTAGTAACATAATATTTTAAGTTTTAAAAAGATTAATTTTTTGATAAGGTCACCAATATAACCAAAAAAAATCAATACATAATTTCACCTGAAAAATATTCTAAAAATTATTGCAAAATCTCATAATGCCAACACTTTGAAAAATAGACATTTAACAAATATTAACAATATTCATTAGACCTTTTGTTAAATGATGTTCGAAAAATCGAATGGGAAAGTTACTGTTGAATCAAATGTTTGACTGTAAAAACACAAGTTTATTTTTAAAAATAAAGAGCTTGATTAATTAGATTCAATCTTATTTGAGTAAAAAACAAATGCAACCCGTTATAATATGGTGTTTTGTTCTGAAATGGGTTAACAAAAACTGTCAACTTTTTTGAGGAAATATGGCTTTATTCGCATTGAAGAAATATGAAAGGGGTTTTCCGGGGATTTAAATCTTCGGCCTTACTACATTCGGAGGTTATTGATTTTTTTTTTAATTACTTCTGTCAACCATGAATTAAATGAGAAAATTTAATCGAATGCTACCTGAGTTGTTTTGGTATCGAATATTCAGGGAAGAAATTTTACGAATACTGAAGTTTTAAAAGGTTCAAACCCTGGAAAAATGGATTCTGTAAAGTAACAAGGGATTTGATAATGAGAAATATTTGAGAGAACGAATTATAGCCATTCCTGATTAAATAAACAAGGTTTAATTAGAAACTCTATCTTGAATTCGGCGGTAAAATTCTTTATAATTATATCGTGTTGCAAAAGTAGTGTCCGATTTTGACCTTAATTTCAAGATGAGACTGTTGCAGATTTTAAAAAACAAAAATAGCTTTTATTCTTTGTACCCCGTGAAGAGGCAAGCGGGAGCGGATTAAAAAGTTAAATCTGACGTGCGATCCGGAGTACTTGAACAAAAGTTTGTTTATCAGCTAAGTAATACATCAGATTAATGGTTACCTGCTTGCAGTGTGAGGTTTTTAACTATTTTGCATTTTTAAAAAAAAATCATATTTTTGCGCGAACAAAAGTCGATAATAGCTCTATAATGGGTTATCGTGAGGTAGGGCATGATGATAAATTAGGAGTTGTTGCGGGGTAGAATAAAAAAATAAATGCGGGAATAGCTCAGTTGGTAGAGCATAACCTTGCCAAGGTTAGGGTCGCGGGTTCGAGTCCCGTTTCCCGCTCAAGTTGAAACGAGGAGCTGCATTTCCATTGAGATATGTGTTATTATGTATATGTGCTTTATTCAGAGACAGTGGGCCGTTATTATAAAGGTCAGACGAAGGATCTTGTAGAGAGGCTACACAGGCATAATATGGGATGGGAGCGATCGACCAGACATGGTGTTCCATGGAAGTTAGTATGGTATACAGAAGCAGCAGACAGGTCGTTAGCGATGAATCTGGAGAGGAAGTTGAAGAATTTGACAAGGGAGAGATTAGAATTCTTTATAAGGCAGAATAAAAGGAGATGCGGGCCCATGACCTCCCTGACGGAGGCGTCAGGGAGTCAGGGTGCTGACCGCAAGGGTCAGCATTCGAGTCCCGTTTCCCGCTCAAGTTGAAACGAGGAGCTGCATTTCCATTGAGATATGTGTTATTATGTATATGTGCTTTATTCAGAGACAGTGGGCCGTTATTATAAAGGTCAGACGAAGGATCTTGTAGAGAGGCTACACAGGCATAATATGGGATGGGAGCGATCGACCAGACATGGTGTTCCATGGAAGTTAGTATGGTATACAGAAGCAGCAGACAGGTCGTTAGCGATGAATCTGGAGAGGAAGTTGAAGAATTTGACAAGGGAGAGATTAGAATTCTTTATAAGGCAGAATAAAAGGAGATGCGGGCCCATGACCTCCCTGACGGAGGCGTCAGGGAGTCAGGGTGCTGACCGCAAGGGTCAGCATTCGAGTCCCGTTTCCCGCTCAAGGCCTCCCCAACTTTAGTTGCAAGGGTTTTATTTACCCGTCATATATATATAGTTTATTTTCTGATGGGGCCCCAGTCAATAAGGATATTGTTTTCTATGAAGAGCCATGTATTTCTATAAATCCATTCTTCACGGCTTATGTTCCCTGAAACGGATCTATTAATTTTCTGGGGCTGTCCCCAGCTATCGAGGACCATCTGTGAAGTCATTCCTTTCCATATTTTGCCGGCATTCATCTGTGCGGCGAGGCGTGTTCCATATTTCTTTTCCAGATATTCGAAGCGGGTCATTTCCCTGGCAGGCTCGTTTTCCCTTGCATCTTCCTGCTGGCGTGCTTCTTGCTCGGGAACTTCTATGTTTTCAGGCTGAGTCATCTCCAGATCAGCATGTTTTTTGAAAATATATCCTTCGTAATCATCGTACTTAACTTTGTAATAATCTTCATCACTGCCAGTTACAATAACTGATATTCCGGCAGGAAGCACTTCAATTACTGAGGTAAGGTCATCTTTAAATTCAAATAGGCGGGTGGCCTGTTTCAGTTTTGCCGTGAGAACATTTTCCTGAGTGGGTTGACTGTCTCTCTCAAGGTTTTCAAGAACAGCCTGCCTGTTGGATTGGGCTTGCAAAGTATAAAAGAGATTAAAAAATAAATAAATGGAAAAAATTATAATTTCCTTCATAACAAAGTTTTTTAAAAATGAACAAAAATTATACCACTTATTTTTTCCGTTAGTTCCAGGATTGTCAGCATAGAGTTGTGCAGGATTAATTGTTTCCGGTATTGGTTATAATTTTCTGATTACCATTATGCCATCCCTTACCGGGATAATTACATTCTCAAATTCTTTTTCTTCTCTAATCATTTTATTGAATTCTATAATGCCCCGGGTTTGAGGGTCATCAGAGGCGTCAGAAAGTGTTTTCCCTCCCCAGAGTACGTTATCAGCAATTATAAAGCCTCCTTTTCTAACTTTGTTTTTTATCAGATTGAAATATTCTGAATATTCTCTTTTATCGCCGTCAATATAAACCAGATCGAACACGACATTGAGGTTGGGCACTATATCCTGAGCCCTTCCGTTGAGTAGAGTTATTGAATCTGATATCCCTGCTCTCCGGAAATATTCTGTACTGAACTCGCGCAGTTCATCATTGACTTCAATGGTAATGAGTTTGCCATTTTTTTTAAGTCCGCGTGCAAGACATATTGCTGAGTAGCCTGTAAAGGTTCCTATTTCTAAAATATGATCAGGTGAGATCATTCTGGAGATCATTTCAAGTAATTTCCCCTGGAGATGGCCTGAAACCATGTTAGGATTAACAAACCGAAGGTGTGTTTGTCTGTATAATTCTTCAAGGAGTGGATCTTCCGGTGAAGAATAGTTTGTGATATATCTGATGATTTCTCTGTCCATTCCTATTTATAAATCAGTGTAGAGATTTTATCAGGTACGAATACTTCGTTTGCAATGTCCAGAAGATCTTCGGAAGTGATTGCATCAATTTTTCTGCAAATATCTTCAAGAGTGTCAATACGGTTAAACACAAGCATGCTTTTGCCCATGCTGAGCATAAGGTTTTCATAGTTTTCAAATCCCCTTGCCATGTAGCCCTTAATCTGGTTTTTGGCTTTTTTCAGTTGAAGAGGTCCAAGTTTTACGGTGCTGATTTTTTTTAGTTCATGATATGCAATTTCAATTCCTTTCTCGAGGTTTGCCGGGTCAGTTCCGAAATAGATTGAGAAGATTCCGGTTTCGCAGTATGGGTTATAAACGGATTCGACATTATAGGCATATCCGTTTTTTTCTCTCAAAGAGAGATAGAGTCGTGAATTAAGTCCCTGTCCGCCGAGAATATTATTGAGTAATATCATTCCAATTCTTCTTTCGTCGTGGAGGCTGAAGGCAATATTACCCATTATGAAATGGTTTTGCCATGTATCCTTTTTGCGTACAATATGAGATGGATTATAGTTTATATCTGAAGCAGGCTGTTGTGTTGAGGAATGATGTGGTATGTCTCCGAAAATTTTTTCGATGGTTTTTAAGGCTTTATCGGGTTGAATTGCTGCAACGCTACAAATAACAATATTTTCCGAACAATAGTTTCTTTTGACAAAGTAGATTATATCATCCCTCTTGAACGAGTTAACTGATTCGGGTGTACCCAATATATTGCGGCCGAGGGGCTTGTTACTGAAGACGATTTCTTCAAATTCATCGAATATAAGCTCTGCAGGGTTATCCCTGTATGAGTTTATTTCTTCAATAATAACCTCTTTTTCTTTTTCGATTTCTTTTTCCGGGAATATAGGGTTAAATGTTATGTCTTTAATCAGTTCTAGGGCTCTTTCAAAGTGTTCAGTTAATACTGAGGCATGTACAACAGTTTTTTCCTTTGTTGTATATGCGTTCAGTTCTCCGCCGACATCTTCGAGACGGCTGAGAATATGAAACGGCTTGCGTGTCTTGGTCCCTTTAAATAGCATATGTTCGGTAAAGTGAGCCAGACCATGTTCGGAAGCGTTTTCGTTTTTTGAACCTGCATTCACAAACAATCCGCAATAGGCTACCATGCCATTTACTGGAAGATGAACGAAACGTATTCCGTTTTTTAATGTTGTAGTAAAAAAGTCCATTTTGCTGAAAACGTGCAAAGTTATACATCAAAAAATGTGATTCCAAATAAAAAATTCTTACAAACTTTTTGTCAAACTCAATTTGAGTTATATATTTGCAGACCTATTAAAAGGTGCCATAGCTCAGATGGTAGAGCAACGGACTGAAAATCCGTGTGTCCGTGGTTCGATTCCACGTGGCACCACAAATTTACGTGGTTCCCTGCCTGCCTGCTGACGCAGTCAGTCAGGGAGGGATTCCACATGGCACAGTAAAAAAAAGTAGTTGTTATTAAAAGATTGGAGTGTCTCGCTTTTCAATTATTGTATACATATATACTTGTTAGGCACAAGCAAAAAAAAACAACGACAGAGGTATTTTGCTGCAAAAAGACAAGAAAATGGAAACAACCAACGCACAAAACAGCATATTTGTAACCGCACAAGCCAACGCACGATCAAAATTTGCAAAAGAGCTGTTTTATTGCCGACACACCGCTCGATTCAGAGACATTTGATGTATTTTGCGGAAATTTTTTAATAAATTGATTATAAAGATAAATGACAGATAATATCAAGCAAAATCCTGAACAGATTGCCCGTGACCGCATCGACAAAATGTTGATAGATGCCGAGTGGACTGTGCAATCGAAAAGCAAGGTTGATTTATCGGCAACTCAATGTGTAGCAGTTAGATAATATCTGACTGATGTTGGCCCTGCAGATTATGTTTTGTTTGTTGACCGCAAACCTGTTAGTATTATATAAGTTAAACGTGAAGAAGAAGGACACCGTTTAACAGTTGTTGAGGAACAATCGAAAGAGTATGCAAACGCAAAACTTAAATACCTGAAAAACGACCCTCTTTCATTTGTTTATGAAAGTACAGGAATTGTAACCCGTTTTACCGATTTTAGAGACCCCAAACCAAGAGGCAGGAATGTTTTTAGTTTTCATAAACCTTCGGCCATTGCCGAATGGCTGAAAAAAGAAAAGAGTTTACGGGGACGATTACAAGACTTGCAAACACTCGACCTCGCAGGGCTTCGTCCTGCTCAGATTATGGCGATTGAAAACCTCGAAAAATCTTTCAAAAACAATCGGCCAAAGGCCTTAATCCAAATGGCAACGGGTGCAGGGAAAACATTTACTGCAGCAACATTTATTTATCGTTTACTTTAATTCTCTGATGCAAAACGTATTTTGTTTTTGGTTGACACCAAAAATCTTGAAGAACAAGCCGAACAGGAATTTATGACTTTTAAACCGACCGATAACAACCGCAAGTTTACTGAATTATACAATGTTCAGCGATTGTCATCGAGCTATATTGCAAACGACAGCCATGTCTGTATTTTCACTATTCAGCTTTTGTATTCTATTTTGAAAGGCGAGGAACTGGACGAAAGTGCAGAACTCGACAACCCGAACGAAAGTACATGAATGCAAAACCAGTTGAATAAAAAACAGACTATTCCTGTGGAATATTCGGCAAAGGTTCCGATAGAACAATTCGACTTTATTGTGGTTGACGAATGCCACCGTTCCATTTATAACCTTTGGAAACAGGTATTGGATTATTTCGATGCCTTTTTGATTGGATTAACCGCCACGTTCGATAAATGGACATTTGGCTTTTTCAACGAAAACGTGGTGAGCCAATACACCTACGAACAATCGGTTACCCATGGCGTAAATGTGCCATACGATGTGTACACTATTGAAACTGAAATATCGAAAAATGGTGATGTAATAAAAATAGGTTGGTTTGTTGAATACCGTGATAAGTTGACACGCCAAAAACGCTGGCAACAGGAGGACGAGGACACCGAATACACCCGAAACGATTTGGATAAAAAGATAGTTAACCCAAGCCAAATCCGAAATATCATAAAGGAATTTCGCAGGGCTTTACAAACTGAATTATTTCCCAATCGTGTGGATGAGAACGGCGATTACGAAGTGCCTAAAACACTCATTTTTCTAAGACCGACAGCCATGCCGATGATATTATAAAAATTGTGCGTGAAAAATTCGACGAGGGCAACGATTTTTGCAAAAAGGTAACTTACAAAATAGACGAAGATCCAAAATCGCTGTTGAACCGTTTCCGAAATTCGTATTACCCGAGAATTGCTGTAACCGTTGATATGATTGCTACGGGAACCGATGTAAAACCGTTGGAAATACTGCTTTTTATGAGTGATGTTAAAAGCATCAACTACTTTGAGCAAATGAAAGGACGTGGCACACGTACCATCGACAGCAATAAGTTGATGCAGGTTACACGTACTGCAAACAGCAAAACCCACTTCGTAATTGTGGATGCTGTTTGTGCCACAAAATCAAGAAAGACCGACAGCCGGCCATTGGAACGCCAAACGAAAGTACCGCTTAAAGATTTATTGGGTGCAATTACCATGGGCGTGGAAGACGAAGACCTTTTCCTTTCGTTGGCAAACCGTTTAATCCGTTTGGAAAAGCAAATTACGGACAAGGGAAAAGAAAAGCTTATGGAATATTCGGGTAGTAAAAACCTGAAACAGATTACCAAAGAGCTGATAAATGCTTTCGACCCCGATGAAATTGAAAAGATTGCACAGGTAAAAGTTGGAGCAACGCCTGTACAGGATAGAACGCCTGCACAGTTTGAAGATGCAAAAAATGAAGCACAACAAGAATTAATCCGGAAGGCTGCAACCACTTTTAACGGGCAATTAAACAATTATATTGATAATGTACGAAAAGAGCATGAGCAGATAATTGACCATATCAATATTGACACGGTAACCAAGTCGGAATGGGACAGCTTCACCACCGAGAAGGCAAACGAAACCATAAAGGATTTTACCTAATATCTCGAAAAAAACAAAGACGAGATACAAGCATTGAGTATTTTCTATAATCAGCCATACAACCGCCGAAACATTACTTTTAAAATGATTAAGGAGGTAATGGAAAAGATAAAACTGGAAAAACCCTTGCTTACTCCTGATTATGTATGGGATGCTTATGCATCCGTTGAAAATGTAAAAACAGGTCAGCCAAAGGACGAACTAACTGCTTTGGTTTCGTTAATCCGCCGTGCTTGTGGAATTGACGGCGAACTTAAACCATTCGACAGAACCATTAACGAAAATTTTCAAAACTGGATTTTCAAACAAAATGCAGGGCAACACAATCGCTTTACACAGGAACAAATGGACTGGCTGCGCATGATTAAAGACCATGTGGTAAGCAGTTATCATATCGAAATTGATGATTTGGATTACACCCCATTCGATGTACAGGGCGGACGTGGGCGTATGTTCCAGCTTTTTGGAAAAGAAATGGAAAGATTAATTGACGAACTAAACGAAGTGTTGGCTGCATAGTTACCTCATAATTCAAATTGTAATTTGCATTTTTACATTTTATTTCTATATTTGCAAAACATTTTATCAATTTGGACGTTTATATTGATGATAAGGAACTTGAAAAGCTTTATGAAACCGGAAAATCGAAGAAATTGAAGTTGCGGCCGGAAATCATAGAAAAATTCTTTGCTGCCATTCAAAAGATTGATGCAGCAAAGGATATATATGATTTGTGGAACGACCCGTCGCTCAATTTTAAAAAATATGAAAAACATTACTCTATGAGGTTGAGCGGTAAATACCGCCTTGAAATGGAAGTTAAGTGGATGAACGATGAAAAGACAATTGGCGAATTCCACCTCTTTGAGATTTCGAACCATTATGGAGATTAAAAACCAAACAACTATGGCTTCAATTAAAAACTTAAAAGCAGCAAAAAAATTCGGCCCCGGTTATTTCATTAAAGAACAAATGGAAATTCGAGGCTGGGTGCAGGAAGAACTGGCCGATGTGTTGGGTTTGTCGCCAAAGCACCTGAACAGTATTTTGCTTGACAAGCAGCCACTTACCATCGAAAATGCAAAAAAACTGGCCAGTGCTTTTAATCTGTCACCACAATATTGGCTTAACCTCGACAATGATTACCGGTTGTGGCTCGAACAGGAAAAGCGGGAACAAACTTCTGTGGTTAAAGCCAAAGCCATTATTTACAGTCGTATGCCCGTGCGCGACATGATGAAAAAAGGCTGGCTGCAACCCACACGCAACCTGAATGAACTGACTGCCGAAGTGAAAAAATTCTGGGGCATACCTAAATTAGATTTTGCTTTTTTGGAAGAAGCAGTATTGCCACTTTGTAAAAAATCGGAATCATACAACCAGTTTAACGCTTCGTATGCTGCCACATGGTTTCAAATGGCCAAAGCCTACAGCCTGAGTTTTAAAACACCCGAATACAATAAAGGGGCATTGGAAAACTTGTATAAAAACTTGGCAGATTATACAACCCTTGCCAATGGAATAGAGTTGTTTATAAAAGGGTTGAACGCATGTGGGGTAAAATTTTTTGTATTGCCACACCTCGAAAAAACTTACCTCGACGGCGCAGCATTTTTGCTCGATGGTACACCCGTAATTGTTTACACGGCTCGCTACAAACGCATTGATAACTTCTGGTTTACCGTGGCGCACGAAATTGCCCACGTACTAAAGCACCTGAACGAGAAAACCCCTTTTGTACTCGACAACCTGCGAGAACAAACCACCGATAAACAAGAAGAAGAAGCAAACAAACTGGCGGCAAAACACCTGAAACACACCGAAATATTGGAGTATCTAAAACCACATTTTAATTACCTCACCGTAGGTAAAATTAAAGAATGCAGCGCAGCTGTAAATATACATCCTGCCATTATTATCGGGGCTTTGGCGTTTAACGAAAAAATTTCATCCCGCAACCAAACGCTTTTTAACGAAAATGTGCTGGAACTTATTCCTTCGCAGTTTATTCACCAATCGTTGTTAGCTGCATTATGAGAGAGGATTGGGTAAGTGATGAATTAGGAAATATATTCAAACAACTTCTGGCGGTACACCCTCAAGAAGAAACGATGATTATTATATAGGTTCTATACTTTGGGTAAAATCTGGCGAATTAGACAAAGGAGTTATTTTTGATACAGAAGAAAAAATTTCTGAAGATGCTGTAAAGAATTCAAGTGCTAAAATATTCCCTAAAGGTACTTTATTGATTGCTTTATATGGAGCTACAATTGGGAAGCTTGCGTTTTTTGGCGTTGAAGCGGCTACAAATCAAGCAATTTGTGGTGTTTTAAGGAATGATTATATTGATTCCAAATTTCTTTATAATTTTCTTTTATTCAGAAGGCCAAAACTCATTTCGCAAGGAACTAGAGGAGCACAACCCAATATTAGCCAAACAATTTTAAAAAAGCTTGAATTTCCATTCCCTTCATTATCAGAACAACGTGCCATCGTTCAAAAAATCGAAAACCTCTTTGCCTCGCTCGACATAGGCATTGCCGACCTTAAAACCGCTCAGGAGCAATTAAAGGT
The DNA here is from genome assembly GCA_020722575.1 of Rikenella microfusus. Classification (GTDB taxonomy): domain Bacteria; phylum Bacteroidota; class Bacteroidia; order Bacteroidales; family VadinHA17; genus LD21. Next base: position 51,076 of record DYKN01000015.1, on the reverse strand, counting down.
ATATCGGCAGGCGGTGCTGAAAAAGGTGTTTGAGGGTGGGTTTACAAAAAAAATGTAAAAAAAGGTGAACTGCCTGAAGGTGGGAATTTACTGAATTTGGGTAATTGTGGAGAATGGACAAGAGGAGGAATCCCAAGTATTAGTAATAAAGAGTTTTGGGAAAACGGAAATATTCATTGGGTTAGCTCTAGCGATGTGAAGAATAAATAAATTCACAATACAGAAAGGCATATAACAGAAATAGCTATTAGCAATTCAGTACAAAATGGATTGAAAAAGATTCATTACTATTTGTAATGAGAAGCGGTATTTTGAGGAAAATATTCCTAGTTTCAATAGCAAAAGTTTGGTTATGTGTAAATCAAGATATTCAGAAATTATCTCTTACAAGTAATATTTTACCAGAATTTGCATCCTGGTTTATTTTTGGAAATGAGGCAAATATTTGACATAACTGTTCAAAAGATGGGACTAAAGTTGAAAGTATTGATTCATTTAAACTTAAAAAAGTTCAATTGCCTATCCCTTCAATCAACGAGCAAAAACAAATTATTAAAGAAATTGAAACACGTTTATCGGTTTGCGACAAAGTAGAGCAAAGCATTTGGCGAAGCATTGGAAAAAGCCGAAGCCCTGTGGCAAAGCATTTTGAAGAAGGCTTTTGAGGGGAAACTGTTAAGTGAAGCAGAAATAGCAAAATGCAAACGGGAAGCCGATTACTAGCTGGCAAGGGAATTATTAATGAAAATTAAAGCAGAGAAGAAATAATATGTCAGATTCAGCAATTATATCAAAAATTTGGAACTTCGCCAACGTACTTCGTGACGATGGCGTTAGTTATGGCGATTATTTGGAGCAAATAACGTATTTGTTGTTCCTTAAAATGACCAATGAATTAAACAAACCGCCATACAACAAAGGTTTGAAATTTCCACGCATTAAAGATGTTGAAGGAAAGGAAATTGCCAACGGTGAGTTTTGTAACTGGGAAACCTTATCGGGCAAACGTGGTGCAGAGTTGGAGTCGTTATACTCCCAACTGCTTCGTAGTTTGAGTACCGAAAAAGGAATGTTGGGGCATATTTTCACCAAAAGCCAAAACAAGATTCCAGACCCTGCAAACCTTTCAAGAGTTATCAGCATGATTGACTAGGAAAAATGGTTGATGGTGGGAGACGATGTGAAAGGTAAAATATACAAGGGTTTACTTGAAAAGAATGCAGAAGATACCAAATCGGGTGCAGGGCAATATTTTACACCCCGTGCTTTGATTAAAACTATGGTTGCCTGTGTGCAGCCCAAACCCATGAAAACCATTGTCGCCCCTGCCTGTGGTACTGGTGGATTCTTTTTAGGCGCATACGATTGGTTGGCAGAACACAACCAACTCGACCATGACGAAAAGGAGTTTTTGAAAAACAAAACTTTTCATGGCAACGAGATAGTGGCAAACACACGCCGTTTGTGTTTAATGAATATGTATTTGCACAACATTAGCGATATTACCGGCGATAGCTTTATTTCATCAAGCTATGCACTGGTAGCTGATTCGGGAAACCGTTATGATTATGTGTTAGCAAATCCGCCTTTCGGCAAAAAGAGCAGTTACACCGTAACCAACGAAGAAGGTAAAGCCGAAAAAGAAGATTTAAGTTATAACCGTCAAGACTTTTGGGAAACAACCTCGAATAAGCAGCTAAACTTTTTACAGCATATCAAAACCATGCTCAAAGTTACCGGACAGGCAGCAGTTGTATTGCCCGATAATGTTCTGTTTGAAGGTGGTGCAGGCGAAAAAGTCCGCAAACAATTAATGCTTACAGCTGATTTGCATACTATTATGCGTTTGCCAACAGGTTTGTTTTATGCACAGGGAGTTAAAGCAAATGTGTTGTTTTTCGACAACCGTGCAGCAAGTAAAGAAGCACAAACAAAAGAGGTTTGGTTTTACGATTACCGCACCAACGTACAACATAAATTGAAGAAAAAGCCAATGACAACGGCTGATTTGGCAGAATTCGTTAAACTTTATAATCCTGAAAACCGCCACAAACGCACCGAAAATTGGACCGAACAAAATCCTGAAGGGCGTTGGAAAAAATTCACCTACGAAGAAATATTGGCAAGGGATAAAACCAACTTAGATATTTTTTGGCTGAAAGACAAAAGCCTTACTGACTTGGATAATTTGCCCGACCCCGATATTTTGGCATTAGAGTTTATCGAAGACATAGGATCGGGTTTAAATAGTTTCAAGGAAATTATGGAAACTATAAACGGAAATGGTGAATAACAAGCCAACCATACGCAGTCATACACATTGGCAAGTCGCACAAAAAGCCGACACACAAACCAAAACTTGTTAAAGAGTATGCCTGCCCCAACGCACGGGAGAAAATGCCGCAAAATTGATTGATAATGAGATAAAAAGACAAAAATCGCCAGTGCCTAACAAGCGGTATAATACATTGGGGTTTAAATGGTTATGCAAAGTTTCTGCCCCGCATCAAAGTTCGTTATCGGGGGATAGTGACGTAGCCCGCAATCCCCAACGATTTCATACCGACAATCGAGCTGCTCAATTAATTTAAAAATGGTTAATAATGGAGGGATTTTATGTATATGCGATAGTTAGTGAAAAGGATGGCGTTATATATGTTGGGATAGCGAGGGATTGTGAGGACAGATTAAGAGAGCATAATTTAGGGAAGGCAAAATATACGAGTGGACATATTCCATGGAAGTTATTTTATACTGAATATATTGGTGATTCTAAACGGGCCAGGATAAGGGAGAGATATTTCAAAAGTGCAGCGGGGAAGCGAAGGTTGAGGGCTATATTAAGTAAGAATTCATAAGGTGTCGGTGGTTCCCTGCCTGCCTGCTGATGCAGTCAGTCAGGCAGGGATTCCACGTGGCACCACAAATAAAATGAAGGCTGTCATTAGATAGGCAGTTTTTTCTTTATTGAATTTTTCTGTTATTTATCAAATCTCGTAATCATTAATATTCAGGAAGTACCATTAACATCAAACAAAGGCTGCAAAATCACAATAATAGTTATTACTCTGGAGAGGGAGTTTTACATCGAGGATTAAAGACCTAAGTTTATACATATTAATTCATTATGAGACAATAGGAGAGGCGTTTTATTGAAATGGAAGAATAGATCAATCCGAAGTTTTCATAACCACAATGGTTGTTTTTGCGGGGAGTTTGCCGGCAATGAATGTTTCGGAATGTCCTGAATATTTAACTTCATAAGCAGGCCCTGCAAACTTGAGAAAGTCCTCAACAGTACCTAATCTGAAGCCACCTGCAGGTGCATTAGACGGAGAATAGTGCATGGGTATCAGCACCTTTGGATTGAGCTGTTTAATCACTTCCATTACCGATTGAAGATCGAGTGTAAATCCGGTTCCTACTGGCAAAAGCAAAATATCAACGGCTCCGATTTCTTTAACCTGGCTTTCACTCAGAATATGTCCAAGATCTCCGGCATGAACCACCTTCAGTCCCGGCAATTCAAAAATAAAAATCGCATTCTTTCCTCTCTGAGCCCCTCCCTGATTGTCGTGAAACGAAGCAACGGTACTGACCCGGATATCTTTAAATACCTGGTCAATTTTCGCCACTTCTGTTCCGCTGAGTCCGCGCAAAATGGCAGGATCCCCTTTGGCCAGCGCAACATAGTTGTGGTCACTGTGTTCGTGCGACACGGTCACAAGGTCAACCGGCTCAGTCAAATCAACCTTAATTATATTTGGATTTGCAGGATCCATTAATACCTTCACCCCGTCACCGGTTTTCATCAGAAAAGTTGACTGGCCAAACCATGTAAGATTTACTGAGGTCTGACAGAAAACTGTGTTGATGATTGTAAATGAAATTACAAGAATGTACACTAGTTTTTTCATAATTAAACCTTAATTATATTGCAAAGATAATCAAACAGAACAGACTCTGCTGTATAGTCCTTCTTTAAAAAATGTAAAAATATTAAAGCATGTTTTCAGGTTGCACAGTTAAAAAACGGATTAAACCTTAATCGACCATATTAATAAGCCCAAAAATTATTGCTTTGTCCGGATATGGCGGATAAAAATAAGGTTTTGAAATAAACCGATGGTGTTAACAATTTATCCTGACTGTGAATATCTATTTTTTAACGGTTTTTAATTATATATTTACTTTTAACGCCCATTTTAATAAAAGAATGTTAATTAAGAAAAAAATCAGACTTAGAAAAGAATACCGTGTGAGGTTCTGGTTATTTATTGTAATAACTCTTGTACTGATATACTTTATCCCTGAACGTAACAGATTGTTTTTGAGGAATTTTTTTGGGACAAGATGCATTAATTATCAGCAGATCTACAGTAAAAAGCTTAATGATTTTGTTGTTGATTATCTTCAGTCAGCAAAACTAAATGGTATCGAAGTCTGCAAAACTGAAGATGATATCAGAAAAAGAGTTAAAAAAGGAGAATTAGTCAGGATACGGAACAACAGGTTCTTTGTTGTGGATAATTTAAATCATAGTTATCCTTACCTTACTGCTGATGGCAAAAAACTGCTTAAGGAGATTGGTAGAAGATTCCGTAAAAAAACGGGGAAGGAAGGTTTTAAAGGCACACGTTTTATAATAACCTCCATGACGCGTACATCTAAAATGATAAAAGCGCTTGGTAGAGTCAATAATAATGTTTCGGAAAACAGCCCCCATCTTTTTGGTAATGCTTTTGATATTTCATATGCAAATTTTTCAATCATTAAATATAAAGTGACAGACTGCGATAAATGGTATCTGAAGGAGGCTCTTGCCGAAGTAATATGGCAATTAAGGCAGGAGAAGAAATGCTGGGCAACCTATGAAAGACAGCAGGGGTGCTTTCATGTGGTTGCAAGGTAAAGGCTTTGTAATATTAATTCGAGAATCTGATTAAATAAGATAAGATAAAAATTATTATACAGGGTCATAAATCAGGAGGAATCTTATTTTCAGCAACATTGGACCTAAAATAAATTTATCACTTTATCATTGTCATCACTTTTAAACATTGCAGGATTCATATTAATACTTCTTATATCAAAACTTAACAGCTGCATAAACTGTGAAATAAAGGATGATTGCCCGCAGATAACAGGGATAAAAAATCAGAAAATGAACGAAGAATAAAAGATTAATCAGAACTTTTATTTTTTTGCTTTTGATTTTTTATTGTACTTTTATTTCTCTGTAAAATCCAATTAAACTGACAGAATCATGAGGAATAAACTTTTCTATGTACTGCTGTTTGCAGTAATGATATTATCGGCCTGCAAGAAAAGTGAGCAGGTTACCGTATCAATACCCTTTGAAAAATATACACTTTCAAATGGACTTTCTGTTGTTTTGCATCAGGATAAATCAGATCCTGTTGTTTCAGTTGCGGTATATTATCACGTAGGTTCAAGTCGTGAGGCGAAAGGTAAAACAGGATTTGCCCACCTATTTGAGCACCTGATGTTCCAGCGCTCAGAAAATGTTGGCGAGGATGAATTCTTCCGTAATATTCAGGGGGCCGGAGGTACTCTCAATGGTAGCACCTCACAGGACAGGACTAATTATTACGCAGTGGTTCCTCGAAATGCCCTTGAACTAGTTTTATGGATGGAATCAGACAGGATGGGATACCTTGAAAACACCATCAATGCAAAATCATTTGCCATCCAGCAGAATGTTGTACAGAATGAAAAGAGGGAAAGTGTTGACAACGCACCTTACGGATTTAATAATGAACTGATACTGAAATACCTCTATCCCGAAGGGCACCCGTACAGCTGGACAGTCATAGGTAAAATGGAAGATCTTTCAAATGCCACGGTGGAGGACGTAAAGGAATTTCACAGGAAATTTTATGTTCCAAACAATGCTTTTCTGGTCATTTCGGGCGATTTTGAAACGGCTGAAGCAAAAGCTATGGTTGAGAAATATTTTGGAGAAATACCCGGTGGTGAACCGGTATCGAAACGTGACCCAATGAATGTTACACTGAATTCGACGGTAAAACTCTATCACGAAGACAATTTTGCAAGGGCTCCGAGACTTACTATGGTTTTCCCAACCGTAGAAAGATATTCTAAAGATTCATATGCTCTTGATTTTCTTGGGGAAATCCTTTCCGGCTCAAGGAAATCTCCAATGTATAAAGTACTTGTAAAGGAGAAGAAACTGACATCGAATGTTATGGCCAGGAACGGATCTCAGGAACTTACAGGAAGCTTTACCATTTCAGTTACGGCAAATCCTGGAGTAAATCTCACCGAAGTAGAAAAAGCAATATTTGAGAGTTTTGAAAGATTTGAAAAAGAAGGATTCGATGAGAATGACCTTTTGAGGATCAAGGCGAGATATGAAACCATGTTTGTCTCGAGGTTCGCAAGCGTTCAGGGGAAGGCTTTCACTCTTGCTGAATATATGATGTATACAGGAGATCCTGCATTTTATAAAAAAGATCTTGCAAATATTCAGGCAGTGACAGTCGACGACATTAAACGGGTATATGAAAAATATATTAAAGGTAAAAATTTTGTTCAGACGAGTTTTGTTCCTAAAGGCCAGGTTAATCTTATTACCGAAGGGTCAGAAAAGGCAAATATTGTGGAAGAAGATGTAACAAACCTTACAAAGGTGAATATTGAAGATATTCCTGAAGAACCTGTTGTTAAAACTCCGACAAAGATTGATCGCAGCAAAAAGCCTCAATCCGGACCTGATCCTGAAGTTACAATTCCGGAACCATGGACTGCCACACTTGACAACGGCATCAAAATCTGGGGAATAAAACACTCAGAATTGCCAATGGTATCATATTCATTAGCTATTGAAGGAGGCCGTATGCTCGATACTCCTGAAAAGGCAGGACTTGCAAATCTTGTTGCAACAATGCTGAATGAAGGGACGAAAAATAAAACACCTGAGGAACTGGAGGATGCAATAGGCCTGCTTGGAGCATCAATTAGCGTAAGAGCCGGCAATGAAGACATTACTGTAAGCGTCAGCTCGTTGACGAAAAATTTCGAAAAGACACTTGCTCTTGTTGAGGAGATGCTTCTCGAACCCAGATGGGACCAGGAACAGTTTGAACTTGCAAAAAGCAGGATAATCAACAACCTGAAACGAAACACGGCAAGCCCCGATTATCTGGCAACCCGCACCCTGAACAGACTGATTTACGGCGACAATATTCTTGCTTATGACCTGAGCGGCACAGAAGAATCAGTCGCATCCATCACAATTGAAGATCTTAAAAATTTCTATGAAAAATATTTCTCTCCCTCTGTTACCCGTTTTATCATAGCAGGAGATGTTGACAGGGAGAGAGTTGTGAAGGCACTGGAGGGACTTAATAGCAAATGGAAACCAAAAGAAGTTAAGCTTCCGGAGTTTAAATTACCCTCGACACCGGAAAAATCTCAGATATTTTTTGTTGATGTGCCAGGTGCGAAACAGTCAGTTATTGCTATTGGTACTCCCTCAATCCCGAGATCTCATTATGATTTCCATCCAGCAACTGTTGCAAATTACAAGCTTGGAGGGTCATTCAATGGTATCTTTAATTTGATACTTCGTGAGGAGAAAGGTTTTACTTACGGTGCCAGATCTTCTTTTTCGGGCGGAAGAAACTACGGAACCTTTACAGCTTCATCAAGAGTGCGCACCGATGCTACACTCGAATCAGTTACTATATTTAAAACTGAAATGGAGAAATACCGCCAGAATATTCCACAGGATTATGTCGATTTCACAAAATCGGCCCTGATGAAAAACAACGCACTCAGGTTTGAAACACTCAATGCCCTGGTGGATATGCTTAACACCATGAGTGCCTATAATCTGCCTGAGGACTATATCAAGAAGGAAGAAGCATTTGTGAAAGAACTGTCTGCAGAAAAGATACTTGAATATGCCCGGAAATACATTGACCCCGGTAAAATGTATTATGTAGTAGTAGGTGATGCAGCAACACAGCTAAAAGAACTTGAAAAGGCTGGGCTGGGAAAACCTGTGCTTACGAAAATTTAAAATATTTTCTATTAACTTTGCAGATGTAAAAACCACATTTAAGGGTTGCCCGGATGGTGGAATAGGTAGACACGCAGGACTTAAAATCCTGTGGCCAGAAATGGCTGTGCGGGTTCAAGTCCCGCTCCGGGTACTGAAAACAGAGTGGGAGTGAGAGTGGGAGTGAGTATAATGTATGTTGTGTAGTCCCACTCTCACTCCCACTCTCACTCTCACTGCCACTCTCACTCTCACTCTCACTCTCACTCTCACTCTC
>DYKN01000015.1:0-42652 GCA_020722575.1 Rikenella microfusus | reverse complement strand
TCTCACTCTCTTCTATAAGCTTGATTATCCATATCATACTTAATTCAGGTTCAGTTAACGAATTCTTCCATGTAATTTTATTTCTACATAAACTCTTCTTCGAAACAAAGGCTTATGCTCAAACTTGTTTCAGAAAATGGTAAATACTTTTTATTAATTGTCAGATAATGTTTATTTTATTTCGGTTATTCCTTATTTTGCATTAAACCTGAAGGTGTATCTAAGAACACATGATGAAAGATTGTTACGCTCCTGGTTCCACTTCCCGATAATTAAATAAAAGCTATGCCATTTTCATTCAAAGGATGGAATTTTGTTATGTTTTTTTAGTTTTGAAAAAGTTTTCAAAAGATATTTTGATGAAAATGAAAAAACTTTTGTTGTCTGCAGTTTTTGTCATAATAACTTCAATCGTTTATCCACAAATTGAACCGCTCTGGCTTCAGGATACATCTTTTGTCAGGGAACTTTATTTAATGAGAAGCAAGTTCAGCAATCTGTCTTTTAACGGGTATGTGCAAACCCAATATCAGCATGCGGCATCTGAAGGAATAGAGTGTTATAATGGTGGTGATTTTGCAAAGTCATCCAACAATCGTTTTATGATACGCAGGGGGATGTTCAGATTAGATTATGAAAATAAAACCAACAGCGGTTATAATAAATATTATTTTGTAATGCAATTTAGCGGAACCGAGAAAGGGGTCTCCATCAGGGATATATTTGGCAGGATTTATGAAAACAAATGGAATTACTTTGTTATTACTGCAGGAATTTTTAACAGGCCATTCGGTTATGAGCTTAATTATTACTCATCACTGAGGGAGAGTCCCGAGCGCGGAAGAATGTCCCAGATCCTTATGAAAATCGAAAAAGACATCGGCGTAATGATTTCATTTGAACCGCAGGACAGAAAAAGAAGAATATATCCTCTGAAACTCGATGCTGGAATTTTTAACGGACAGGGACTTACCGGTCCATATGAATTTGATTCCTTCAAAGATATTATAGCCCATGCTTCGATCAAAAGAATCAGCTTGAACGACAGAGTGTTCCTTTCCGGCGGCATATCTTATCTTAAGGGTGGCTTCAGGAACAATTCAGGTATTTTTTTCAGAACAATCCGGAATAATGACAACATTTTTGTGGCTACCTCCGATAGTTCATTGATGAATATAGGAAAAATTTCACCAAGAATTTATTATGGTGCCGATTTGCAGATCGTTTTCAAAAATTTTGCAGGTAGTTCTGAAATAAGAGGTGAATTTATTACAGGCACCCAGTCGGCCACATACAACAGTTCAGAAACACCGGGAACACCTCCTTTAAATGGATCAGGGCAGTCCGATGCAATATTTGTCAGGAACTTCAAAGGGGGTTATTTCTACCTGATCCATTCGTTCTCAGAAAAGCACAAGGTCGTTCTTAAATACGATTTTTACGATCCGAATAATAAAATAATATCAGAAGATATACAAACTTCATCCGGTTTCAGCCCGGCTGATATCAGATATGATACATGGGGTGCAGGATATATTTATTACCTGAACAATTATGTGAAACTGATTCTTTATTATGATCATCCAGTAAATGAAAAGACCTTAATACCCGGTTATTTGAAAGATCTGAAAGACGACACTTTTACTGCAAGACTTCAGTTCCGTTTCTGAAAGGAAGCATGTTTATTATGATCGTTTTATGGTTGCACCAGTGAATTTCATTTAAATAAATATGATAACTTTATAACATTAGAAATAAAAAAGTGCCAGGAGTAATTTTATCAATCCGCTTAAATTCATGGTCGACTCTCTTTGGGAGAGTCGCAATAGTTTCAATATTTGTCATTTTTGCTGGATGTTCCGGTATATCTGAAAGTAAAATACAATATGCCGCTTCGTATCCTTCCATTGAGCCGGATTATATAAATGTTACAATACCTCCAAATATTGCTCCGATGAATTTCAGGATCATGGAAGAAGGCATTTCATTTATTGCGGTAGCTGAGCAGGAAGAAGGAAGTGGCAGAATAAAAGTACGTTCGAATAATGGCAAAATAATTTTTCCTCAAAGAAAATGGAGAAAGCTTTTGGAGAAAAGCAGGGAGCAACGAATTAAAGTTACGATATATGCTAAAGGTGAAACTGCCTCAGGATACAGTGCATTTGATCCATTTTATTTTATAGTTGCGAGTGAACCGGTTGATCCATATCTGGTATACAGGGAAATTTATCCCGGTTATTATTGCTGGTCGGACCTTAAGATTACCCAGAGATGTGTTGAAAATTTCAGGGAAAGGCCGGTTGTGGTCAATAAAATACTTGACATGAATTGCATAAACTGTCATGCTTTCAATAATAACAGGCCTGACAGGTTCATGCTTCATGTAAGAGGCTCAAAAGGGGGGACATACATCTACACCGACCGTTTTCTATCGAGGAGGGACATTAAAACTGACCAGATGCCGGGTGGGGCAACCTATCCCTCCTGGCATCCTTCGGGAAGATATATTGCTTTCTCATCAAACCAGGTGAGACAAACATTTTATGCACATTCATCAAAGGATATTGAAGTTTTCGATCTGGTTTCGGATATTATCGTTTATGATCTTGAAAAAAACACTGTTTCAATGGTGAGAGATTCCGATAGTACCAGATATCTCAAAACCTTTCCGGGATGGTCACAGGATGGCCGTTATCTGTACTTTTGCAGAGCTTTGCAAAACATCGAGGAACCTTGGCGTGACCCGGGAAAAATGGAACTTGTCAAATACAGCCTTGTGCGTGTCCCATTTGATTCCGTAACAGGAAATCATGGAGAGACAGAAATGGTTTATGAGGCAGCCTCTTCAGGCAAAAGTGTATCTTTTCCGCGCATATCTCCCGACAACAAATACATCGTCTTTACTCTGGCTGATTATGGCACATTTCCAAACTGGCACCGGGAAGCAGACCTGTATATCATGAATCTTCAGACAGGAAAAACGGAAAGGATGGACATCAATAGTGACGATACCGAAAGCTGGCATGAGTTCTCATCGAATGGCAGATGGCTTCTTTTCAGCAGTAAAAGACTCGACGGAAGGAGCACAAGAACCTTCTTTGCATATATTGATTCAACAGGCAAAACAGGAAAACCTTTTGTTTTGCCTCAGAAAGATCCTGATCGCTACAGATACATGCTCGGTTCATTTAACCTGCCTGAACCGGTTAAAGGCAGAATAACTATTGGATCGAGAAAATTTGAAGCGTCAGCCAGACAAGAACCGGTTAAAGCTGTTGCAAAAAACATTGCCGATTCACTACCTGAATGGGAAAAGCAAAAAGCGATAAGAATAAATAGACCCGGAGAAAGGATAATACATGAGTGATTTAAAAATGAAGTGCAGTTTTTCGATATGAAACAAAGATTTTTATTATCTGGTAACATGCAAAAGATAGAGATGTGGGTTTATTTCCTGTTGTTCTTCCTGTTTTCTTTTGGGTTTTTCCTGATTTCTGACTATATAATTTTTTTTCAAGAACAGCAATATCTGTTTGTTTATCTTTCTGATTTTCTCAGGGGATTCTTTTTAAAACCCGGAGGAATTCTCGACCTTGCAGGAAAATTTCTGACACAATTCTATTACAATAATTTGATAGGTTCTGCAGTTCTGTCTCTGGTCCTTGTACTCAATAGTGTTGTCATCTACTTTGTAAGCCGCAGGCTTAACGGAAAGAATATATTCTCCCCTATTACTGCTCTGATTCCTTCCTTCCTGCTTCTGCTGATGCAGTCACATTATTACCATTCAATGACTTATAACCTGGGATACCTGTTTGTTGTTCTCTATTTCCTGCTTGCAATTCTACCTTCAGGTAGAATCTATCGACTGCTAATTTTATCTTGTTTCCCTTTGTTCTACTATGTAACAGGCTTTTATGCTTTTGTTTTTTCTGTTTTATTTCTGATTTATACCATTATATATTTTAAAGGGAAGGATAAACTGATTTTTTCATTATTTATTCTGGCTGTTACGTTGCTTACATATTATTTTTCAGCCAGATTCGTATTTCTGCAACCCTCAAAAGATTTGATTATTTTCCCTTATCCTTCGGTTGCAAATTCCACCCACAGGTATCTTACAGTTATATTAACAGCATATTTGATATCAATACCTTTAATTACATATTTATCAGGTATAAGTAAACAAGTCAGAAAAAATAATTTTCTACTACGTGTAGCAGTTATTGTTATTTTCTTTATACTGACAGGTTATATCCTTAAAAGCGGATATAATCCTGATGTTGAGAGGGTGATAAATATGGAAAGGCTTGTTTTCGATGAGAAATGGGAAGAAGCAGTGGATTATTTTGAAAAAAATCCTGCAAGGAATTTGATCGGGCAATATTTTTACAATGTAGCACTTTCAGAATCGGGTCAGTTATGTGACAGGATGTTTTCTATCCCGCAGGATTTTGGTGTTAAATCGTTATTTCTCCCGTGGGATGATGAGCATCTACAGTGGGGTGCTCTGGCATTTTATGCGGTGGGGCTTATAAATGAAGCGCACAGATGGGTTTACGAGGAAATGGTTGTTTATGGCTGCCGTCCTCAGAATATTAAAATGCTGGTGAGAACCAACTTGATTAACAGGAAATACAGGATGGCAGAAAAGTACACGAAAATTTTAAAAAGGACTTTGAATTACAGAAAATGGGCAATGAATTATGAAAGTCTGCTTTATGATACGACGGCACTGAAGAATCATCCGGTTCTTGGTAATAAGGTTGAGATTATTCCGGAGGAAAACTTTTTTATTTATCTGGAATCACCACACGAAAACCTGCCATTGCTGGTGGAGGTTAATTCACTCAACAAGGCAGCTTTTGAATACCTGATGGCATGGCTCCTCCTGTCCAGAGATGTTGAGACAGCAGTAACGAACATTCCGGTTATGAAGAAACTTGGTTACTCACGGATACCGGTTCATATTGAAGAGGCAGTAATGATTTATTACAACAGTACGGGTAAGATGCCTGATCTGGCTGGATTTATAATAAGTGCCGGAACAAAGGAACGTTTCAAACAATATGTTTCGGCATATTCCTCACTGAAGAGGAAAAATGCCCTGAGAAAAGAAAATATGCAGAGCGAATTTGGTAAGTCATACTGGTTTTATTACCATTTTATAAAAAAAAGTTAAAAAGATTTTTTTTTAAAAAAAAAATCATTATAATTTTGTCTTACTTCAGTATTGCCATATACTGGAAATGACCCTTAATACTAACCTTTAAACCGAATGCCTATGGATGAAAACGAACCAGATTCGATTACGGCGTTTTTATCAGCCGTACTATTTTTCTTCTAGTTTCTTTTTAAATGCTATTCCCTGTATCTTTTTTTGGTGGATTTCAGGGAGAATTATGTTTTTTAATAACTAATAAATTTAAGCAATCTTTAATTTTAATGAGTATGACAAAAAAAGTATTGCGGATTTTCAATGTTAAGGCGATTCTCAGGAATGAGATTGCCTTAAGATTTGTGACTTTTCTTTTTGTGGTTGCAATGATTCAGCCGGTTTTTGCTTTTCCATCACCTGCTGATGAAAACAGCTTTGGTTACGAATTGCAACAGAAAAGAGTCACAGGCAGGGTTACTGATGCTGCAGGGAATCCCCTGCCAGGCGTAAACATCATTGAAAAAGGCACAACAAATGGTGCAATTTCCGATGCGGACGGACGGTATCAGATAAATGTTGCCGGACCGGAGGCAGTACTGGTCTATTCCTTTGTGGGATTCGTCACTCAGGAGAAACCTGTTGGTGCCCTTAACATTATTGATGTTGTTATGGTTGAAGCAGTATCAGCTCTTGAAGAGGTGGTCGTTGTGGGGTATTCCACCCAGGCCAGAAAGACTCTTACCGGTGCTGTTTCAACAGTCAATGCTGCATCACTTGCCACACAGACATCAGCAAGTGCCATTCAACGATTGCAGGGTAAGGTTGCAGGTGTGACTATCTTCAATGCTCACACACCCGGTGCCGGAGCAAACATCAGAATACGTGGTATGACCACAATTAATGATGCAAGCCCGCTCTATGTGGTTGATGGAGTGCCTGGAGGAACCTATGCACCCAATGATATCGAATCAATTACAATTTTGAAGGATGCTGCAGCAATGTCAATCTACGGTGCAAGAGCTGCTAATGGTGTGGTACTTGTTACAACCAAATCAGGACGTAAAAACCAGAAGGTTTCATTCAATGTGAATTACATGCAGGGAATAACAAGAAGCACAAAGTTTTATGACCTTTTAAACACGCAGGAATACGGAGAAATGCTCTGGCTGGAGTTTGCAAATGCCGGTGTGCCACCGAACCATAAACAATATGGAACCGGCGCAACCCCTGTAATTCCCGACTATATTTTCCCGGCAGGTGCCAAGGAGGGTGATCCCGCTGCCGACCCCAACCTGTATGACAATAAATTGTCATGGGAGGATGGTGACGATACTTACCTGATTACAAAAGCCAATAAGATTGGCACCGACTGGTTTAAAGAAGCTACAAGGAACGGTATGTACAGAGACCTCCAGATTGATATTGCAGGAGGCTCGGCAAATACCACTTATGCTTTCATGGTTGGCTACCTCAATGATGACGGTATATTCAAATATACAGGCTACGAGAGAATCAATTTCAGAACAAATATTACCTCGAGTGTGGCTAAATGGTTAGATATGGGGGCAAACCTTGGAGGAAATTACTCATACAATTATGGTTATACAGGAAGTGATAACTCGGAAGGCTCAATAGTATCGTGGTGTTACAGAATGCCGCCAATCATACCTGTATTTGACATTTCCGGAACAACCTATGCAGGCACAAGAGCAGGTGACCTTGGTAACGCCAGAAATCCGATATTCCTGCTTGATAAGAATCAGTATGACAACACCAAGCGTTTATATTTAAGTGGCAATTTCTTTGTCAGGCTTAATATCTTGAAAGGATTGTCGTTGCAGTCGCGTATTGGGGTCAATTACAACTCGTATTTCAGTAAAAACATAGATTTTGTTCATGTATCTCATGCTGAAAGAGGCACGTACGATTATCTTGGTTATTCTGCAGGTACCGGGGCTAACTGGACATGGACCAATACAGCAGAATACTCTATTGTAACAGGTCAGCACAATTTTAAGGCAATTGTCGGTACGGAGGCTTACGACAACGAGGGTATTTCATTCTCTGCCTCCAGGAACCAGTTCGCAATAAAGGACCTTGATTATATGACACTCAATACAGGTATAAGGGATATAACTAACAGCGGTGCCCCTTATGGTGAAAACAGCATGTTCTCTATATTTGGACGTGTGAACTATTCGTATGCCGACAAATATCTGCTGGAGGGAGTGGTTCGCCGCGATGGTTCATCAAGGTTTGGCGAAAAGAAATATGGTCTCTTCCCGGCCGTATCACTTGGATGGAGAATTTCACAGGAAAGCTTTATGGCTGCAACATCCAGCTGGCTTACTGATCTTAAATTACGTGCTGGTTATGGAGTAGTGGGAAACGACCGCATGGGTAATTATAACAGCTATACACAGTTTGCTACAAGCATCTCATATACAGTTTATGGGCCTTACCCATTTGACGGTTCCAACACATCTCTCGGAGCTACCGGATTTTATCTTTCAGCATTGGGAAATACCAAGGTAAAATGGGAAACATCATCTACAGCAAACATTGGTATTGATGCAACACTGATGAAGAACCTTACAGCTACTATTGATTTATGGCAGAAAAATACTAAAGATATGCTGTACCCTAAACAGATACCACTTGTTAGAGGTAATGTATCTGCTCCTTCAATCAACATAGGCGAAATGAAGAATATTGGTCTGGATATTCAACTTGGATATTCAAACACTGCTCTTAATGGTGACTTGAAATACAATGCCGACCTTGTGTTCTCAACCTATAAGAATGAAGTAGTCAGATTGACCGATATTGCATCCGATTTCTATCAGGGAGGCTACTTCCGTCAGAAAATTTACACCAGAACTCAGTCAGGCAGAGCATTCCCTGAATTCTTTGGATATGTCTGTGAAGGGATATTTCTTGATCAGAATGAAGTTGATTCATGGCCAAAAGCATTTGGTGAAACAGGAACTTATAATGCTCCGGGCAGCTTTAAATACAAGGATGTTGATGGTAACGGATATATTGATTCGAACGATAGAACATATATCGGTAGCCCGCATCCTGATTTCACTGCAGGTTTAACACTTGATCTCGAATACAAAGGATTTTATGTGAATGCCAATTTTTATGCTTCTTACGGGAACGAAATAATAAACTATGTGAGACGTTTTATCGATTTCACCCAGTTCCCGTCAGGTAAGTCAAAAATGAGGCTGTATGAATCATGGGGTAGTCCCTACCTGAATGGAGATAACAGTAAAGCTAAAATGCCTATAATCTTCTCTAATGACACAAGGCATCAAGAACCCTCAACCTATTTTCTTGAGGACGGCTCATACCTGCGTATGAGGTCTCTCAGAGTAGGTTATGACCTGAACAGACTCCTGAAGAATAAATTCAACAGCCTTGAGGTCTATTTCCAGGGTACGAACCTGTTTACCATAACCAAATACTCAGGGCTTGATCCTGAAATTTCAACCATGGGTATTAATATGGGCATTGATGCAGGTGCATGGCCAACACCGAAACAGTTCATTTTCGGTATACGCTTTGGTTTATAATGTTTTAACTATTAAAAAAATAGCTATGAAAAGAATTAAAAGTTTACTTACAGCTATAATGGTCATCACTGCTTTGCTGGTCACATTTTCATGCAGTGAAGAGTTTCTTACCAAAAAGCCTTACGGTGTTCTGGCAGGTCCAAGTCTTACAACACCCGACGGAGTTGAATATTTATTAACGGCTGCTTATGAGGCAACAAAAGGGAGGTCAATTTTTGGCTCAGCAATGGGTACTGATTGGACATATGGCAGTGGTGCTTCAGACGACTGCTATAAGGGCACCGAACCTGGAGACCAGTCGACTTACAACGACGTTGAAAGGTGGGAATGTCTACCTTCGAATCCATATATGCGTGAAAGATGGAGAGACTGCTATAATGGCGTTGCTTGTTGCAACCTGGTGCTTGAATATCTGAAGTTAACACAGCAAGGTCCCACACCTGTACCTGATGCAAGGGCAAAGGAAATAGAGGGTGAGGCAAAGGCTCTAAGAGCATGGTTCCATTTCCAGGCAAATAAAATCTTTAAAAACATTCCTTACATAAAAACACAGGAAGAACTTGGAGATATTAAGCCTGAAGAAGTGCCAAACACTTCTCCCTGCTGGGATGAAATTGAAGCTGATTTGCAATGGGCAATCGATAATCTGCCCACCACAAGACCCAAAGGCCAGAAGGGTCGCATACATAAGTATGCTGCCGAGGCTATAAAAGCTCAGGCGCATATGTATCAGAATGAGCTTTCACTTGCAAAACCACTTCTTGATGATATTCTTAACAGCGGTGCATTCAGTCTGGTAAGTGAGTATGGCTGGAACTTCGATATGACTCATGAAAATAATTCTGAGTCGATATTTGAACTTCAATGTGCAACAACTTCTACAGGCCATTCTTCAATGCTTCTTGCAGGTGCCGTCAAGCACCAGAAGGGTGCTGCATCATGTGGAGGTTGGGGTTTCTATCAACCGTCGCAGAGCCTCTTCGAGGCATTTCAGGTTGATGCCAACGGCCTGCCCGTTCTCGATCCTGCACTCCGCGATTCACTTGCAAACGATATCAAGTTTAAAGGAAGTGATGAATTTCATCCGACTGACCACCTGCTTGACCCGCGTGTTGATTATACAATAGCACGCCGTGGTGTCGATTTCAAAGGATGGGGTATTCATCCCGGGGAACCGTGGGTAAGAAACCCGAACAACGGTGGTCCATTCTATACCAAGAAGTTTATGCAGGCAGCTTCGGAGCAGAGTCTTAACTCTTATGGAACAGGCTTCTATAACGGACTGAATTTTAGATTATACCGTCTCAGCCATATTATACTATGGAGGGCAGAGTGCGCTGTGGAAGACGGGCAGCTGGATTATGCACGCCAGCTTGTTAACATGATAAGGAACAGGGCAAAGAGTACAACACCCATTAAAGGTCTATGTACAACCTACAAGAACCTTCTTACCAGTCCGACAGTGGACTGGAATGCACCGGCAGCAAATTACAAGGTTGAGCCTTATCCTGATGAGTCAGGTCAATATCCTTTCGATACGCAGGAAAACGCCCGACTGGCAGTAAGGGAAGAGATCAGGCTTGAGTTTGCAACCGAAGGTCACCGTTTCTTCGACCTGAGGCGCTGGGGTATCATCAGTCAGGTTCTTAATGATTATGTAGCCCGTGATGTAAGGGTGAGAGGCTTTTTGACAGGCGCAGTCTTCGAGCCTGGAAGAGATGAATACTGGCCATTACCACAGGATCAGCTCGACATCCAGAAAGGAGTACTGCAGCAAGATCCGGCATACGGCAAATAGTTAAATCTTACCAACTAATATTAAAAAGGGACGTAAAAAATAACGTCCCTTTTTTTATATGAAAAAGTTGGGCTGAACATCCTCGTTCAACCGTTATTATTATTTGGAATTTACAATGATACATTCCCTTTCCCGTTTCCACCTAAGAGTAAAGGCTTGAAAATATGTTTCTTGTTTTCAAAACGTTGTAGAAAGGTGACCCGAACTATAGTCATTCGGGACGGGATGGTCACCACCTACCCCCGCGCTACGCGAGGAGTACTCCTCCTCAGAGAAGAGGAGAAAGTTTTATATAATTATGGTTTGCCCTCCTTAGACAAGGAGAGCCTGTCCCGCCAATGCAGGAGGTGGTGGTCACACCCTAAACCTACTTCACCGAGAACCTGTAAATAGTCCTTGATGTAAAAGTATCTCCTAGATTTAAAACTGTTGAGGGAAAATCAGGATGATTCGGGCTATCGGGGAAATGACCCGTTTCAAGGCAGAGCCCCGATCTGTAAGTATATGGCCTGCCACCGTAACCTATTCTGCTTCCGTTAAGAAAGTTGCCACAGTAGAACTGTACACCAGGCTGGTCAGTTATAACTTCCATAAACCTTCCGGTTACCGGATCATATACTGTAGCATCAACTTCATCTACATTATCAAGCACAAAAGAGTGATCATAACCTTTTCCGAGGATCAACTGGTCGTAAGGTTCGTTAATTCTTTCTCCTACAGTATGAGGAGTTGTGAAATCGAAAGGAGTGCCTGTTACCGGCCGCAGCTCTCCCGTTGGTATCAATGTTGAATCAACTGCGATGAATCGGGAGGCTTTAATAACAAGTTCATGGTCGAGTATGTCGCCAATACCTGCACCGTGAAGGTTAAAATATGCATGATTGGTTATGTTCAGAACACTCTTTTTATCAGTGGTACAACGGTAATCAATAATAATTTCATTGTTATCTGTCCATGTATAAACTGTTTCAACATGCATATTACCCGGATATCCTTCTTCCATATCAGGACTATGGTATGTGAACTTAACTGAAGGGTATTCCGAATTTTTTACAACCTCGCCATCCCACACCACGCTATGCCATCCGCCAGGTCCGCCATGAAGACTGTTGGGACCATTGTTGAGGGTGAGAATATATTCAACGCTATCGAGGGTAAACCTGCCTCTGGCAATTCTGTTGGCATATCTTCCCACCACTGCGCCAAAATATGGGTCACCGTTAATCATACCCTCAAATGTGTCGAATCCGAATGTAACATTGTCCTTTTTACCTTCCCGGTTAGGAACTTCAATCCATACTATCCTTGCACCAAAGCTTGATAGTTTGAGGACGTTACCATTATTGTTGGTAAGGGTAAACAGAATCACTTCCTTGTCCTTGTAGGTACCCTGGGTTTCTGTTTGCACACCAGAACTCCCTTTTTTAGAATTACATGAATTCAAAATTATAAGGATTATGGCAAGTACGGTTAGTGAAAAAACTGATTTTTTCATATATCTGATAATTTTATGGGTTGTTTTTATTTTGATTTTCTGTTGTATTGGTTTTTGGGAACGGATTTGCTGCTTCAATATTTACAGGAAGCCATACCATCATCTGTCCCGGACCACGGTTGTTCCAGTAAGGGTAGGGGATAAGAGTTACTCTTTCTGGATAAGCGAGTTCTGTAATTCCCTCATCGGATTTAAAAGATTGTCGTCCTGTAAAGGTAATAACCTGTACTCCGCCAAGAAGGTCCTTGCTGAATCCGGTATTTACCTGTGCGGCTGTATCAACAATCAGGTTCAGAATATTGCCCGTATTATTATCGGGCCACTCAGCACAATAAATAAACGGACCTCTTTGTACGGCAATCTTTCCAGCATCATCCTTTACTCTTTCATCAGCTGTTACAAATCTCACGGGCATAGGTAATTCAAGATTTATTTTATCCCCCTTTTCCCATTTCCTTTTTATTATCGCATAACCTTTTTCGATAAAGGGTGAAATTTGATGGCCATTGAGAGCAATTTTTAAATTTTCATCATGATGAGCGGTGAAGTTGTAAAGGTTTCCCGGAATTGCCTCATTGCGTGCCCAATTAGGTATCCTGAGTTTAACGGCAAATTTTTTCACTCTGTCGGGATTAATTGTTATTTCTATATTACCGTTCCATGGATAGCCAGTTTTTTGTTCAATTGTAACTTTGGTTTTACCATGGCTGATATTTGCTTTGCCTGAGATGTAGAGGTTAACGAAAAGCTCTTTTGAGGTTACTGCATAGATGTATCCGGGTATAGCCGGAATAAATCTGGCAATATTCGACGGGCAGCAGGCACAACCAAACCATGCCTGACGCTTGTGTCGCCCGTCTGATTCAAGAGGATTTGGATAAAAGAACCTGTCGCCTGATAATGATATACCGGAAAGCATTGAATTATATAATGTTTTTTCAATAATATCGTAATATTTTGCATCACCCGTGAACAGGAAGAGCCTGTGGTTGAAGAATATATTACCAATAGAAGCACAGGTTTCACAATAGGCGGTCAGGTTAGGAAGAAAATATGGTTGGGCGAATCCTTCATTTCCTCCTGTTGCTCCTATTCCTCCGGTAATATACATTTTTTTATAAACAAGGTCTTCCCATATACTGTTTATGGCATCGAGGTATTTGTGATTGTTCATCAGTGCGGCAATATCGGCCATACCTGAATACATATAAGTGGCCCTTACAGCATGTCCTACTGCTTCAGTTTGATCAACCGGCAGGAGATGCGATTGATTATATTCCCGACCATTTGGCCCCCGGATGTCGAGAAAAAATTTTGCAAGGTCAAGGTATTTTTTTTCACCGGTTACGCGGTATAGTTTTGCCAGGCCCATTTCAATTACCTGGTGACCCGGGAAGACTTTCATTTTATCAGGGCCGAAATCTTTACAGACGAGATCAGCTGATTTAAGAGCGATATCGAGGAGGGTTCTTTTCCCCGTTGCCTGATAGTGGGCAACGGCAGCTTCATAGAGGTGCCCTGAGTTGTAAAGTTCATGGCTCAGCACTGAATCGAGTTCCCAGCGTCGGGGACTTGCCCATTCGTGCAAACCTTTGCCACCGTGCATTTCTGCAATAGTACGGTTGGTATAGAGGTAGCCGTCATCTTCCTGTGCCAGGCCAATCTTCCAGATGAGAGTGTCAAGATAAGCTTCAAGCTCCGGATCAGGAAAAGTCTGCAGGGAGAATGATGCCCCTTCAATGATTTTGTAAACATCTGAATCGTCGAAAGGATAAATTGTCTGGAATATTCCAGTATCGAGGCCGCCTGCAATTTCAAAGTTCTTTATCCTTCCTGTTGATTCACAATAGCCAAATGCTATTGGAATGGTAACTTCAGCATTCTTCCTGATCCTGGGAGCCCAGAAATCATCATCAAGCTTAACCGAAGTGAATGCCACAGGCCTTATCGGATAATCTCCTGTTTTGTTCTCAGAGCAACCGGCTGTTATCAAAACAACAAGAAGTGGAATTATATTGATATGCCTTTTCATGTAAATTCTATCTTAACTCAAGAGCTACTACCGATTTTGACGGCAAAGTAACGGTGATAATATCATCTTTCACCTTAAATCCCTTAAATTCTATTGTTTTAACATTATCAGGATTTTCAAATGTATTGTGTGCGTTCATTTGTTCTGCAGTAAGTATCTGGCCATTAATATTCTTTATTGTGAATCCAATAACAGGGCATGAAATTACGATATCTTTACCGGGGTTAAGGTTGGCAAGTGTTATCAGTATTTTTCCCTCATTTGAAATTGAAGCTGATGCCGATATTGCAGGAATCTTTTTATCACCAAATATATAATCTTCGCACTTGAGATCGGTGGTAAGCAGACGTGCATTCTGGTGGTCGCGGAACATTTTGAATACATAATATGTTGGAGTGAGTATCATTTTGTCGTCTTTTGTAAGAATTACCGACTGCAGGACATTAACCATTTGAGCCAGGTTTGCCATTTTAATTCTATCGGCATGGCGATTAAATATATTAAGATGAATAGCAGCAGTAATTGCATCGCGCAATGTATTTTGCTGATAAAGGAATCCGGGGTTTGTTCCCGGTTCGACCACAAACCAGTTGCCCCATTCATCTATAACCAGACCTTTTGTTTTATCAGGGTCGTAACAGTCCATTATATTTTTATGTCCGATAATTATTCTTTCAATATCGTAGTTAAGCCTGAATGTTTCGAACCATTCCCTTTCATCGAATTTCGTTGCGGAGCCTTTGTAGTTCCAGCCATCAACCACTGAATAGTAATGAATTGATATTCCCTGGAACAAGTCTCTTGTTGAGGCATCCTTCATAAGTGTTTCAGTCCACTGGAAATTATCTCCGTAAGGTCCGCAGGCAATACGGTAAAGCCGGTTATTGCCGTAATTTCTGAGGTAGGTTGAATATTGCCTCATTATTCCGGCATAATATTCATCGGTCATATTGCCACCGCAGCCCCAGTTTTCATTACCTATTGCCCAGTATCTTACTTTCCATGGAGTATCCTGACCATTTTCTTTACGCAGTCTTGTAACAGGACTTTCGGAATCGTTTGTAAGATATTCCACCCATTCGGCCATTTCCTGTACCGTACCTGAACCCAGATTCCCGTTTATATATGCATCGCATCCAAGCAGTTCAATAAGTTTCATAAATTCATGGGTTCCAAATGAGTTATCTTCTGTGACACCTCCCCAGTGGACATTTATTATTGACGCCCTTTTGTTCTGTGGTCCTATCCCGTCGCGCCAGTGGTAGGTGTCGGCAAAACATCCTCCCGGCCATCGCAGGGTCGGAACCCTGATTTCACGAAGTGCAAAAAGAACATCGTTTCTGATACCATAGGTGTTCGGAATCTTTGAATTGGGACCAACCCAGATACCGCCGTAAATACAGGTTCCGAGATGTTCGGAGAAATGACCATAAATATCTTTTGATATTACCGGCCCTGGATTATTTGCGATGATAACAAACTGATTGACGTAATTGTTCCCTGTGGTCTGGCCATTTATTTGCATTAAAGCCATAAGGCACGGAATGATGCAAAACATTAAAAATCTTTTCATATCAAAAATAATTAAGTTCAGGATATGTTAATCAATTCATTATAAAGCCATTTATATCATTTTTTACATTCCTGTTTTTTCCTTCTTGAATAGTTTTCTCAGGTCTTTACTTAATTCTTTTTTCTCTATTTTTCAGACCCGGAAAGGAAATTGTCCAGAATGTAATATTAACTAAAAGATTAGTTTATACATTAATTTATTTGAGTTCATTTTCAATGAATGATCCGAATTTTTTATATTTTTCGTAGAGGGTTTTATATTTTTCAGCTCGTTGAGGATGGGGTTTATATTCTTTTTCGAATCCTCCTCCCATAGCTTTCTGGGCGGCAGGTATATCGGGGTGTATTTTTGCCACTACTGCCGCGGCCATTGCCGCGCCCAGAGCTACTGTTTGTTCTGACCGTGCTACTTTGATGGGTACATTAAGTACATCGGCCACTACCTGCATGACATAAGGATTTTTCTTTGCTACTCCACCGATAGCTATAACGCTATTAATAGGAACACCTTCTTCTATAAACCGATCGTTTATCATTTTTGCTCCGAAAGCAGTTGCTTCTACAAGGGCTTTGAATATACCGGGTGCACTTGATCCTAAGGTAATTCCGGCTATTGCACCTTTGAGTTCCTGGTTTGCAAATGGTGTACGTCGTCCGTTCAGCCAGTCGAGTGCTATGAGAGCTGTGTTTTCATCATCAAGGGTCTCAGCTTGCCGGCTGAGTAAAGGAATTGTATTGCTGGCAACTTCATTTATTAAGGTTTCTTTTGTTTTTTCGTCGATTCCCGGGAGTTTTGCAACAATTTCTCCAATGGGCCAGGAAAGCAGATTACTGAACCATGCGTACACATCACCGAAGGCTGATTGACCTGCTTCGAGTCCGAGAAATTCTGGGACTATTGATCCATCTACCTGTCCGCAGATGCCTTTAACCAGTTTGTTTCCAGTTTCTTCAATGGGTGCGATAAGCATATCGCAAGTTGAAGTGCCCATTACTTTTACGAGGACATATGGTTTAATCTCACCTCCGACTGCTCCGAGGTGGGCATCGAAAGCGCCAGTGCCTACCCTGACTTTTGTAGTAAGGCCAAGCTTTTGAGCCCATTCCTCTGAGAGGTTACCTGCAGGAACATCGCAAGTGTATGTATCTGTATAGAGCCGTTGCCTCACTCCTTTGAGCAGGGGATCGATTTTAACAAGGAATTCTTCTGGAGGAAGCCCTCCGAAGTCGGCATGCCACATTGCTTTATGCCCTGCAGCACAGCGACTTCTCTTTATCCTGAGAGGATCCGTTTCACCTGTTAGAAGGGCAGGAATCCAGTCGCAATGTTCCACCCACGACCATGCATGTTCTCTTACTCTTTTATTACGGCGGAGCGTATGAAGAATTTTGGCCCAGAACCATTCCGATGAATATACTCCGCCCTCAAATTTTGTATAATCTTCACCACCCCATGTTTTTGCCACCCTGTTAATTTCTGCCGCTTCATTTACTGCAGTATGATCTTTCCAGAGGATGAACATGGCATCAGGATCATTTTCAAATTCTTTTGAGAGAGAAAGGGGCATTCCATGTCTGTCGACTGCAACGGGTGTGGAACCAGTCGTATCAACGGTAATACCTTTGATGTTGTCAATTACTTTTCGTGGCAAGCCTCGAAGTGCTTCTCTTACAGAAGCTTCCATTCCCTCGATATAGTCGAGCGGGTGCTGGCGGAACTGGTTTATTGCTGGATTGCAATAGAGTCCCTTTTTCCAGCGGGGATACTCAAAAACTGAGGTACCTACTGTTTCGCCATTTGTTGCGTTAACTACAACTGTCCGAACTGAGTCGGTTCCGTAATCAAGTCCGATGACATATTTATCTGCCATATTAATCTTAATTTTTGCTCTGTCCGTAGTAGGCTTTTTTGCCGTGTTTTCTTTGAAAATGTTTATCGAGTAGATACTTTTCAACCGGTTTGTCTTTTCCAAGGAGAATTGTATAAAGTGCCATTCTGGCTACCTCTTCAAGAGTTACCGCATTGTAGACCGCTTGCTCAGGAGTTGTTCCCCAGCTAAAGGGTCCATGTCCATAAACGAGAACAGATGGCATATGAAGGGGATCCATATTGCTTAGACGTTCAATAATAACTCTGCCGGTGTTTACTTCATAATCGGATTTTACTTCAGCGGCTTTAAGTTTACGGGTGCAGGGAATTTCTCCGTAAAATGTATCGGCATGTGTGGTCCCCAGTGCCGGGATATTTCTACCAGCCTGTGCCCATGCAGTTGCACAGGTTGAATGAGTATGAACAATTCCACCAATCCCTGGCCATGTGCGGTAAAGAAGGAGGTGGGTAGGAGTATCGGTTGACGGATTCAGCTTTCCCTCGATTATCTTGCCTGAAAGATCCACAACCACCATATCATCAGCTCTCAGTTTTTCATAACTGATACCTGATGGTTTGATAACAATATAGCCGGTTTCCGGATCGCGACCACTTACATTACCCCAGCTGTGGACAACCAGTCCGTGTTTGACAAGATCAAGATTTGCTCTGAAAACCGATTCCCTTATTTCATCAAGCATGTCGTTAAAATTTAAATTTTACTAAAACAGTCTATTAAATAAATCAAACATTCAGATTAAAATAAAATCCGTTTCTGGTAAAAGACTGATACTTTTCCAGATTGAACTTGTAATACCACGCACCCTTACGGGATGTTAGCTTTTCTTTTTCATTAAGTTTTTCGAGAAGGTTCATTGAAAGAATTTTCCTTCTGAAGTTTCTTTTGTCAATTTTTCTCTGGCAGATGGCTTCGTAGAGCTCCTGAAGCTGTACAAGGGTAAAGTTTTCTGGCAGTAGTTCGAAGCCTACGGGTTTAATTTTTATTTGATTTTTAAGTTCTGCCAATGCGCGTTCAACCATTTGAGAGTGATCGAAGATAAGTTCGGGAAGTCTGGAAATCGGTCTCCAATGGGCTCCGTTTATTTCGGCAAGATGCTGATCAATATTTTGAATTTTGATCAGGGCATAATAGGAAGTTGAGATAACTCTTGCACCTGGATCCCGGTCGACATCCCCGTAAGTATAATTCTGTTTCATATAGACATTTTTCAGACCGGTAAGATTTAAAAGTATTCTGCTTGCCGCCTGGTCGAGGCTTTCGTTCTCTCTTACAAAGCCTCCAGCAAGTGACCATTTACCTTTTGCCGGTTCAAAACCTCTTTTTATTAGTAAAAGTTTCAGTTCTTTATCATGAATGTCGTATCCGAAAATGATGCAATCAACTGCAACAAGATGTTTCGGTGCATTTGCGTAAATTTTCATTGCAGATTCGATAGTGATAATCAGGTTTTTGTTATGAATGAAGCAATATTAATCAAATCCTTCTTTAAGGTGATAATAAGCTTCGTTCCATTGAAGGATTCTTTTGAATTCTTCGAGGCAGAGGTCTTTTCCAATGTGCAGAAACTCTATGCCGCACATTGAGGCGAAATCCTGCATATATTCCGGGGTGAGATCAAGGCTGAATCCTGTGTGGTGGGCTCCTCCGGCATATATCCATGCGGCTGCTGCCGTTTTTAGGTCAGGCAATGGTTTCCAGAGGACTCTTGCAACGGGCAGATGTGGCATATCAGGACATTCAACCGATTCAACCTCATTCACAATCATCCTGAACCGATTGCCAAGATCGATTAATGATACATTTATAGCTTTCCCTGTTTTGGCGCTGAATACCAGTCTGGCGGGGTCGGCTTTACCTCCAATTGAGAGTGGATGAATCTCAATTGCCGGTTTTTCATTTGCAATCGACGGGCATATCTCGAGCATGTGTGCACCCAGTACTTTCATTCCATCGGGGTGAAAGTGGTATGTATAATCTTCCATGAATGATGTACCGCCTTTAAGTCCTGACGACATAACTTTCATTGAACGTACAAGGGCGGCAGTTTTCCAGTCACCCTCCGCACCGAAGCCGTAACCTTTTGACATCAGTCTCTGAACCGCCAGGCCCGGAAGCTGTTTTAAACCATGCAGATCCTCAAAGGTAGTTGTGAAAGCCTTAAAATTACCATTGATCAGAAAATTCTCAAGTCCGACTTCTATTCTTGCTGCTTCAAAAAGTGTTTCAGAAGATAAGATATCCTTTGTGAGTTTATATTCTTCACCGTATTCGGTAATTTTTTGCTTTATTTCATTTTCTGTTGCTGCATTGACGTATTTAACAAGGTCGCCAACGCCGTAGCCGTAAACTGAGTAACCCAGTTTTATCTGTGCGCTCACCTTATTTCCTTCGGTAACTGCTACATCACGCATGTTATCACCAAAACGTGCAACTTTCATGTTTCTGGCATCGGCATATGCCAGTGCAGCTCTAAGCCACACCGCAATTTTATGAATAACTTCTGGATCGCGGTAATGTCCGACAACTACTTTTCTCTCAAGTCTCATCCTGGTTGCAATGAAGCCAAATTCCCTGTCGCCATGTGCCGATTGATTCAGATTCATAAAATCCATATCAATAGTCTTCCATGGAATATCCCTGTTGAGCTGGGTGTGAAGGTGAAGGAAAGGCTTATTGAGGGCGGAAAGTCCTTTTATCCACATTTTGGCAGGAGAAAAGGTATGCATCCAGGTAATAAGGCCGATGCATTCTTTTGTGTTATTGGCTTCTGAACAAATCTCAAAAATTGAGTCGGGGGTTGTGAGAACAGGCTTAAAAACAATCCTGACTGGTATTTCGGATGAATGATCAAGCTCTGAGGCTATCTGCTTTGAATCCTGTTCAACCTGTTTAAGTGTTTCAGGTCCGTACAGATGCTGACTACCTGTTACAAACCATGCTTCAAATCTTTTAAGGTCTTCCATAGTGGGCTAAAATGAAGTTTTAATTTACCAGAAATAGATATAGAATGCAACAATAACGCCGATTATTACAATGGTATTAATTACATCCCATTTGTTCCAGCTTGCACGTGTTTCAGCCTTTTCTTCGGGTGATGCCGATCCAAAGTAGAGACCTTTGATTGCAACCGGATCAGGTTTAGGAGTTACCATGCTTACTACAATCATCAGGGCAATAATGACAAAGAATAGTATTACTTCATAATGCAGCCAGTTGGGTGCCACAAAGATCTTATAGATAAGAGTATCGGGATTGAGATGGCTTTTGAATATATTTAAACCCAGACGTGTCATTCCCAGTACAAAACCGGTAACGAGTCCGATGTAGCCAGCTTTTGAAGTAGTTCGTTTTGAGGCAATTCCAAGGAGGAAGACAGCGGCAATGCCTGGTGCCAGTAGTGACTGAACATCCTGCAGGTATGCATACAGGACTTTGCCGAGCCCTCTCATAACAGGAATCCACAGGATACCGAGAATTACTATTGTGACTGTAGCTAACCTTCCGACTCTGACAAGTTCCAGTTCGCTTGCCTGGGGTCGGAAGTGTTTGTAGAAGTCAACAGTGAACAGTGTAGCTGTGGAATTAAACAACGATGCCAGTGAGCTCATTAAAGCCGCAAGAAGACCACCTACGACCAGGCCTTTAAATCCAATTGGCAGAAGTTCTTTTACCATAACTGCAAATGCAGCATCGGAGCTTGGAAGATGGATTAATCCTTTCTGATTCATTGCATAGGCAATCATACCCGGTATCAGAAAAATAAAAACAGGGGTTAGCTTCAAATATCCGGCAAAAATTGATCCACGCCTTGCTTCTTTCTGGTTCTTTGCTGAAAGAACTCTCTGCACAATATACTGATCTGTACACCAGTACCAGAAGCCAATTATTGCAGAACCAAGAATAACGCCTGTCCAGGGAAATTCTGGATCGTTGTGTGACCTTATGAGATTAACCATTGTATCACCATAGGCGTTTACAGGTACGGCGCGGCATATTTCCATTACTTCTGACCAGCCTCCAACTTTTATTAGCCCGATTATCAGAACAGCAATTGAGCCAAGGAGCAGAACAGGTGTCTGAAGTAAGGAAGTGTAAAGAACAGCTTTCATGCCTCCCAGCACAGTATAAATTCCTGTGAGAACCACGAGCCCTACTGCACTTATCCAGAAGAAATCAATACCAAACATTGTTTCAATACCGAATACCTGTTTGAATACGATGCCTCCTGCATATACTGTAACCGCCACCTTGGTGAGCACATAGCTTACCATCGAAATTATTGAAAGAAAGGATCTTGCTCCCCTGTTGTAGCGTTTTTCAAGAAACTCAGGGATAGTAAACACTTTACTGCGAGAGTAAAATGGTACAAACACCCATCCCAGAATAAGTATCAGCCATGCATGCATTTCCCAGTGAGCCATTGCCATACCGCTTGAGGCTCCAGCACCTGCCAGACCAACAAGATGTTCTGAACCAATGTTGGAGGCAAAGATGGATGCGCCTATTGCAATCCATGTGGCATCACGGCCGGCAAGAAAATAATCAGTCGAGGTCTCATCCTTCTGTTTTATTACCCAGACAATGATTCCTATAAGTCCTAAACAGAAAATTAATAAAGCAATCCAGTCTAATGTTGCCATAATTAAATCTTTAATGAATTAATAATATATATTTCAATTATTATGGTTTATTTAAAACTACATCTTAATCATTTTTTGAACAAATCTAAAAAAGAAATAATATAATTGTTCATTTTACACTTAAAAAAATAAATTTTTTATCTTTCAATTGTGTTCATGCAATTTGAGTGTCTCTTCCGACCATTTCTGGAGATGATTCTGTATAAATTTGATAATTGATTGGTTTTCTTCTTTTCCGCTTCCTTTTACGGAAAATGGTTCCCCGAATTTCATATGTATAATTTTTCTGTGATCGATTTTGCCAAATTCCTTAATTATTTTTCCATTTCCCCAGAAATCGGTCTTAATTGCTACAGGGACTACATTTACGCCAGCTTTTCGGGCAAGTTTTACTCCAAGTGAATTGAATTCAGAAGGAATGAAATGTTCGCTTCGTGTGCTCTGAGGGAAAATAATGATTGAAATGCCTTTTTCAAGAAGAAGTGGACCTTCTCTCATCACTGTTTCGAAATCTTTCCGGGGATCTGTTCTGCCCACCACAATCGGATCCCTTGAGCGCATCACATCGCGAAAAAAATAGTTCTTCACAAGACTTTCCTTCACTACAAAAGTGACTTTACGGTGCGGAGCAATAAGCCCTGGAAATATCATGGTCTCGAGAGTGCTCATATGATTGCTTACAAATACAACAGGGTCGCCGGTGCGATATATATTATGTATTCCCTCAATTTCAAAATGACCTCCGATTTTTTCAAGCAGTCTTAATATTTCCTGTGAGGAATAAATCCATTCCGGATAACCGTATCTCTTCTCTCTGGCTTCTCGTCGCGTCCTGAGAACAATGCGGGCAAAACTTACTATAAAATATAGCCAGTTGTCTCTCAGAAACCAGTTATAAAAACCATGTTTTTGAGGTGGAGAACTATAAGTATCTGAATATTTCAGTTCCTCAATTAACATTTTCACGTTTTTAGTCATAAATTTAATTACAGTTTGTCACAATTCAATGTAAATATTCCGTAAAAACCGATTGAATAAATATCAGATAATAAAAGGTATGATTGCTTTTCTCTCTTCCGGATAATCAGGGAAATTTTTCCTGTACCATTTGTGAGAAGCAATTGCTCTTGGGAAAAGATTGGCGAATGTAAACACAGCAAATGCCAATCCCGAAAGGGAGAATGTCATCATTGCCCATCCGCTCCATTCAATTATTTCTCCCAGGTAATGAGGTGATGACACATAATTGAAAAGCCAGCCTGAAGGAATAACATACCCTTCTGAATTACCATTCTTCAGCCTCATAAGGTACCTGTCAGCAATTTT
Organism: Rikenella microfusus; assembly: GCA_020722575.1. Lineage (GTDB taxonomy): Bacteria > Bacteroidota > Bacteroidia > Bacteroidales > VadinHA17 > LD21. The sequence continues at coordinate 19,158 of DYKN01000015.1, read as the reverse complement.
ATTTATTAAAAAACCTAAAATAAAAATTATCAAACCGGTTAAAAACTGCCATGATAATAGCCAGTCAGATGTATAATTATATAAATGGAAAACACCATACCCATTTGAAAAACTATTAAGGCAGTTAAAGATGAACGCCATAATTACCAGTGAAACCGGATATGGTTTTTTCTTCCCCGACTGCATAAAAGGGTAAAGAAATGTTCGGTATGAATAATGAGCAAGCCATGACAGGAGAAAAATATAATGTACCGGATTTTTGTTTTCAGCCGAAAGAAAGAAATAAATCATGAGTGCAAGTGATGGGAACTCCATGATCATCCATGCTGTTGAAGCCCTGATTGTTGATCCCCAACCGCTTCGCATGAACTTACCATATGGCGCCGGTATAAAAAATAAAATTACGAAAACCAGAACGGCAAATGAATATATCAGAATAAGGCAAAAACTGTAAAAATTAAAGTTCATTTTTTTTTTAATGATCAGTAAAAATGCAAATGTTGGAAAATTTTTCTTTAATCAGGATTTTATTCACTGATTATGTTTAATATTTCCGGAGATTATGGATTATATTTGGATTAATAATCCTGCAGATAGATGAAAAGGACATTTATTGCGGTAAAATTTATTCCTGGCAAAAAACTTTTGGAGGCCGTTTCTGATTTGAAGGCTGGTTTGCCTCCCCGTTCGGTTAAATGGATTGAGCCTGATATAATGCATATCACACTGGCATTTCTTGGAGATACTGATGAAGATCTTGTCGTAAATACTGAACATGAACTTGAATTAACCTGTGCAGGCTCGGGGAAAGTGGAATTTGACGTATCAGAACTTGGGGTTTTCCCGTCTCTTCATCGGCCAAAGGTTATCTGGGCTGGAATTAAAAATGCTGACTCTCTTATAATTCTCCAATCTAAAATTAAGGCAATGCTCGAGAATCTTAATGTACATCTTGAAGAAAGGGCGTTTATTCCGCATCTTACACTCGGAAGAGTCAAAATTCTAACCAGAACGGATAATCTTGGAAAGATTCTGGATAAATATAAAAATGTTGAATTTCAGAGGGTTGAAATAAACGAACTTATTTATTTCGAAAGCATTCTTCAGCCCTCAGGCCCAATCTATAAGCCTATATTAAAAATTTTACTTTAAACCATTCTTTCCAATACTTGAATTTTTCACTGCATTCTCTCTACAAATCCCTGGATTTTAATCCTAACGTTTAACTTCTTTATTTTTATTCCACACTCACTCTCATTCTCACTCTCACTCCCACTCCCACTCCCACTCTCACTCTCACTCTCATTCTCACTCCCACTCTCACTCTCACTCCCACTCTCACTCTCATTCTCACTCTCACTCTCACTCTCACTCCCACTCCCACTCTCACTCCCACTCCCACTCTCATTCTCACTCTCACTCTCACTCTCACTCCCACTCCCACTCTCACTCCCACTCCCACTCTCACCACCCGGTATCTCCGCTATTGCTTCGACATCTGCCTTGTCACATCCCTTTTCCTTCTATGATGATGATAATTGTATAGATAATTATTTTGAAATCCACAAGCAGGTTCATGTTGTCAATATATACCAGATCGTATTCAAGTCTTTCAATCATCTGGTCAACAGTTGATGCGTAGCCGTATTTTACCTGGCCCCATGAAGTGATTCCGGGTTTGACTTTTAAAAGCCTTAGAAAGTGAGGAGCTTTCTGGACAATCTGGTCTATATAGTATTTTCTTTCAGGTCTGGGACCCACGAAAGACATTTCGCCTTTCAGTACATTAATAAGGTTAGGTATCTCATCGAGTCGGTGTTTTCTCATAAAACGGCCAACGGGTGTAATTCTGGGGTCATTTCTGCCAGACAGTTTAGGCCCCTCTTTTTCAGCATCAAGGAACATAGAGCGGAACTTGAATATTTTAAAAGGCTTGCCGTTACGTCCTATTCTTTCCTGTCTGTAAAAAACCGGACCACCATCGGTAAGTTTTATTGCAATTATAAGTATTGCCGATAATGGAATAAGCAAAATAATTAAAATAATGGATCCCAAATAATCAAATAACTGTTTTATTATTGCCTGTGTGGGAGTAATTGTGCGGTTTGGAATCTCCAGCAGAGGGGTTCCGTAAATGGAAGTATGCTCAATCTTACCGGTCAACAGGTCTTTTAGAGATGGTATAGCCTTGATAGTAACATCCGTAAGCTGAAGATTACCAATTATATTCAACATACTTTCAAACTCATCATCTTCTGTTGCAACTATCACTTCCTCAATTTTGTATTTATTTATTACATCAATAATCCTGTCGGCATGACCAAGGCATTTAAGGTTCCATTCTGGTTCATGCCCACCGTTAATCTTAACATAACCGGTAAGAATATTACCGCCGGGTATCTTTTCTTCTTTTATTTTTCTATAAATGTCGTAGGCCTTGCTGTTTGAACCAATGATGAGTGTTCTGTAACCAATCAATCCTTTATGAACTCTGTGGGCAGTAAAAGAAGTTATTGTAATACGGGGAGGGTAAGTAAAAAGAAACTGGTAGCCAGCCAGAATAAAAACCAGATTCAGGGCATTCTGATTAACCGGGATAAAGTTATTTGATACCAGAATCAAAAAGATGAGCACGACTCCGAAAATTGTTGCGGTAACAGAATAAAAAAACTCCTGGAGGCGCGACCTCTTTAAAGAAACAGAGTAAAAGCCGGTAATAAAGTAAATAAGCACCCAGCCTAAGGATATAATTACAGAGCTTTTTGTGAAGAAATCCTTAAACTGCTCGTTTGATTGGTATTCAATTGTTGAACAAATTCCGGCAGCCCGGCAGAAAAATATCCATGCCGCAGCTGAACCAATCAGATCAAAGAAAAGATATATCAGCGCGAGCCTTGTTCTGTTCATAAATACAAAACGTTCTTCATTACTTAAAATTACTAAATGGTAAAAAGAGTTACAAACATTATAATAATTACTTTAAATTAATGTTCCTTTTACAAATTTTTTAAATTTGACCGTTTTTAAATGATAATGCATGACAGATCCGTTTGAGGCCAGAGGTATGAGGGATAAGCTTGTTAATAGCCTGAGGCAGAAAGGTATAACAGATGAAGAGGTGCTGAGGGCTATCAATACAGTGCCACGTCATATTTTCATGGATCCGGCCTTTATGCATCATGCATATACCGATAAAGCATTTCCTATTGCAGCAGGACAGACAATTTCACAACCCTATACCGTTGCTTTCATGACCAGCCTGCTGAAAGTAAAAAAGAGGCATAAAATACTTGAAATCGGAACCGGTTCAGGTTACCAGGCAGCCATACTTGCCGAAATGGGTGCAAAAGTATATACCATTGAACGCTGCAAGGAACTTTTTATAAAATCTCAGCAAACTATAGCTACACTGGGATATAACATTCATTTTTTCTTTGGGGATGGATATTTAGGCAAACCGGAATATGGACCCTATGACGGTATAATCATCACAGCCGCTATACCAGAAATATCGGAAACACTTCTTAAACAGCTTAAAACTGGAGGCAGGCTTGTTGCACCTCTCGGAGAAGGGGATGTTCAGATAATGACACTCGTTGAACGTTCAGGCTCTGATACATACAATTATTCCTCGCACGGCACTTTTGTTTTTGTCCCAATGCTTAAAGGTACAGTTAATTAATCATAAAAAATTTATGGAAGTATTCAGACTTGTTTTTTCTCCGATAGCGGTGAATACTTATATAGCAGCCTGTAAAACTGATGATTGCGCCATTATTGACTGTGGTTGCTATGATGAGAAGGAGTTCGCAAGACTTACAAGATTTATTGAATTAAAGAAACTTAAACCGGTTCTTCTTCTTAATACTCACTGCCATCTCGATCATATCTTCGGAAACAAATTTATGCTTGAAAAATATAACCTGCGAACATTTTGCAATGAGAAAGAGAAGGATAACCTGATTAATGCTCCTGCTTATGCAGATTTTCTTGGATTTTCAATTGATCCTCCTCCTGAACCTGAAGGTTACCTGTCGGATGGTGATATAGTTAAATTCGGAGAAATAACTTTGAAAGCACTTTTTGTACCAGGACATACATCAGGAAGTCTTGCATACTATTGCGAACAGGAGTCATGTATCTTTACCGGAGATGTAATCTTTGCAGGAGGTATTGGCCGTACTGACTTGCCGGGCGGCAACCACAATACTCTCCTGACAAGCATAAAGGATAAAATACTGACACTTCCACCTTCTACAGTTATTTATTCCGGACATGGGCCTGCCACAACTGTTGGGAAAGAACTTAAACACAATCCATGGCTCCAATAAAACATTTATTATGTTTTAAATAAATATCTTTTACTATTTTAGCAAGATTGCTATTTTGAAAGTTTTTTATTAAACTTATTGGAAATTAATATTATAATATGAGTAATTATAGATTTTCAGAACGTCATATAGGACCACGTAAGGATGAAGTGGATTTAATGCTTAAGGCAATTGGTGTTTCGACGCTTGATGAGCTTATTGATAAGACCATTCCAGCTTCTATAAGGCTTAAAAGACCCCTTGAACTTCCGCCGGCAATGAGTGAAACAGAATATCTGAATCACATTAAAGAGCTCGGAAAGAAAAACAAACAGTACAGATCCTTTATTGGTCAGGGTTATTATGGTGTTGCAATGCCTTCGGTTATAATACGTAATGTTCTCGAAAACCCTTCGTGGTATACTTCATATACACCCTATCAAGCTGAAATTTCTCAGGGAAGGCTTGAGGCGTTGTTGAATTTTCAGACTGTAATTACTGAGCTTACAGGTCTGCCTGTTGCCAATGCTTCCTTGCTCGATGAGGGCACGGCTGCTGCCGAAGCAATGATTATGATGTTTAATTCACGGTCGAAAGAAGCTATTAAGGCTGGTAAAAACAAATTTTTTGCCGATAGCGATATTTTTCTTCAAACGCTTGATGTACTTCGGGCACGGTCAGAGCCTCTGGGAATAGAACTTGTCAAAGGTAATTATGCTGAGTTTGATTCTGGAGATGGCTTCTTTGGTGCGATAGTTCAATATCCGTCAGCTTCAGGAGAAATAAGGGATTACAGTGAATTTGCAAATAAACTGCATTCAGCAGGCATGCTTCTTTGTGTTGTAGCTGATCTGATGAGCCTATCTATTCTTGTCCCGCCGGGTGAATGGGGTGCCGACATTGTCGTTGGTTCAACACAACGGTTTGGGCTGCCAATGAGTTACGGTGGCCCTCATGCAGGATATTTCGCCGCCAGAGGAGATCTCAAACGTAATATGCCGGGCAGGATAATAGGCATATCTATTGACCGGCAGGGTAATCCTGCATTGCGTATGGCATTGCAAACCCGCGAACAGCATATCAAAAGGGAAAGAGCAACCTCAAACATATGCACAGCTCAGGCTCTCCTTGCAATTATGTCGGGTATGTATGCCCAGTATCATGGACCTGAAGGACTGAAAGCCATTTCAACACATATACATAGAACCGCCTGTACTCTTGCTGGTTTACTTAAAGAGGCCGGATTTGAAATTGCAAACCAACAGTTTTTTGATACCATAAAAGTTATACTCCCCGATGGAATAACCGAGGAAGATATCAAAAAGGCTGCATTAAACAATGGATTCAATTTCTGGTACCCCGGAGACAATACCGTCTCAATCAGTACTGATGAGATTACTACTCTGGAAGAGATAAATAAAATAGCTGCAATATTCGCAGGGGTTGCAGGTAGAAAAGCGCCTGAGGCAGGTAAACTAAGCAGCTTCAATACAATAAACAAGAAATTTATCAGACATTCGGAATTCTTAAAAGAATCAGTATTTAACAATTATCATAGCGAGACAGCTATGATGCGTTACATAAAAATGCTGGAGAGGAAGGATTTCTCGTTAACAAACGGAATGATTCCACTGGGTTCCTGCACAATGAAGCTAAATCCTGCCACTGCAATGTTTGCAATGAGCTGGCCTGAATTTGCCGGTATACATCCTTTTGTTCCTGACGATCAGGCTGAGGGATACCATTTGCTTATGGAAGAACTGGGAGATGCACTGAAAGAAATAACGGGATTAAGCGCTATTACCTTTATGCCCAATTCAGGTGCAGCGGGTGAATATACCGGAATGCTTCTTATAAGAAAGTATCATATCAGCAGGGGTGAGAAACACCGTAACGTGGTTCTTATACCGGCTTCAGCTCATGGGACTAACCCTGCAAGTGCTGCTATGGCTGGGATGAAGGTGGTTATTGTTGAATGCGATGAAAACGGAAACATAAGCGTTGACGACCTTCGCAGAAAAGCTGTTGAAAACAGTGCGAACCTGTCATGCATTATGGTTACATATCCTTCGACACATGGCGTATTTGAAGAGGCTATTGCCGAGATTGTTGATATCGTTCATCAGAATGGTGGCCTTGTTTATCTCGACGGAGCAAACATGAACGCACAGGTCGGATTTACAAGTCCGGGAGCTATTGGTGCTGATGTATGTCATCTTAATCTGCATAAAACCTTTGCAATACCCCATGGTGGGGGAGGACCCGGAATGGGTCCTGTGCTGGTGAACGAGAAACTCGCCCGGTTCCTGCCTTCCCATACAGTAGTAAAAACAGGTGGTGCAGAAGGTATTCCCGCCGTGGCATCAGCTCCTTACGGCTCTGCCCATATACTGACAATATCACATGCCTATATCAAAATGATGGGTGCTGACGGACTTGCTGAAGCAACGAAATTTTCAATTCTTAATGCTAACTATATCGCAGCCTCACTTAAAGATTATTTCAAAATACTTTATACAGGAAAAAACGGAATGGTTGCCCATGAAATGATTCTCGATTGCCGTAAATTCAAAAATGAAGCAGGTATTTCAGAACTCGATATTGCCAAACGCCTTATGGATTATGGATTTCATGCCCCAACGCTTTCTTTCCCGGTTCATGGAACATTAATGGTTGAACCCACCGAATCAGAACCCTTTCAGGAATTGAACCGATTTATCGCTGCAATGAAGTCAATATGGGATGAAATAAAGGAAGTTGCTGAAGGAAAAGCTGACAGAGAAGATAACGTCCTTCATAATGCTCCTCATACCGAAAAAATTGTTGCATCAGATGAATGGACACACAGCTATTCGCGCACCAGAGCTGCATTTTCTGCAAAATGGCTTTACGAAAACAAATTCTGGCCTTCCGTTAGCAGAATCGACGATGCTTATGGCGACAGAAACCTCGTGTGCACCTGCGACCCTATCGATAATTACCGACAGAATATCATAAAACCACTGAATCTATGACAGCAAAACAATGGAATGACCTTCTTATGGTTATCGATGGCAAGAATTTAGGCTACCAGCCGGTGGGATTCATTATCGACAGCCCCTGGATACCGGGCTGGTACGGAATTACTAACATTCAGTATTATTCCTCTGAAAAACACTGGCTCGAGTCAAACCTGAAGGCAATAAACCTGTTCCCCGATGTCTGGTTCATTCCTGGCTTCTGGTCGGAATTTGGAATGTGCACCGAACCTTCTGCTTTTGGTGCAAGAATGAAATGGCTCGAACAAAGCCTGCCACACGCAGAAAAAATCATCCGTAACATTGAAGATATCAATATTCTGCCCGACCCCGATGTTACATCCGACGGGCTCCTCCCTTTTGTTATCTCACGTCTGAAGGAGAATGAAATTGCCATTAAGGAAGCCGGTCACGAAATAAAATTCGCAATATCACGGGGACCTCTTAATATTGCAAGCTTCCTGATGGGTACAACTGAATTCATGATGGCCCTTGCCATGTACCCCGTTGAATCAAAACAACTCATTGAAAAAATAACTGATTTTATATGCAGATGGATCAGCTATCAGAAAGAATGTTTTCCAACTATCGATGGCATATTCATTCTCGACGACCTGCTGGGTTTTGTGGGAGATTACGAGTTTAATGAATTCGCGATCCCCTTTTTAAGAAAGATTTTTTCAGTTTTCGAAGCTAAGGTGCGATTCTTGCATAATGATGCCCAGGGACTTATTACTGCAAAATACCTGAAAGAAGTAAATGTCAATCTGTTCAATTTCTCCTTTGAACATTCTCTTGGTGAAATAAGAAGCCTTGCCGGCGAAGATGTTGTTCTGATGGGAAACATCCCGCCACGCGACGTCATGGCTGCCGGCACCCCGGCTGAAGTGACTGATGCAGTAAAAAAAGCAGCTTCTGAAATTGATAACTTCAGCAGAATAATCTGGTCGGTTGGTGGAGGAATGCCTCAGGGTGTAAGAAATGAAAATATTACAGCTTTTATCAAAGCAGTTAGAAACTTAAAATAATAAGAAAATGAAAAGATTTTTTTCGATTATTATTGGCATGTTTCTGTTTTTCAGTGCTCTGTCTCAAAAGAAAGAACTTGCCAGTATAACCGTCGAAGCCGGAAAATATTTAAGGGTAAACACCCCTGTAAACCTTGATCTTTCAGGGATTAATATTACCGATACTCTTACCCTCAGGCTTTATGAATCTATCAAGGGAAAACTTATCCCTGTCGCCTCACAGATTGAGGAAGGATATATCCCAAGACTATGGTGGATTCTTAGCGGAATAACTGCTCCCGGGTCAAAAAGGGAATATGTCCTTTATCAGGAAACGAAAGAAGAATATCAGCCGGTTGTTAGCATAAGCACAAACCAGGATATAATTCGCCTGGCGAAAGATGGTAAACCTGTACTTGATTATGCTGTGAAGATAGTCTATCCCCCCGTAGGGGTTGATACAATGTATAAACGTAACGGGTTCATTCACCCCGTCTATTCTCCTTCGGGGAATATCCTTACTCGTATCAGCCCCCCCGACCATTATCATCACTTTGGTATATGGAATCCATGGACACGGGTGCGAATAAGAGACCATGTCACCGATTTCTGGAATCTTTATTCGCATCAGGGTACGGTGAGATACGCAGGAATAAATTCAACTACATCCGGTCCTGTCTTCGGAGGATTTAATGTCCGCCACGAACATATTGACTTTCAGGGCAAAAGACCTGAAGAAATTACATTTAATGAAGTTTTTGACGTAAGGTTATGGAATGTTGACCCGTTAGATGGCGGAAAGGCCTGGCTTGTTGACATAACCTCCTATCTTTCTGTGGCAACTGACACTGCAGTTGTACTTGAGGCTTACAGATATGGAGGTGGGATAGGTTTCAGGGCTACTGCAGAATGGAATAACAAGAACAGCTGGGTAATAACTTCAGAGGGTAAGACAAGAGTTGATGCTGATGGTACAAGGGCAAGGTGGGCTGATGTAGGTGGTGCTTTTGAAGGGAAAAGTGAATCAGGAATAGTCTTTTTTTCACACCCTTCAAATAGAGAACACCCCGAACCAATGAGAGTATGGCCGGTTGACATGAACGGCAGGGGAGATGTATATTTCGAATTTTGCCCTATTCGTCATAAAGAATGGATACTCGTACCAGGTAATACATACCGACTTAAGTACAGATTGCTTATTTATGATGGCCGCGTTGACAGGAATGTCTCAGAAAGAATATGGACCGATTTTGCCTATCCTCCCGTAGTAAAGATGACAGTTAAATAACACCATGAACCATTTTTTTTATGACACTGTTCTGGAAAATAACAAATAAATACTTAACTAAAAATAAAAGATTTTTAACAAATTTATTCGTATAATTATGAAATGTATTTTTTCAATGATTATGATTTTCAGCCTTTTTCTTATCTCATGCGGAAAAGGTGGTAGGAAAATCGCAAAGGAAAGCGAATCAAAAGATATGCAGATGGTTAAGCTTATGACAGTTGACCCGGGTCATTTTCATGCAGCTCTGGTACAGAAAACAATGTATGATCAGGTTGACCCCGATGTTTACGTTTATGCCCCTGAAGGCCCCGACCTTGAACAACACCTTGCAAAGATAAGGTCATATAACACCAGACCTGAAAACCCTACAAGATGGAATGAAATTGTTTATACCGGAGACGACTTTTTTGAGGAGATGATACGCAGAAAACCCGGTAATGTGGTAGTGCTTTCGGGTAATAATAAAAAGAAGGCTGATTATATCCTTCAATCAGTTAAGGCAGGTTTTAATGTACTTGCAGATAAACCCATGGTTATTACACCCGAAGATTTTTCGAAACTTGAGGAAGCTTTCCGTATTGCAGAAGAAAAAGGAGTTTTACTTTACGATATTATGACTGAGAGGTATGAGATTGCAACAATTCTGCAAAAAGAACTTTCACAGAAAAAAGAGATTTTTGGAGAACTTATTGATGGTTCCTTGGATGAACCGGCAGTAACCAAGGAGAGTGTGCATCATTTTTCCAAGATAGTATCCGGCAGTCCGCTTATACGCCCCGCATGGTTTTTTGACGTTGAACAGCAGGGTGAAGGTATTGTCGATGTTACTACCCACCTTGTTGACCTGGTTCAATGGGAATGCTTCCCCGAAGTGATACTGAAAAAGGAGGATGTAAATATGGTCGCTGCAAAACATTGGCCTACAATACTTACTAAAGAAGAATTTACAGGCGTTACAGGCTTGCAGGATTTTCCTGAATACCTTGCAAAAGATGTTAAGGAAGGAAAACTTTATGTTTATGCAAATGGAGAAATGACCTATCAACTTAAAGGTAAATGGGCAAAAGTGTCTGTTGAATGGAAATATAGAGCCCCTGAGGGCGCAGGCGATACGCATTTCTCCATTATGCGGGGCACATTATGTGACCTTGTTATAAAACAAACAGCAGCAGAAAAATTTGTTCCGACTCTTTATGTGCAAAACATTAAGACTCCTCTGGATGAATTTACAACAAGACTTAAAACAGTACTTGCCTCATTGCCTTACGAAAATCTTACCTTCGATGATACAGGCAATAATGTTCTGAGAATAAATATCCCCGATAAATACAGAGTGGGCCATGAGGAGCATTTTGCTCAGGTAACTGAAAAATATCTCGGTTTTCTTAAAGAAGGCTCCATGCCGGAATGGGAAGTCCCGGGTATGATCACCAAATATTTTACAACAACCAGCGCTCTCGTAAAATCAAGAGAGTAACTCTACAGGTGATGCAGTGAATGAGGATAGAGTTTTCAAGAATGACTGAAAAGCAGGCGGAGGATTACATTTAATCCTCCACTTGCTTTTAAACTGCTTTATGTAATTGAATGGTCAGTAAGAGTTATAACAGTAATATTTTAAATTATTGCTGCATTTATTATTCCTGCTTCAGGAACAGATCCTCGATAACCATTGTGTAAAGGTCGGTGGTTGATATTCCTGCAGCTGCAGCCTGTTTTGGTATCAGACTCTCCGACGACATCCCGGGAACAGTATTGATCTCAAGGAAAAGTGGCTTACCCTTTACAATAATGAAATCAACCCTGACAATACCTTTGCATCCGAGAAGATCATAAATTTGTGAACTTAAATGCTGAATCTCTTCAGTGAGCTTCTCTCCAATATTTGCCGGGGTAATCTCATCTGATTTTCCAGGAGAATATTTTGCTTCGTAATCGAAAAATTCATTTTTCGGTATTATCTCTGTAATAGGAAGAACTATTTTTTTCCCGGCAGCTTTAACCACACCACAGGCAACCTCTCGACCTTCCATAAAGGCTTCTACCAGTACCTCATCGCTTTCTTCAAAAGCTTTATTGAAAGAAGGGAAAAGATCTTCTTCCTTTTTTACCTTTGAAACACCAAAACTCGATCCACTGTCGTTTGGTTTGACAAAACATGGAAGCCCTATCTTTGACAGCAATGCTTTGGTATTGACAGTTTCTCCCCTTCGAATCAGAATGGATTCAGCCATCGGAATCCCATATTCCTTAAGAAAGAGTTTACAGGCATTTTTATTAAAAGTCAGAGCCGAACAAAAAGCATCACATGAAGTGTAGGGTATTCCAAGAATGTCGAAATAACCCTGTAATAAACCGTTTTCACCCGGCGTTCCGTGTATTGCAATAAATACGGCATCAAACCTGATCCGTTTCTCATGAAGATTAAGGGTAAAGTCATTCTTGTCAATACTGAAACATCTGCCCCTCTCATCTTCCCAGTACCAGTTACTCCCTTTGATAATTATTATATATGTCTCATAATGTGTCTGAAGAGCTTTAGCAACTTCATCGGCACTCTTCATTGAAACACCCTGTTCAGGGGAATCACCACCCGCAACAATGGCAATAGTTCTCATCGATTATTATTTAAGAGCGTAAATTTAAGAAAATATTGAGATACGTAAATTCACCCTTACAGTAGAAATTAACTTTCCTGCCTTTCAGACCAGCCCTGTCTGATAACCGGAGAATTTATTACAGAAACCTTTAAAGTGATCTCAACCGGGAACAATAATTGAACTGATTTTTTACTGTTAAGAATCTTTTACTCAGGAAAAATATTCTTAAATTGGAGAAAATATTCGCGTCCGAATTATAAATTATACATATTTCTTATTTTCAGATGTTTAATTAAAATTATTTAAAAATGACAGGTATTTCAAGAAGAAAATTCTTTTGTTCATCAGTATTTGCAGGCATTGGAGTTTTTTCGTCAGGATTGAGCCGGGATCAGCTGCAGGGGGAGGGAGATATGTTTCAGCAGGCGCTGAACAAAAACCCTCTAAAGATAGGACTTATGACTTATCTGCTTGGGAGCAAGTGGGATATTGAGACTATTATCAAAAATTGCACCGAAGCAGGATATTATTCAGTTGAACTACGGACCACTCATGCTCATGACGTTGAAGTTACTCTTAGTAAAGAAAAGAGGGCTGAAGTCAAAAAACGCTTTGAAGATTCTGCACTTGAAACAATAAGTCTGGCAAGCGCATTTCAGTATCATTCACCCGATCAGGAGGAACTCCGAAAAAATATTGAAGGTACAAAAGAATACATTATTCTTGCCAGAGATGTGGGAGCAACCGGAATACGTGTTTTTCCCAATGCATTACCGGCCGGAGTGCCTCCCGAAAAAACCATGGAACAGATAGGTAAAGCTCTGGCTGAAGTGGGTAAATTCGGTAATGATTACGGTGTTGAAGTCAGAGTTTGCATTCACGGAAACGGCACAGCCTCAGTTCCTGTTATAAAGAAGATCATTGATTATTCCGGCAGTCCTTATGTTTATGTTAACTGGAACTGCAATTCTAACGATGGTGAAGGCAACGGCTTCGAATATAATTTCAATTCTGTTAAAGACAGAATTAGAGGAGTACATATTCATGACCTTCACGATCCATCTTATCCCTACAGGAAATTCTTCAGACTGCTTAAAGAATCAGGCTATAAAGGTTACTGCAATGCTGAAATAGGGAGGGTAAGCTGCGAACCACTTGAATTCATGAAGGTTTATAAAGGGTTATTTCTTGCACTTCAGGATGCTCTTTAAAACCCTGGTACAAAACTATTAAGCATATCAATCAAAGCCTTGGTTAATTGAAAATTATGCAACTAACAATATCAAGTTATGAGAAGGAAAGAATTTATAAAAAAATCAGTACTAACGATGGGTGCAACTTTTGCAGCTCCTGCGTATCTTCGGAATATGATCTCCGACAGTCCGAATGAAAGAATAAATATTGCCGTTATTGGTATCAGCGGTCAGCGTAAAAATGTCAGGGGAATGATTAACGGACGCGGTATCGTCCATGTCAATACCTATGCCGAAATACCAAATGTCGCAGTAACGACTATTTGTGATGTTGATGAAAGATTGTTCCCGGGGATGGTTGCCACTGTGGAAAGACTTTTCGGGGCTAAACCAAAAACTGAATTCGACTACAGAAAAGTGCTTGAGGATAAGGATATTGATGTAATATCCATTGCAACACCCGATCACTGGCATGCACTGATGACCGTATGGGCATGTCAGGCCGGAAAGGATGTTTATGTTGAGAAACCTGTAAGTTACAACGTTTCTGAAGGGAGGAAAATGGTCGAAGCAGCGCGCAAATATAACAGGATTGTACAGTCGGGTATTTGTTACCGGAGCAGTAAAGCAGTTAAGGAAGGTATTAAGTTTGTGCACGACGGGAAACTGGGGAAAGTGTATATGGCAAAGGGCATTACATACAGGTATCGTGTTTCAATTGAAAAAGTGCCCGACAGCCCGATCCCCGAAGGCGTTCACTGGGACCTTTTCCTCGGTCCAGCACCATACCGGCCTTTCAACGAAAACAGGTATATTTATAACTGGCACTGGTTCTGGGATACAAGTACCACAGAGTTCGGAAACAATGGAATATACAGAATGGATACAATAAGATGGGCATTGAACAAAAACACACATCCTGTTAAAATACACTGTACAGGGGGAAAATATTGTCGTGACGACGACCAGGAAATTCCAAATATTTTGATAGAAGTGTGTGAGTACGACGATGGAATTATTGTCCAGAATGAGGTAAGAAGCCTTCCTACTAACCCTGAGGGTTTACCCGATTCAGGCGACTGTTTCCTCTATAGCGACCAGGGTTGGATGACATTCAGCAGCAATGGATACAAGACTTATTTTGGGCCTAAGAATGAACCCGGTCCTGCAAAATCAGATTCAGATTTCCCGAAAGAGGAACTGAGCAACGGATGGAAAAATTTTATCGATTGTGTGAGAAGTAGAAAAAGAGAAGACCTTGATAACGATATACTCGAAGGTCACCTCTCAGCTTCAATAGGACATCTGGGGGTGATCTCATACCGCACAGGAAGAAAACTTAATTTCGACCCGGCAAAAGAAAAATTCGTCGACGATAAGGAAGCAGACAGATTCCTGGTACGTGAATACCGAAAACCTTATATAATGCCAGAAAAGGTTTAAAAAGGATAAAAAGTCTGAAGGGTAAACACAAAAAAAAGGCGAAAGGAGAAAGGATAAAGGTGAAAGGAGAAAGGAGAAAGGCGAAAGTTGAAAATAGATATAATTTATAAATGTATGAAACTGGATGTCAGTTATAAGAGGAGCATTGTTTTTTTATTAATAATTGTTTCGGTTAACTTTGTATTTACTGATTGCGGGGGAAAAGGTAAAACAAATACTGGCAAAAACTTTCCTGTAAATACAACTCAGAAAGCAGGTCAGTTTAACCCTATAATTTCATTTTATGAAGCAGCGTTAAACGGGCAGCAGGATCTGGTAATGCAATATATTGATAATGGAACAGTGGTTGATCAGCGCGATGCCGAAGGTCGTACTGCTCTTATGTATGCGGCTTTCAACGGACATGTGGAACTTTTAAGGAAGCTGATCTCAAAAGGTGCAGATGTTAACCTCCAGGATATCTATGGTCGTACTGCTCTTATGATGGCATCTTCTGGACCTTTCCCACAGGCCGTTAAACTCCTCCTTGATAACAATGCAGAACCTGATATTATCGACAGGGATGAACATTATACCGCCCTTATGTACGCTGCCGCTGAAGGACAACTGGAAAATGTCAAAATTTTACTTGAATATAAGGCAAATCCCGAACTAAAAGATGTCGATGGCGACAATGCACTGACCTTTGCATCCAATAACGGGCATAAAGAAGTGGCCGAACTACTGAAGTTGGCTATGAAAAAATAATCTTGTAAAATTTTAAAAAATGAAAATTATTTCAATTTCCTTTTTAACTATTTGTATCATCTGCCTTGCCAGTTTTTCAGAAAATACCAGAACTAATCAGAAAGGTACTTCAGGTTATTATGTTGCGGCCTATGTGTGGCCCTCATGTCAGGACGAAAGTATGAGCCGTGAATATTTATGGAGTGAAGGAACAGGTGAATGGGAAATAATTAAAAGAGGCACTCCCCGGTTTGAAGGACATTATCAGCCACGGATTCCGTTGTGGGGATATGTTCTCGATGATAATCCTGAAGTTGCTGAAATGAAAATTGAAACGGCAACTGCTCACGGGGTAAACGTATTTATATACGACTGGTACTGGTACGATGGAAAGCCTTTCCTTGAAGAAGCACTGAATGATGGATTCCTGAAAGCAAAAAATAACCACAAAATGAAATTCTACATTATGTGGGCAAACCATGATGTCCCGGGAAATATGTGGAATCATTTCCGGTACCCTACTGATTCTCTTATATGGCATGGAACAATTGATATGGATAATTTTAAAAAAATAGTTGAACGTGTTATTCGACAGTATTTTATGCTTCCAAATTATTTTAAAATAAATGGCGAACCTGTTTTTTCAATTTTCAGTGCCGGTAACCTTCTGGCAAGCTTTGGCAAACTGGAGAATACGAGAGAGGCACTTGATTACTTCAGGAATGAAGTAAAAAAAGCAGGTTTCCCGGGTTTGCATCTCCAGCTTATAGGTTGGGGAAGAAACGGTTTCCCTAATGCCGGTTTCGGCAGATTCGCCGAAGGGAAGAGTATAAATGAAATTGTCGAATATCTCGGAATTAATAGCTATACAACATATAACTGGACTGGTGCCGGGATTGATGAGGACTATGTCAAATGGGGCGAAAAATACATGAAACTGCAGGAGAGATGGGATTCACTACTGAAAATTCCTTATTTCCCCGTTGTTTCAGTGGGATGGGATAATACACCACGTTATCCGTCGTATGGGAAAGAAAGGGTAGTCCATCTAAATAATACTCCCGAAAGTTTCAAAGCCTTTCTGATAAGGGCAAAAGAATATGCCGATAGTCATAAAGAACAACCGAAACTCATTATTATAAATGCATGGAATGAATGGGTTGAAGGTAGCTACCTCGAACCTGATATGCGCTGGGGCTTCAGCTATCTGAATGCCGTAAGAGAAGTAATCAGCGGAAAATTTGACAGGTTTTCTCTTATCAATTATAAAAATTAAAATCTTTATAACCTGTATTGAAATTGATGCCTGTCTAGACAGATGTAAGAAGAATGAAATTTGTCAGGGGATATTCAGGTATATACTGAAAATTTAAAAAACTCTGTCAAATTTCAACTCCAGTTTCCAGAGTAAGGGTGATAAAATTTCGAATAATATACAACAAGGATATAGTTTGCACCGGTTATGAATTGTCATTTGCCGGTTTTATTTATGTTTTGACAGAAATTTAACCGGAAAGCCGGAGCAAAAAATTTCATCTCAATGTTTTTTTGAGTACTTTTGCGCCTGATTCTGACTTATTAATTTTTAAGAAATGAAAAAAGGTTGCTTAATTGGACTTATTTTTGGAGGTCTGATCGCATTTATTATTCTTATTTTTATACTCTGGGGTGTGAATGTATATAACAGAATGGTTTCGATGAACGAGTCAGTTACATCTCAGTGGGGAAATGTTGAAGCGCAATATCAGCGCAGGATGGATCTCATACCGAACTTTGTAAATACCGTTAAAGGTGCGGCAGATTTTGAACAGCAAACTCTCACCCGGGTAATTGAAGCTCGTTCAAAGGCTACCTCTATAACTGTTGACCCCTCTAATCTTAGCGAAGAAGCTCTTGCACAATTTCAACAGGCTCAGGGTGAACTTAGCTCAGCATTGAGCAGACTAATGGTTGTAGTGGAGCAATATCCGCAAATTAAAGCTACTCAGAATTTCAGAGACCTTCAGGTGGAACTTGAGGGTACTGAAAACAGAATTGCTGTTGAAAGGAGAAAATATAACGAAGTAGCACAAACTTATAATGCATATATCAAAAAATTCCCCCAGAACTTCATTTCAGGAATGTTCGGTTTCAGGGAAAAGGGTTATTTCAAGTCAGCTGAAGGAGCTGAGAACGCTCCGCAGGTAAAGTTCTAAAACTTTAGTAGATGAAAGCTTCCAGATTTTTTTCCAGGGAACAGCAGGAAAAGATTATTGCGGCAATCAAAGAGGCCGAAAAAGATACATCGGGTGAGATAAGGGTTCATATTGAAACCCATTGCCGTGAAGATATACTCGACAGAGCTGCCTGGATTTTTAAAAAGCTTAATATGGATAAGACCCGCCAGCGGAATGGTGTGCTCTTTTACCTTGCGGTGAAAGATAAAAAATTTGCTGTAATAGGAGATAAAGGTATCAATGAAGTGGTCCCCGAAGGCTTCTGGAATCAGGTGAAAGAAATAATGACAAAATATTTCAGGGAAGGTCTCTTTACAGAAGGAATTACAGAAGGGATTAAACTTGCCGGCCGGCAGCTTAAACAGTTTTTCCCTTACAAAGCTGATGATAAAAATGAACTCAGCGACGAACTATCCTTCGGGAAACTTACCGAAAAAGAGAATAAATGATTGAAAAGTTAAAGAAAAAGATTTTTTCAACTGTATACTTTCTGTTTGTTACAGTTTTGCTTTTTGCTCAGGATGTGCCGGAAAAACCTTTTCCGCCACGGCTTGTTAACGATTTTGCAGGACTGCTTAAACCGGAGGAAATTAACTCACTTGAAAGAAAACTTGTGAATTTCGATGATACTACATCAACCCAGATTGCAATTGTGACAGTAAGCGACCTGAAGGGATACGATAAGGCTGATTATGCCCAGAGAATAGGAGAAAAATGGGGTGTTGGCAGGAAGGGATTTGATAACGGGATAGTCATTCTTGTAAAACCAAAAACTGCATATTCACAGGGTGAAGTTTTTATTGCTACAGGATATGGACTTGAAGGGGCCATTCCTGATCTGGTGTGTGCTGATATAATTGATAATGAAATACTCCCTGCTTTCAGACAGGGAGATTATTACGGCGGACTTGATAAGGCAACAGATGTGTTGATGGCCCTTGCTTCAGGAGAGTTCTCGGCAGATGAATATCACCGGCAGATCAGGGGAGATCTTAAAATTATACCTCTGGTTGTTCTCATAATTATTGTTGTTGTCATCTTTTCCCTCTTTAGCTCAGGACGTTCCAATCATCAGCATTTTTCAGGAAGAAGAAATGATTTACCTTTATGGATATTGCTTGGCATGATGGGGTCAGGCAGAGGATCGCACAGAGGCAGTTGGGGAGACTTTTCAGGTGGTGGAGGAGGATTCGGAGGCTTCGGAGGTGGAAGCTTCGGCGGAGGCGGTGCAGGTGGAAGCTGGTAAGACTGTAAACACAATAATAACCAGACAATAAAATAAAACTTCACCCGGATCTGTCTCTGTAAAGTATTAATCTGGAACTGTTTATTCCATTAATTTACGGTAAAACATC
>DYKN01000014.1 GCA_020722575.1 Rikenella microfusus | reverse complement strand
CAATCGTCGGTTTAGTTCAACGGTTTGGCAGTATACGCCGTTTCCGCTTCACTGTCCCTCGATAAAGTTACAAATATTATTATCAACTTGTAAATTATCAGAAAGCTAAGGCGGAAATGGCGTAAACCGCATTTTAGGCTTTCATGCATTATTTTTTCAGGATTTCAATCAGTTCTTTATTTATATACAAAGTCTCTCTGCCTATTTTTTGAGATTCAACAATTCCTATATCTTCAAGTTCTTTTAAATATCGAGAAGCTGCCTTTCTTTCTACACCCAATTTATTTACAACAAACTCAATTTTTGAATACGGTTGCTCAAAAAGTAATTCAACAAGTTCTTTTCTATATATTTTTGGGGCTTTTTCTTGGACTTTAAGTATTGTAGAATCAAGTTGATTTTTAATATTCGTAATCTTTGTAATAGTATCTTTAGAAGTACTTTCAACTGCTTTAAGCATGAACATAATCCAGTCATCCCATTTTCCTGTTAGATTAGTCTGATTTAACAATCGATAGTATTCTGGTTTATTGGCAATTATATATGAACTTAAATATAAAATCGGAACATCAATCAATTCGTTAAGTATCAAGTACAAAATATTTAAAATTCGACCAGTTCTACCATTTCCATCATAAAAAGGGTGAATACTCTCAAACTGATAATGCAGTATTGCCATGTTTATCAATGGAGACAAATCGTTCTGTTGATTAAAATGGTTAATGAAATTTGTTAGTAAATCAAGTATTTCTGTTTTGTCCTGCGGTGGCGTGTAAACAATTTCTCCTGTCGTGTCGTTTTTTAATACAGTTCCGGGCGTATTTCTAATCCCGGCAGTATTATCCACTAATTTTTGTTGAATACTTACAATGTCATTCACTTTTAAAAAACCTTGACGTTTAACAAGGTCATATCCATGAAATATCGCTTTACGATAATTTACAACTTCCTTGGTTTCCGGTGAAACATGAGTTTTATTCACAGACAATGCTTTATATAGTTCATCTTGGGTTGTAATAATATTTTCAATTTCTGAACTGTCTTTTGCTTCCTGTAAAACTACAGCATTAATTAGCATAGCTTGATTAGGAATTGTCTTTGCAATGCCTTTTAACTCGGCTAGTGCAGCAGTGGACTTGTTTGTCTGTCTAAGAATTTCAATAGTTTCTACTTTTTCTCTTGGCGGTGGAAGTTTTTCTAATTGATAATGTGGTACAATTTGTCCCATATTTTTTTAATTTGTCCCAAAAATACAAAATATGGTACAATTAATGAAATTTATGATGTCTTTTTTTGCATGAAGCCTAACGTTTGAAAATATGGCCAGTAAGAGATTTCGGGCGTTTTCCTATCAGGTTACATCCCGATATACATCGGGATTGGAGCGGGCTATAAACCTTCGCATACCTCTGAACCGACCGAAGGGAGCTCGCCAAAGGCAAACCCTTATTGGCTATACCGCGTATTGAACTAAATTCCGCTCAGCGGTATGGCCTTTCGGCAAATTTACAACTTTTAGTAATTTGAATGCCTGTTAAACTTTAAATCATATTATGATGAAAAAAAAGAACTTAACCTACGATCTTTGAACAAGCGATTATCTCTATTAAAAGCTTTGAGAAAGTTTATAAATCTCTTTATCAGCAAGTCACACTGAAGGGGCAAAGCAGGAGTACATTGGAGAATTACATTCGAAGAATTGCTCTTATAAGCCTGCATTTTAAATGCTTCCCTGAACAGATCTCCGACGATGAACTGAAGGAATACCTCACTTTCCTGGCGATCGATAAAAGATCCCCCTCACGCAGCAGCTTCAAACACATGGTTTACGGACTCCGTTATTATTTTCGTCTGATTGGAAATAATAACCGGGCTATCAGTTTACCATCATTTAAAAAAGAATGGAACCTTCCTGTAATTTTGAACCGTAGTGAGCTCAGGGAACTATTTACCGCTCCTTCACTGTTAAAGCACCGTATTGTTAATATTGGGGACCATGATGTCTTATTTTCACTTAAAGACTACGGTGATCAGGGGAAACAGAAAACTACAGCTCTCACCGGAGAAGAGTTCCTGAGACGGTTTTGTCTGCATATACTCCCCAGGGGATTTGTCAAAATACGTCATTACGGGATTTTACAGTTCACGGTTCCGAAGTACCATTCTGAAGGACAAAAGCAAGATGGTAATAAAACCTGTGGAAACGAACATTGAACGGATAAATCGTCTCATTGGTATTGATATATGCCGGTGTTATAGGTGTAAGAAAGGCCGCTTGATACTTGCATATTTTGTTCCCCGAAGCCGTTCACCAGCTTTGACAGGGATGAATGCTTACAGCTTTGAAAAATAATGATCAGTTAAATTTGTCTTCCACTTTGGAGAGACCCGGGATTTTATTACCATAGCTCCTGAAATCAGCAGAGAAAACCACATTTTAATCAATCCTTTTATCAGGTACAATGCGATTAAACAGTTTTGCCGGTCAATCTTTCCTGTATTTAACTCTCATCCTTCAAAGAAATCCTGAAGAAAACTTTAAGGTTTAGTTGCAAAATTCTGTCAAACTCCCATAGAATTAAATTCTGATTAATGAATTTAGTTCAACCGGGGGTTATTCGCTAACGCTCATGATCCCTTCGGGATTCATTACTGGGCACTACGTACCGTATGACACTATGTGCTAGGGGTAGGTATTTTATTAATCGGATAATTCTGAATCATGCCAATTGTAATATAATATCTCATTCTTTTCCCATTTATCCATCGTCGATTTTTCTATTTTATCAAATAGCTGCAAACAGATTTTAAAATCATTTTCATTAAATTCAGGATGAATTGATTATTAAATTCAACTAATAAATGCAACTTTTTTAGAGGAGATAAGCATTAACTTTTTCAAGACAAAGGAGATGGTTACTGAATTTATTGAAGTAAAGAAAAAATTCTTTCTCTCTTTGCCCTGATGGATAAAGTTTAATTTTGCCCTCTCCTCGTTAAGAAAAGTTGCATTTATGACATGAATTCAGCATTCTTTTATGATTAAAATATTGAAGAAATGTTTTAAGAGCTTCTGTATAGGCTTTAATGGTATTCGCACTGTAACGTCTGTATTTAAGCCACTTTTGTAATTTCTTCTTTTCATTCTTTACCTCAACATTTCCAGCTTACTCAGACTTTGTAGGTTTTGTTTTTTTAAACCATGAATATCTCAAATGTCAAATTAAACTTTCGGCTGTTTGACGATTTTTATTTTACTAATTTTACCCATGTTGCAAAGTGTTTTCTCAAAACCAATTTACAATTTTAAGGGAAACCGAAAGGGAGTAGCTTCTTTTGATACTGTTACAAAAAGTGTGTCCGGGAAAATGTAGAAAAGGGTTTTACAAATAAATAGCTATATGTTTAACTAAAAAGAGGTACCTATGAATTCTATAAAAAAACAAATCTCAAAAATATTTAACATGTTTTTGAATAGGAAAATGTTGATGTGCGAGGTTTTTTAGCGAAATGTTACCAGTTACTACTAAAAACTGGCATGTCAGCAAACTTATGTTAATGATTAACCATAAGAAGTAGGACTGAATCAATGCCAATATCGTCAAAAGCTGATTCTAAAATACCCGGATGGTTTGATAATGAATTATATGGAGCAGTTTAAGTTTTTCAGCCAAACATAGCTAATGTGCCTACTCCAATTAGAAGCATTATTCCATTTTTAATTATTCCAATGATTCCTGTAACTAAACAACCGGTTGCCATGCCTGTGAGTTCATATCTGAGTTGTATTTTTTATAAAACACAACAGCAGCAATTGCAAGGAATAAACCCTATATAAGGAAGAAAAAAACAGAAAAAGGCTAAGCATTCCTAAAATAAATCAAACAATTCCCCATGCGTGAGTTGGTCTATGGTTTTGTGTCATCCCTATTATTGTATATATTACTTTACTTTAGGTGCAAACATTAATTTTTCAACCATATAAAATTGGATTTTAATATTGCTCTTTCCATGCTGTAAACTTTTCATTGTACGCTTTTAAAGTATACCGCACGTCTTTGTTTTAATGCTATCTGCCTGTTATTATGTTTGTCAAATGGTTTTGCTTATAAATTTATAGTGTTATCCATAGGCAAATATTTTTTTTTGCAATGGCTTATCCTTTAATCGATGCTCAAACCTCGATGAGTAAAATAGGGGGTAAAAACAGCTATTATATAAATAGTTGAACCTTACTTTCTTCTGCATCGGCAAGGAATGTGCCAACGCCACATATTGTCATATGATTATAATCGATCATTTCATCCTTACTAAATCCCATAAGGTTCATTGTCATCTCACAAATATTGATCTCAACGCCAAGCTCATCTGCAGTTTTTAGCAATTCTTCAAGAGAGGCAACGTTCTTCTTTTTCATTAATGACTTCATCATTGAAGTACCTATCCCACCAAAATTCATTTTTGATAGTTTGACTTTCGTACTGCCTTTAGGTAGTATAAAGCCTAACATTTTGGACATAAAATTTTTTCCTTTACTTTTCTTCTTAATGTCCCTTAAGGCTGCAATGGCCCAAAATGTAAAGAACAATTTTACGTTTGTTCCCATAGCAGTGGCTCCGGTAGCTATAATTAACGCCGCAAGGAGCTTATCAAGGTCACCTGAAAAAACAACAATAGTAATTTGATCTTTTGTTCCTTTTTCTAAGTTCTCAACCCTTTTTTGCAATTCCTGAATCTGTTTTTCGATGTCAATACCCATAATTAAATGTTTTTAAATTTGAAAATATAAACCAATGGCCTTAGCGTTAGATATGTACGTGATTATAACTCCCACCTACAAACCAACTGTTAAAGCATTTACAAATATAACGTTTAACCATTAGAGTTGAACCTGCAATAAAAATCTGGAAAATTTTTTAAGCTACTAATTGATTTATAAATTTCTCTTTTTTATTTCTTATTGATGTTTTTAATGTTGTATGTATCCGGTTTACATTATACCACAATTCAATGTATTCAAATACTGATAATTCAGCTTCTTTAAAAGTCTTGTAACTGTGATGATAAATATGTTTTACTTTAAGTGTTTTAAAGAAGCTTTCAGCAACTGCATTATCCCAGCAATCTCCTTTCCGGCTCATGCTCCTTTCTACAAGTTTGTAGGATGACAGCAGATTTGCAAACTCATAACAAGAATATTGGACGCCTCTGTCAGAATGGAAAATCAATTTCCGGGTAATCATACGGTTCCTGACAGCCATCTTCCATGCCGGGAGATATGAATTCGAATATTTGCCATCGCTCCTCGAGAAAATGCTTACAGCTTTTTTTAAGATGTCACGCTCTAATTGGTCATCTCGTAACTCTTTCTTTAATCGGGCTATCTTCTTTTGCTCTCCGGTCATTATATTATTTCCCTGGCCCGGGGAGCTGGCACGATCAAATGCCACAGCTTCCCGTCTCCAACGATAGATCAGGTCTGGTCGAATATCCATTTCTGCAGCTAGTGCAGAAATATCTTCTCTTGTGTTTGAAAGCTTAACAACCATTTGTTTGAACTCTCGATCATCCTTTCTTCTTTTTTTAATATCCGTTAAATTAAGCATTTTAGCTTAACTTACTGTCCGTATAAATATAGCAGTTCCATAAGTTTCGTATAAGAATAGTAGCTGATTGCGGGCTTAATTCCTGTCAAACTAAACGAAAGTTGAAGCGGGAGACAACCCTTGAATTTACTACTGAACCGGCTATTATTTTTATACATTATTAGAGCAAGTTATTTTATCATTATTGCAACTTGGCAAAAATTATTAACCGCTCCAATCACTTCATAGTCTATGTAAAACGAATTGCTCCAATCTTTAAAGGCTTTAAATTCATGAAGAGGAACATTAAATTCATCGAAAAATATTATATCCCCTGATTTAAGAAATGGAGTAATTAAAGTCAGAACATAAAGAGTAGCAGAATATATATCTGCATCCATGTGTATCACTTTTCGTTTACTAGCATCATAAATACTTAAAAACGGGATTAAAGTCTGTTGAAAAAGGCCTTGATAAAATTTATATCTATTATCATCAATGACAGGAGGAGTATTATTACTTCCCATATCTCCTTTTTTATATGGACCCCAAGATTCTGGAAGCCCGTTAAAAGTATCAAATCCATAAAATTTAGCATCAATATTTTTTATTCGATTAATCCACCATTTGAAAGAATGACCTTTTGAAACGCCAAATTCTAGATAGTCGATATTTGTATTTAAATTATAGTCATTGATCACCTGTTCATATAAAACTTCCCGTTTTTTATAATTAAATTTTCTTGTATAAAAATCGTTTTTGCATTTTTTTTTGTTTACTGAAATCCATTTTGATAAATCTGCTATATGCGCTAAAAAGTTAAAGAGCTTAATAGGCACAAGTCTATCCATCCTACATACAAAAAACAAACCTTTTAATTTACCGGGTAATCTACTACCTTTTCTTATGAAACTCATTTTTCCTTTATTTAATTATTATTAATTTCTTCCAGCATCTCTTTTAGCACATTGTGTATAAGTGGTCCGGTTTCGGGCCCAAGTGAGTTTATTTCTCCGTACTGCGCTTTTTCTTTGCCGTATGCGAATGGTTTACGTGTATCCCACTGGCTTTTGGGAATTATATATCCGATTTCATCATTAGTAAGGCCAAACACGAATTTTATTTTGCCATTCATCATTTCTCTGATCGGCGGCACTTCCACGGGGCTGAGAGGAAAATCCTGACCTTCTGGAGCTTCAATGCCTCCGTTTATTATTTCGGGATAAATCTCTCCGGGGATGGTAACAAACGACAGGGTGCTGATATTAAAAGTTGCAACTTCTGAGCGCATCTTCATCCATCCCGTAAATTCCCTGTTTAAAATACCCAGTGCAGCTCCCAGTCGGAATAATCTATTATGAACCGGAAGATCTATTGTTTTTGTAATCAGCGAAATTCCTGCTTTTTCAATTACTACTTCAGGATTTTTCATAGCCTTCAGTACCAGCATAGCGAGTTGCTTTCCCTGTGCATCGGCTTTGGCGAATGTTGGTGCTTGTAGTTCTTCGCCGGTGATAGGATCGATTACTTTGACCGAGGGACTGGTAGTCATGAGTCCGCCGATTGCGCCATTAACATAAAGACAAATTCCTCCTGTTCCTTTTACAAGAAGGCTATCGTTCCTGTATATACCATTTTCAATATATTCACGCAGGAAATGAGGGAAATCGGAAGAAATCAAAAGGTTTTTTCCCCAGAGAGTTTCAGGATGATTTCCCCATAACACAAGGGTTCCGAGTGTTGAATCCTTTTCCGTAGAGGCTGCTCTGATGATTCTAAGGCCGCTGTCAAAAACCTGTGGGTCTCGTGTATCCGTCAAAAGAAACGTAGCTCCATTAATATCTCTTGATACTTCCAGCCTTGCCTGTTTCATATTCTTAACAGCTTGAGAAACCGATTCTATTATCTGTTTTTTAACAAATTCCAGATATTCTTTATTTACACCACTTTGCAGAGGTGATTTACCCCATAAGCCAAGTAAATCAGGCGCCTGATGAGTATGGGTTGAATGGATAATAAGATAAGTTATCCCCAGATCGGGATTGAGTTTTTTTCTAATGTTAATGACATAATTATTCATGAAACCTATAGCGTCGAGAGCAACAAATGCAAGACGTGTTTTGCCGTTGTCAATTACCATTGTTCTTGCCCATAAATCATCGTGGACTCCATTGGCAGCCCTTGCCTGTCCAAAACCTGCAATCCACACTGGATCGAATTTTCCATTTCCGTTACCGTCTATAAATGTGTCGCCTTTATGGGGCCTGTAAGCAGCATCGTCGTCTATGTCTGTCCATCTGTCAGGCACTTCCGGTGTTATCTTTACTGCAGAAAAACCAACCAGGAGTGGTGCTTCCGATTCTGTAAAAACTTTCATATCGGCTTTATACCCTTTGTTCCTGTCTTTAAGATTAGAGTACATTGTGACAATCAACACAACAACCGCAACAAGAAGCAGCTTTCCAATAACTTTAAAAATTTTCTTCATCCGCTATTAATTTTTTATTCAATGTAATTTTTATTTATTAATTCGTTTTTCAATTTACTCCGAAATCCTTCTTCATTTTATGTTTGACTGTTTTGCCAGCGCCATATGCTAAGGTATGGAAAAGTATAGCCTTCTCATGATAAATCATGATTCGGTAAGTCAGTGATTGTCGTAAAGATTACCATATTAAATTCAAGTTTTTGATTGAGCAACGTTTATGGATAAATTATTTATCTTATTTTCAGATATAAATGTACAAAATAATGAATTTTTTTGTATTTAGAAAGGGGGCTGGCTGAAAATTTTACTTGCAAGATTTGAAATAATATTCTAACTATGTGAAAAGATTCATATTAGCTTAATAAACAATTAATAATCTGATTTATGAAATTAAAGACAGGAATATTTCTGGCTGTCATGATGTTCCTTCAATATTATGTATGGGGTTCATGGTATGTGACAATGGGGACTTTTATGACAAAATATCTTGGTTCTACAGGGCTTCAGATTGGTGCTGCATACAGTGCACTTGCGATTGCCACAATGATCTCCCCATTTTTTGTTGGCATGATTGCCGACAGGTATTTTGCCGCCCAGCGCTTGATGGGTATTTTGCACATAATTGGAGGTATATTGCTTTTTGTTGCATCAAAGCTTACTTCAAATGCTCCATTTTACTGGGTAATACTTCTGTATTCGCTTGCTTATATGCCTACCATAGCTCTTTCCAATAGCGTGGCATTCCGACAGATGAGCGATCCAGGCAAACAATTTCCTCTCGTCAGGGTTTTTGGAACGATAGGCTGGGTGATAGCAGGCTTTATGATTGCCATTCTTGGCATTGAACAAACGCCAGGAACATTTTATATGGCGGCTGTTGTATCAGCTGCACTCGGCCTTTATAGCTTTATCCTTCCCGATACACCACCTCTTGCTAAAGAGCCTTCTACTGCAAAATCAATTCTTGGAATTGATGCATTTGTTCTGTTTAAAGATAAACCTTATCTGATTTTTTTTATTGCCGCAATATTTGTTTGTATTCCTCTTTCCTTTTATTTCGGCTTTGCCAACCTTTATCTGAATCAGTCGGGGATGACAAATGCAGCAGGTAAAATGGTGATGGGACAGATTTCAGAAGCCTTGTTTATTCTGGCAATACCATTCCTATTCAACAGGATAGGGGTAAAGAACATGCTCATCATCGGTATGACAGCATGGCTGCTCCGTTATCTTGCATTCGCGTACGGCAATATGGGGGTCAATGCCTGGATGCTATATACAGGGATTATTCTTCATGGAGTATGTTACGATTTCTTCTTTGTTACAGGATATATGTACACCGAAAAGAAATCGAACGACAGGATTAAGAGTGCATCACAGGGTCTTTTTACTTTTGTAACCTATGGTCTCGGAATGTTTATAGGTACATGGTTCTCAGGCTTTGTAACCTCGTATTATTCAACAGGTCAAATCTACGAATGGCAGAAGATATGGTTTGTACCTGCATATATTGCTGCAGCCGTTCTATTGTGCTTCATTTTCTTCTTCAGGGAAAAGAAAGAAATTGAAGCTATCAGGTAAAACTATACACAGAAATCTTTTTACCGGTCAAATCCTTTTAACTGAAAGATATTTGTAAATGAGCCTTATCAGTTCATCTCTAATGACCGGCTTGGAAATATAATCGTTGCAACCAGAATGGATTGCTTTATCTCTATCGGAGGGGAATGCATAAGCTGTCTGGGCGATTATGGGGATATTCTTGTTGATTTCTCTTATTTTTTTAACTGTTTCATACCCATCCATGATTGGCATTTTTATGTCAATCAGAATAAGTGATATATCCGGCTCAGTTTCGAGAATCTCCAGAACTTTCTTGCCATCTGGTGCATTGATGCATTGAAGTCCGAGTGGTTTAAGTATGGTTTCCAGTAGTAGACGGCTTGCTTTATGGTCGTCAGCAATAATGATCTTACCGGGTTTTATAAGATGGTTTGAATATATTTTTTCTTCTTTCTTTTCAATGGTTACATTTTCTGTTTGTGATAATACAAGCGGCATCGAAAACCAGAATATAGAACCTTTATTTAATTCCGATTCAACCCTTATCGTTCCGTCAAGCATTTCAGCATAGGCTTTTGAAATTGTGAGTCCCAGTCCTGAGCCTTCATGTTCTCGGGAGAAATTCATTTCGGCCTGGTAGAATGGCTCAAAAATTGTCTCCAGCTTTTCAGGAGGAATACCCTTTCCGGTATCTTTAACATAAAGAATCAATGAATTTTTGCTCCGATAATATCCAACTTCAATAAATCCTACTCTGGTAAACTTAACAGCATTACTCAATAAGTTGGTTATAATGCTTTCAAATTTAAATCTGTCTGTCATTGCATTATCGAGCTCTTTATCAACATTAAGATTAAGTTTTAACTCGAGTCCTTTTGCATCAATAAGGGGTTTGAACAGGTCGATATTTAATTGAATGATTTTGTTCAGATTTTCTGGCTTTCTCTCCACTTCTACAAGTCCGGTTTCTATTTTGGATATTTCTATAATATCATTTATTGTTGTAAGAAGTCGTTTGCCACTCTCCTCGATTATCTGGATGTAATTTTCCTTTTCTGCCTGTAGAAGTTCCGGGTTTTTAAGCAATTCCATAAAACCAAGAATGGCATTCATAGGTGTTCTTATTTCATGACTCATATTGGCAAGGAAGGAGGTTTTGAATCTATCGCTCTCCTCAGCTTTATTTTTGGCTTCAATAAGTTCTTTTTCAATAGTTTTTAGGTAAGTAATATCGGTTAAAGCAAGAACTCTGGCATTTTTGCCTTCGAATTCAATATCGTGAGAATGAGAAAGTACTGTTATTATCTTGCCTTTTTTATTTAAATGATGCCATTCTCCAGTAAACGCATACCCATTAAGACGTGATGCCCGATCGACAAGTATCCTTTTTTCCTCCTCAATGCAAAGATCGGTTAATTTCATTTTAAGAACTTCGTCAGTGGAGAAATCGAACTCCATGCAAAATGCTTCATTAACTGCCAGAATATTAAATGTAACTCTTTCATAAATAAGCATTGGAGCAGGATTGTGTTCAAAAAGAAATCTGTAAATAGCTTCCTGTTTAAGTAGTTTTTGCTCATTAAGTTTCCGGTAAGTAATATCGGTGTGAGTACCAATCATCCTGAGTGGTTCTCCATTATTTTTGAATTCTATAACCTTACCTCTGTCTAAAATCCAGATGTAGTTTCCTCCCTTGCATCTAAGGCGATGTTCATTACCATAAATCTCAGTTTCACCGTTAAGATGCCTTCTAATGTCTTTCCATGCATTCTGCAGGTCATCAGGATGCACCCGGGATTCCCATTCACCAAACGAATCAGATATTTCATCCTCCTCATAACCGAGCATTCGTTTCCATTTAGTTGAATAATTGACCTTATTTGTTTCAAGGTTCCAATCCCATACCCCCTGTTCTGTTCCTTCAAGGGCAAATTTCCACCGGGCTTCAGCTTGCTTAAGATTATCGAGAGCTTTTTTAAGTTCAATAGTTTTAATCCTTATTTGCTTTCTTAATAAATGATTAAAAATAATCAGGAGAGAAATAGCAAGTAATATAATTATTGATGTCCCGATAATATATTTAGAATACATTGGTGTAAGTAGAGGCTTGCCTGTCCATTTATCAATAACTTTTTCTTTTTCGCTCTCTGAAATTAATTCAAATCCATTTTCAACAAATGCAAGTAAATCTTCATTGCCTTTCAGAACCGCCCGGTGAAAAGCTCCAGTATATATAGGTCCAATTTGCCGAAATTCCTTTTCGAGGTTATATTTATAGATATAATAAAGAGCCGGAGGTTCGTCGATAGTGAAAATCTTCAGGTTTCCATTAGCGGCATTTTTTATTATCGATTCATAATTGGGAAATATGATTATATCTTTTACTCCAAGTCTATTGAGCATCTCAATGCTGGCATCGCCTTTTTTTGCGCCTACAGTAAACCCCTTTAATAAGGGCGGTTCGGCAATTCCTTTCAGGGTCCTGTGTACGTAAACGGGTGCAGGAATTTTTGCATAAGGTTTAGAGAATGAGAGCCATTGATCTCTTTCTTCTGTATAAAAAACAGTTTCCAGTATATCAGCATTCCCTGACTTCATTATTTCAATAGCCTCATTCCAGAAAGTAGCTTTCCATTCAACATTGGTTCCGGTCTTTTTCTGCCAGAGTTCCCACATATCAATAAGAATTCCCCTCAAATTACCTTTTTCATCCCTGAATATATATGGTGGATAATTATCATCAGAAGCTATGATAATCCTTTTTGGTTTTACGAAGGAACTCCCTGTTTTCTGACCATACGTGGTAAATACCAGTGGAAAATACAATAAAATAAAAAAAATTGTTAATGTTTTAAATTTCATTGCTTTGAGATTTATGATTCCTTAATTTTATAGAATAACATTTGAACCTGATAAAAAATAATACTTTCAAAAATAATTGAACTTTAATAAAAAAATGTATAAATAAGCTTTTTTAAATGTCTGATATTAATAAATATTAATATCTTTCAAAAAATGTTTCCTGATAAATCTAAGGAAGATATCATAGTCGCCAGGCAATACTCCATGTCCTCCTGCGTGCATATAGTAGCCGATATCATTAAGGATAGGTTGGCCAGCAGAGGGCATTGTACTGGTTTCAAGTCCTTTTTTCCCGAGGAGTTTCCATACAGGTTTGGAAGCCACAGCAGCGAGGAATTCACCTTTCGGATCAGACCAGTAGTCTGTATTGCCGGTCTGGAGCAGGAGAGGGCGTGGTGCTATGAGTGATATGAGTAAATGGGCATCGACAGGGCAGGATGAGGGATCATCTGCAAATTTTCTCCTGTTACCGCAGAACTGGTAGAAGTACCTTATTGAATCGGTCATATATTTAATGTTTTCACAGTATTCATAATATTTTAATAATTTTATCGCAATAAAAAGTTACA
This sequence comes from Rikenella microfusus, assembly GCA_020722575.1. Taxonomy (GTDB): domain Bacteria; phylum Bacteroidota; class Bacteroidia; order Bacteroidales; family VadinHA17; genus LD21. Next base: position 55,728 of record DYKN01000014.1, on the reverse strand, counting down.
ATATGCGAATAGGAGTAGATTTGGGCGGAACAAATATTCGAACCGCTCTTTGTCACGACGGAAGAATAATTAATCAGAAACAGCATGAATTAATTAATAAGGATTCGCTAACTGATACACTTTCACAGTTGAGTTCCCTTATTCGTTCTGTTTTTCACCCGGAGGTTAGAGGAATAGGAATTGGTGTTCCATCGGTAGTTGACATTCATAATGGCATTGTTTATAACGTCACTCATATTCCTTCATGGATAAAGGTGGAACTGAAGGATATTCTTGAAAAGGAGTTTGAGGTTCCGGTTTATGTAAATAATGATGTAAATTGTTTTATTCTTGGTGAATTCTTTTTTGGATTAGCGAAAGGATATGATCCGGTAGTTGGGCTTGCCATGGGAACAGGCCTGGGTTCGGGAATAATAGTTGATGGTAAACTTTTTATTGGTGCTAATTGCGGTGCTGGAGAAGTTGGTCCTATACCGTATATGGGAAAAACGCTGGAATATTACTGCAGTGGAAACTTCTTCAATGTTTTTTATAAAACATCTGCCCGTGAGATGGCTGAAAAAGCTACTGAAGGAGATGCTTCAGCTATCAGTGCATGGGAAGAGTTTGGCCGGCACTTCGCAAACGCCATTAAAATAGTAGCTTATGCCTATGACCCTCAGGCTATCATTCTTGGAGGAAGTATTTCAAAGGCCTACCCCTTTTTCGAAAAAAGTATGATGGCATCCCTTCAGGATTTCGAATTTCCTGAATCACTCAAAAAGCTTAAAATTATGGTTACCTCAAACCCTGATATAACCATACTGGGAGCAGCTTCTCTTGTTCCATAAATGAATGAAACTCTTCATTTATATATCTTATTAATAAAGAAAAAAAAGGCCCGCATCGGAGCCCTTTCTTTTCTGTAATCATCCTGACTATTTCTTATTCAGCACAAAATGCACCACAGTTCTATTTGCTGCTGTTACTTTTACATCCTTAACGCACACGGTATCGTAATTTTCTTTTGTTGCATAAGCAGAGTAAGTACCTGCCGGTATTCCAATCATAGCATAGTAACCGGTTGTATCGGTAAATGCTGTCGAAACAATGGTATCCTGTTCAATCCATACCTGTGCATTTGCCAGTCTTGCCATGGAAGTATCACTAACTATCCCTTCAATCCTTCCTGCAGTAGAGTTATTTACAGCTCTGATAACAGGTTTGAATATAAACCCGGTAATACCGGCAGGATGATGCATATTCCCCATCATAACAAAGGACCTTGAAAGGTCGAAATCGAGTAATAGTTCAGTGGTCAGTCCGCCTTCAACGACAAGGGGAGGTCTGATGAAGATTTTTATGCCAGTCTGGCTACCACTCGGAATTTTGGTTTGAAAAGGAGAATTATGCTCTTTTATTTTTAACCCTGCATCTGCTACATATAATCTTATTAAATCGTATGTACCCTGCGGAATTTCAAGGTTCAGGAGTTCCTGCGTAATACCGTTCCTGAGATTAAGTAGATCAAAGGTGATTGTATCTTCCGATAGTACAATAAACGGATTATTCCTTTCATTACCAACTGTATCGTCAGGAAAGGAGGAGAACCTGTTTCTTATACGATAATTTCCGGCCTGCCTGATCTCAATTTTTGTTATTGTAACTGTGGCCGATTCAACATATTTAATAGGGAATGGACAATCAGTCACTTTCAGTACAAGTCGTCCAGGAACTTCATAATTTTTGCTGCATGCAGCAAAAATTAATGAAAATGCCAGACATCCAAAAATTATTTTTTTCATCTCATTTCAGGTTTTTTGGTTTTATCAAATTTATTTTTACGAAAATGAATTTTTGATGAAGAAATAAAATTGTTTGGTGAAAAAAATAATAAACCCCTGCGGTAACAGGGGTTTATTACTGCAATTATTTTTATAATTTATTTACGGCCCGTACCAACGCCTTTTTGTGCCTTTACGGCATTTTTCATGGTATTGCCGCGGGCGCTTCTGATAGTATTACCCTTCTGGTTCTTAGCTGAGGTCTTTTCCTGGTTCTTCAGTTGTTGCGATTCACCTTTGTTTCTTGCCTGCTCGCTAACAACCTGACCTTTACCCGGACCTGACTCAGTGTTCCTTGCGGTCTCACTAACCTGCTGACCGTGAGTTGATGGATCCTGAATCCTGCTGCGCTCCTGAACAGTACTGCGGTCTCTTGTCTGGTTCTGTGTTGCAGCGGGATCCTGAATCCTTTCACGTTGACGAATCTGATCCTGGTTCTGTACCTGTGGTTGAACCTGTTCCTGAACCTGAACCTGTTCCTGGTTCCTTGTACCCGATTGTGCCCTGGTCTGAGCCTGAGCCATCAGAGCCGCACTGATCATCAGTGCTATTCCCGTAAGTAAAATTGACTTTTTCATAATCTTCATTTTTAAAGGTTTTTAAATTAATTACATATCAAAGCTAAGATTACGAAAATGAAGAAATTATGAAATTTATGAAAAAATAAATAAAAATTTTGTACCTTTTTCTGGTTCAGATGAAACCTCTATTCTGACTTGTGACACTTTGTAAAATCATTGTGGTTTTATTTTATAACATACTGTATATGAAAGATTAAAAAAATCAGAGAATTGATTTTAACGCACTAAAGCCTGTTTTTCTCTTATATTCAGGATCAGAAAGGTTAGTTATCTCAATTTACCCCCTTTCCATTTTCCCCCATGGGGGAAACGCTTGCCGCTCCTTCTCCCCTAAGAGAAGGTTGGAAAGGGGGTACTTGTAACACCTCACGCAATTAGTTTTCATTCCTTAATATAAACTGAATAAAAATGATGATAAAATTAGAAAGCGGTTTTTTAAATGTACTAACCTCTATTTTATAACCATGTTCAACTGATTTATTCCTACCTCACTAATTGTCACAAGTCAGTAAGAAATTATGAAATTTATGAAAAAATAAATAAAAATTTTGTACCCTCCCCCGGTTTAGATGAAACCTCTACCTTAATATTATGAAAATCGGCTATGGTTTTGGCAATAGCAAGACCTATCCCTGTTCCTTCGCCACTTCTTTGATCACGACTTTTGAACCTAAAAAACAAATTTTTAAGTTGTTCGTCGGTCATGCCACGCCCGGAATCGCATATACTTATATAATTTTCACCTTTTCTACTGTAAATATTTACAGAAATATTGCCATTTTCAGGTGTATTCTTAATAGCATTGTTTATTATATTGTAGAACATTGAAAAAAGCAGGGATCTGTTAGCTTCCGGAAGTTCCAACTTTACCTCAAAGTTTTTGATGACGGATATCTGTTTATCAAATGTCAGCGGCTCCAGTTCACCAATAATTTCGTTGAGTACTTCATTAAGATTAACTGTTTCATTTTTAAGGTATTGTTGACTTTCGATGCGGGCTATCATTAAAAGAGAGTTGATTAACATCTGCAACCGCTGGAGTGTCTTGAGTGATTCAATAACCCTGGATTCCGTTTCTTTATCAGCCCTGCCGTCGAGAAGTATATTTTCAAGTTTACTCCTGAGAACCGAAACAGGAGTTATCAGCTCATGAGAAATATTTATGGTTATTTCTTTTTCTTTTTTGAAGAGATCATTCAGCCTGTCCATTAGCTCAATAAGAACCCTGTCGAGCTGTCTGAAATCGGAAGTCGATGTTTTTATTTCCTGCCTGTCGAAATTTGAAGGTGATGTTATCTTTTTTAATTTGTTAATGATCAGGTCGAGTGGTCTTAAAAGCCTGTGAGTGTATTGAAAATCAGTAATAAAAGTGATTATTATTATGAAAAAAACGAAAATAAGAATTACTTTTCTGATGTTTCTTTCGGCTCGTAGTATACTTTCAAGACTTTTTCCGATCTCGATGAGGTAAGATTCCCCGTCGATCAATATAGAATAATTATGAACTCTATACTCGATAATTTCATCCTCTATCATCCTTTTTGCCACCTCAATGTCGTTGATCTCTTCAGGGAATACGGTTCGTTCGATGCTTATAAACTCCTCCTTCAGAATATTGTAGCTTCCAAAAGCATCGGATGAATCTGCCTCAATAAAGGGCTCAATTCCATATTGCTCGATAAGCGATATTACCTTTTCGCGTTTATCAACAAGACTTTCGTCAATCTGTCTCAGATTGATTCTTTGAACAATATAAGGAAGGATAAGGATAAACAGACCTGCAACAGCAAGTTTTGAAATGAGATTAAAGAGAGCGAGTTTTATTTTTAATCTAATCATTTCCAGGAAATTACTCTTCGGATGTTACTCTATAACCCACACCCCTTACCGTTTCAAGCCATGGAGACGGACCATACGCATTGATCTTTTTCCTGAGATTCTTGATATGCACATCAATAAAATTGCTGTCGTACTGGTCGTCGAGGATATTTCCCCAGATATGTTCATAGAGTTGCTGGCGTGTCAATACTTTATTTCGGTTCAATGCGAGGTAAAGTAGAAGATCGAATTCTTTCCTTGTTAGGTCAACTTCCTGGTTTTCGTATAAAAGTTTGCGTGTCTGCACCTTTAAGATAAAATCTCCCAACTGTAAATCATCTGTTTTAACATTGAATTTTCTTCTGGCTACAGCATTTATTCTTGAGAGGAGCTCGACAAGTGCAAAAGGTTTGGCAATATAATCGTCGGCCCCAAGATTGAGCCCCTTAACCTTATCTTCCACCGCTCCTCTCGCTGTTATAATTATGAAAGCAGCTTCGCTGTTAGCTTTCTTTCCTTCTTTTAACAGTTCCAGTCCTTCATAATCGGGCAGGCCCAGATCGAGTAAGATGAAATCGTAAAGATTGACTGCGATCTTTTCCGAAGCATCCCTGCCTGTAAATGCCAGTTCACACAGGAAATTCTCTTTCTCGAGAAACGATTTTATCTCGCGGGCAAGGCTTTTTTCGTCCTCAACAATAAGAACATTCATGTGAATTTTAGATTATCCTGAAATATAAACTAAAAAGAAATAAGAATCCTTCCGGGCTGGTATAACCGCTATCTTTTATCGTGGAATAAATATAACCAGGTTCGATTTCAACCGTAAACCTTGAAGCATTAAATGCTATCGGAATACCGGCATCAATTTCGATAAGACTGAAAGTTTTTGTATAAGTAGTTACAGGAAGAGAACCTGATCCTGTGTTCCCCTGTTTCCTGAATGGAGGATACTGATTGACTACCACCGTACCATTAATGGTTTCGGATTTTGTCAGTGTGCCGAAGAGAAAATTGAAATATGGATCAAATGAAAAATAAAATTTCTTTCTGGTAAACTCAGGAGTTTCAAAATATCTCGAATTTTTTAGCTGATAGTAAATCCCGTTTTCACCCGACAATACTCCACATGCATTAAACTGTGTATATAGTAACTTCCAGTCTATTCCAAGGTTAACTTCTCCATACGAAAAATTACTAAAAAGTGTATCGGTAAGTGATTTAGCCACCTGGTATCGTGACAATCCTGCTGAAATATCGAGCCATGAATTGATAATTTGGTTAAAGTTTGCAGTAAAAGCATTGAAGGCAGCAAATGGACTCATATCTGCCACATGCACACTGGTTACACCCAGGAAAAGTTTGTTGAATAATCCATAAGTAAGGGCAGCATAACCGAAAGGCTTGTTTTGAGATATAGAAGATCCCATATAGATCATGTTGCTGCCATATCCTGCTCCTGCAAGAACAGTGTGGATTTTAGTTTTTTCAACCGGTAATTTTGTGGTATCATCAGTAATAATAGAATCTGGTGTCTGAGCAGTCATTTCAAAAGTTGTGACGAACAATGAAATTAACATTAGCGGTAAAATAACTGTAATTGTTTTCATAATCATTGATTAAAAAAAAGTATTTTTAAACTATCTTCCTCCTCGTCGAATAGCACCTCCGGGTTTTCCCATTCCCTTTGGAACTGCCGAACCTGATGGTCTTGAAATCCGGGGAGGCCTGGCACCTGATGCCTTCCCCATATCAGGCCGGGCACTTCTGATCTGTTTAATATTCTGGTTTGCTTTCTGATCTTTGGCTGAAGATTCTGTTGGTGTCTCACCCCGGGACTGAATTTTTGACTGAGTCTGATCCTGAGATTTATCCTGAACCTGGTTCTGTTCCCTGTTCTGACTCTGCTTTTTCTGTACAATGCCTTCTCTACGCTGTGCCGTATCCTGAACTGCCCATTCAATCTGGGTATAAGCATTGAATACTGAAAGCGATGATATCAGAATTATTGCTGCCATAGTTCTTATACCCTTAACTTTCATCTTCATAATGATTTAAACACTTTTCATTGCGAAAATATACATTAAAAATGAAGAAATGATGAACAAATGAAAAAATGACCAATTACAAACAAAAGTATTTTTTCACCACGGATTTCATGGGTTTTCACGGAGTAAATCAATGTATCTCCGTGACTATCCGTGTCCTCCGTGGTGAGATATTTTTATTTAAATAATCCTCTTACTATATTTTAATCAGTTAATTGTAAACATCACTGACAGGTAATTCCATCAATCGCCGAAATGTTTTAATTTTACAAAAAACATTTTATTATGATAGTAACTTGTGTATATGTACATGTCAAACCCGGGATGATTGAGGAATTTATTAAAGCAACCATAGCAAATCACCTTGAATCAGTAAAGGAACCCGGAAACCTGCGTTTTGATTTTCTTCAGCAGGCTGATGACCAGAGCAGTTTTATGATTTATGAGGCTTATGTATCGGAGGAAGCTGCAGCAGCACATAAGAACACAAAGCATTATCAGACCTGGCGGGCGGCAGTCGAAGATATGATGGCCGAACCCAGGAAAGGAATCAGGTATAACATTCTTCAACCAGCTGAACGATCAAAATGGTAGAATCTTTTAATTTTTCGAAACTGCCCCTGATTCAATTCGGACCGGGGAAAGCCGATCTTCTTCCGCGAATTATTTCCGGTCATGGTAGAAATGTTTTGCTGGTTACCGGCTCTTCGTCTTTTCTGGCATCTACAAGGGGTCAGATAATATTAACAACTCTTGAGAAAGAAGGGTTGAAAGTAACTCATGTTTCAGTGCAGGGGGAACCTTCTCCTGGCATTGTTGACAGTGTGGTATCGCAACACAGACATAAATTGCCGGATGTAGTTATCGCTATCGGAGGTGGTAGTGCAATTGATGCCGGGAAATCAATCTCGGCAATGATCACTGTTGAAGGCAATTTGAAGGATTATCTTGAAGGTGTTGGTTTCAGAGGACATCCCGGAACAAAAATTCCTTTTATTGCTGTTCCTACAACCGCAGGTACAGGGAGTGAGACAACCAAAAATGCGGTAATATCGGAGGTTGGGGAGAATGGCTTCAAGAAATCCCTTCGTCACGAGAACTTCGTACCTGATATTGCCATTGTTGACCCGTTGCTTACCGTTTCATGCCCTCCTGATATCACCGCAGCCAGTGGAATGGACTGTTTCACCCAGCTTACTGAGGCATACCTCTCAGATAAAGCGAATCGCTACACTGATTCTCTTGCACTTGAAGGAATAAAAGTAGTGATTATGTGTATGTTAAGAGCGTATGAAAATGGATCTGATGTGGAAGCCCGCACAGGGATGTCCTTTGCTGCACTTACATCGGGAATCTGTTTGACCAATGCCGGACTGGGAGTGGTTCATGGCTTTGCATCATCAGTTGGAGCACGATGGGCTGTTCCACACGGAATAGTCTGCGGTACTCTTATGGCTGAAGCAAACGCTGTAAACGTAAGAATGCTTCGAAAAACCGGTAACAATTATGAAGCCTGTAAAAAATATGCAACACTCGGGAAACTGGTTGTCGAAGAGAGTAATAAATCAGAGGAATACTATATTGACGCCTTTATTGATTATCTACGCCAACTTACCCTTAAACTTGGAATACCACGCCTCGGTAGGTTCGGAATAACTATAAACGATATTGATGAAATTTGTGCAGGAACAGATATTAAAAATAATCCTGTCAAACTGTCAGATGAAGAACTGAAGGAGATTCTGGCCAGCAGAATTTGACTGAAAGTATATGACAAAAAAAACTGTATGGCTAAGGTTTTATGAAGAGCTGAACGACTTTCTTCCACCTGGTAAAAGAAAAATTGTGTTGCCGTATTCCTTTACGGGTGGAAAGACAGTTAAAGATGCTATTGAATCAATGGGTGTTCCGCATGTTGAGGTAGATCTTATTCTGGTAAACGGAAAATCGGTTGATTTTTCATATAAAATTAAGAACGATGACAGAATATCGGTTTACCCGGTTTTTGAAAGGCTTGATATCTCTGAGGTAACACACCTTAGAGAGAAACCACTCAGAGATGTTAAGTTTATTGCCGATGTTCATCTTGGTAAACTTGCTCGCTATCTCAGGATGTGCGGATTCGACACTCTTTATGAAAAAGATTATTCAGATGATGAAATTATAATTATTTCATCATTACAAAAAAGGATAATTCTAACACGCGACAAAAGGCTGCTTAATAACAGGAAGGTGACACACGGATTAAGAATACGATCAGGAAACCCGGAATCCCAGCTTAAAGAGGTCTTTGACAGACTTGACCTTAAAAACCTTGCAAAACCCTTTACAAGATGTATGGGGTGCAATTCGCTTCTTGTTGATGTACCGAAAGAAAAAATATTCGACAAACTGCCACCCAGAACAAGAGAATTTTATGACACTTTCAGGTTGTGTCCGCAATGTAATCAGATTTTTTGGGAAGGATCACATTTCAAAAGGATGCAGGAGTTTATAAACGGTTTCACAGGGAAATAGTAACAATCCCGGTCATTCCGCTTGATAGTAAGAAATATTCAAAATTATCAGCGAAATCACTTTGAATTTATTTTTTGAATCTTTCCAGAACATCCATGTTTAGCCCTGAAAAACTTCAATGGTTTCTGGTTCGACCATTTTTATATACCGAAAAAGATGATTTTTGTAAAAATTGTATATTTAACAAGACATGAATCTTTAAAAAATAGGATATGAAAACAAAAGTATTTATCTTTTTATCAGTGTTATTTTTTTCACAAAGTTTATTAGCACAGCTTCCTGAAGAAACCGAAGAACAGAAAGTTAGAAGGATGCAATGGTGGACTGAGTCACGGTTCGGTATGTTCATTCACTGGGGGCTATATGCCCTTCCTGCGCGTCATGAGTGGGTGAAAAACAGGGAAAGGATGACAAATGAACAATACCAGAAATATTTTGAAATGTTCAATCCCGACCTTTTCAATCCGCGTGAATGGGCTCGCATGGCAAAAGAAGCCGGAATGAAATATGTTGTTTTGACTGCCAAACATCACGAAGGATTCTGTTTGTGGGATTCAAAATATACTGATTACAAATCAACAAATACGCCTTTTGGAAGAGATATTATAAAAGAATATGTTGAGGCTTTTAGAGCGGAAGGATTAAAAGTTGGTTTTTATTATTCTTTGATTGACTGGCATCATCCAGATTACACGATTGACAGGAATCACCCTCAGCGACAGAATTCAGACACTGCCTATGCACGTCTGAACAAGGGGAGAGACATGAATAAATACCGGGAGTACATGAAAAACCAGGTTCGGGAACTTCTGACCAACTATGGTGAAATAAGCATTATCTGGTTCGACTTCTCTTTTCCCGGACCAAATGGCAAGGGCCGTGAAGACTGGGATTCTGAAAGACTGCTTAAACTTACGAGGTCGCTTCAACCAAATATAATTGTTGACGACCGCCTTGACCTCCGCGATGTCGAAGGTGGTTGGGATTTTACCACTCCCGAACAGGTTAAGGTTGAAAAATGGCCTGAATATAACGGTAAAAGAATACCATGGGAAACATGCCAGACTTTCTCCGGCTCGTGGGGATATTATCGCGATGAATATACATGGAAAAGCCCTGCCCAGCTTCTCGAACTGCTGATTGAGTCGGTAAGCAAAGGTGGAAACCTTCTCCTGAATGTTGGGCCTACGGCTCGCGGTACCTTCGATTACCGCGCACAGGAGAGACTGAAGGCAATGGGCGAATGGATGAAATATAACAGCCGCTCAATTTACGGATGTACCCAGGCTCCCGATGAGTTTAAAGCTCCTGCAAATACATTACTGACATATAATCCAACAACAAAAAGACTTTATGTACACTTACTGGCTTATCCCTTAAACAGGATAACTATCAAAGACATGGCAGATAAAGTAAAATATATACAATTCCTTCATGATGCATCAGAAATAAGATATTCAACTGTACAGGGAACAAACGACCTTTCATTGCAACTTCCGGTACTTAAACCACCAGTTGAAATACCTGTAATGGAAATTTTCCTCAAATAACCTGAGTATGCCCCGGATGTCTAAAGTATTACTGATAATTACCTGTATTGTTTTGGCAGTTACTCTTCTAACAGAGGGGTGTAAAAGTAAAAAGTCAGATAAAGTAGCTATAAATAATATGGAACTTCCAGCCCTTGATAGTACATATATTTTTGATGGAAAGACCCTTAACGGCTGGGAGATAACCTCTTTCGGCACAGAAGGACCCGTCGAGGTATCGGGTGGCAAGATATATCTTGGTATGGGTGATGGCTGTACAGGAATTACATATAAAAAAGAGTTTCCGGAGATTAATTATGAGGTAACTCTTGAAGCAATGAGAGTTGAGGGTAACGATTTTTTTTGCGGGATTACATTTCCCGTAAAAAAAGATCCGTGCACCCTTATTGTAGGTGGATGGGGAGGAACAGTGGTAGGACTGAGCAGTATTAATGGATTGGATGCCTCCGAGAACGAAACTACCAGATATATGAATTTTGAAAAGAACAGATGGTATACCATCCGGCTCAGAGTAACAGAAGAAAAAATCGAGGCATGGATTGATGAAGAGAAAGTAGTCGATTTTACTGTAAACGGTAAAAGACTTTCGATCAGGCCGGAAGTTATGCTATCAAAACCGTTTGGGATTGCTTCATGGTGTACTACTGCCGCTCTCAGGAACATAAGAGTTGTATCAATTATACCTTAAATCAGTTTTATCGGTGATATTCAGGTATGAAAGGTATAACATAAAAAAAGCAACCGGACTTGTTGCCGGCATTTTGATTTTCAGTAACTTCTTCTGTTTATCACAGTCCGACACTCTAAACTTTCCGCTATACGGATTTCACAGCCAGTATGGCTTTATCATACCTCACTCGGCTGTAATCAGACCAGTATCGGGAAGTAAACCCTTTGGATTGCTTGCTGACATAGGAAGACTGAACAAATCATTCAATAGCTGGAAGGTTTTTAATACTTTCTGGTTTTACGGGATTCAAACAGGCTATTACAGTTTTCAAAATCCTGATGTGCTGGGAGGAGCTATAATTCTTACCGGATACGCCGAACCTGTTCTTGTATCAGGAAGAAAAATTATTCTTTCCGTAAGGATGGGTGGCGGCCTTTCCTGGCATACGAAAATATATAACGAGGAATCCAACCCGACAAACCAGTTTTTCTGCTCGAGAATAAGCTTCCCTATATATGTGGCCATGAGATTTAAATACACCGTAACGGAGAGAACCTACCTGACACTTTCGGGATTCTATAATCACATATCAAACGGTGGTATGAAGCAACCTAACTATGGAATGAATTTTCCAATGGTTGCATTTGGCCTTGAGCATTTCAGGAAACCCTTACCCTTGCTTAAGTCGGGTTTCTATCCTCAAGTAAAGATTACAGAACCGACATATTATTTTATTGCAGGAGCATTGACATCTTACAAGGTAGTTGACAGGAGCGACATTTACCCCGAGAAGGGAAGCCTGGCATGGGGTATATATACAAGGATAATCAGGCATATAAAAACATATTATTCATTAAATGCAGGAGCTGAGTTAATTGCTGATAATGCTTTAAAGGAAGTAATAAGGCGTGAGAATTCAAATCTTGATCATGAAAGGCTCGCTATCACCTTCGGACAGGATTTTCACCTGGGTAAGGTGATATTTACCCAGTATCTGGGATTTTATGTCTATTCTCCATATAAAGCTAAGAATGCTATATATCAGAAATATGAGTTAGGCTATAGAATAAACAGGAACATCATTACCGGTCTTTTCTTGAAGGCGCACACCTACGAGGCTGACCTTCTGGGAATTCAGGTAAGCTACCTGTTGAAGATCTAAAAATACACACAAGGAAACCCGAACCATTATACGGTAAGAAAGATCCGCGATAACATATCATTCTAGAGGACCTACCTCCTTTTCTACTTCATACAATATCTCGCAAGATTTTACAAGTTCCCTCATTTTTGTATGATCGGGGTAGAGAGGTCTGTCAATATCCAGAAAATCAACATGTTTTCGTATAACATCTTTAGCAGTCTGTGTTCCTTTGCCAAACCTGTATTCGTTTTTCCTGAAATCGAGAGCCTGTGCTGCCGCCATAAACTCAATACCGAGAATGCCGTATGCGTTTTCAAGAATCTGATTGTTCTTAATTGCCGTATTCATTCCCATTGAGACAAAATCTTCCTGATCGGCAGCTGCAGGAATCGACTGTATTGATGCTGGCATAGAAAGTATCCTTTGCTCAACTATCAATGTATCGGCCGTATATTGACTTAGCATCATCCCTGAAAACACACCGGCTCCTTTAGTTAAAAAGTCAGGAAGACCTACATTGAGTGCAGGATTGTTAAGCCTGTTCATCCTTCTTTCCGATATAACACTTACCATCGTTATGCATGCTCCGGCCATGTCCATCGGCACACTGACGGGTGTCCCCTGAAAATTAGCACCGGTAAGAGTAAGATTCTTTTCCGGCACAAACACGGGGTTATCTCCAACACCATTCAGTTCAATCTCAACCTGCTCCCTTGCGTAGTCCAGCATATCATGTGCTGCTCCGATAACCTGTGGTGTTGATCTCATTGAATAGGCATCCTGTACCTTACATTTTACACGTCCTTCTAATAGATCTCCGCCTTGAAGACATTTTGATATTGCCTTTGCGCTTCTTATTGCTCCTCTAAACCCGCGCAGTTCATGCAGAAGTGGATTGTAAGGCTTCATATTTGCCTTCAACGCCTCGAGCGACATGGCAGCAGCTATCTCCGCTTGCTTTAGCCAGTTATTTGCATCGTAAAGCCAGAGCGCACTCATCGCGGTAAGCATGTTCGACCCGTTTATTGCTGCCAGCCCGTCGCGCGCCTGCAGCCCGGGAACAGATATGCCTGCCCGCCTCATCGCTTCAGCACCATCAAGTAACTTACCTTTATAATATGCTTTGCCTTCACCAAGCAGCAAAAGGGCAATCTGCGACATGGGAGCAAGATCACCAGAAGCTCCAACAGAACCCTTCTGACATACATAAGGCGTTACACCTTTGTTAAGCATCTCTATAAGTGCCTCCGTTATTTCGAACCGGTTACCCGAGTTACCATGCGCATGCACATTTATTCTGCCAAGTATCGAAGCTCTCACAATCTCTTCCGCTGCAGGCTCTCCTATACCGGCCGCGTGATTATAGATCAGAAAGCGCTGAAAATCTTTAATCTGATCATCATCCAGCACAACCTCCGAAAACTCCCCGATACCAGTGTTAACACCATACATAATTTCATGCGCAGCAATCTTTTTTTCCAGCATCGCCCTGCACTCAAGTATCCTTTTTTTTGCATCGGGGTGAAGTTCTACCTTCCTTCCATAACGGGCAACCTCAATAACATCTTCTATCTTAAGATTATATCCTGTAATTATCAATGTATCCATAATAGTATAAATTTAGATTAATACTGAAGAGTGGTTTAAGAAAAGCTTCTGAAAATGAATAAATTATCTCCTAAGGGGGGATCTTTTAAAATAGCCCGGTGCGATTAATCTTAATCTTGTATTTTAATTGCCAGTTATAAAACATGCATTAAGTAATCTATCTCAAATTTAAAATTTTAACTTCAATATCGAAATGATATTGATAAAATATTGACAAATAATAGGAATTAAAAGATAGACAGTTATTTAGCATTGTTAATATTTTTAATTAGATCTTATTTAGGGGGTAATTAACGGGTTTATTTGAACGTTCTGGTTCATGCGTTATACTACTTTGAGTTCCAAAGGGCTCAACGAAAACGTTTGGTCCAACATTCAAAATAAAGTTTTTTCAGTGCTCAGCAAGGACTTTTAGCCTTGGGGAATGAGAATGTGATGTTTCCCGGACTGTGAATTCATAACGTGTTTTGCTTCGGGTGCATCTCATTAAAGGTTTTTTATACTGATAGTGACTGGCAGAAATACTTTCAAAGGTTAAATAAACTTTAAAACTATTAACTAATAAATTAGATGAATTAAATATAAACAATTACATATTAGATAATTCTTTAATAAAAAATTATGTTTTTCTGTCTTTTATATATTGAAAAAATTTTAATTCTTCTTGCCTCTGTAAAAGAACTTTAATAAATTGCAGACCTATTTTTTAACACTCTAATAATTTTTTATAACATGGATGATATTCTTAAAAGATTGTCTTATTGTGTTGAGGTTGGAAAAGTAAACCGTGCATCACCTTATCCGCCCGCCATGAGGGATCAGGATGGTGCCGATGAGCTCGCACGTAGGGCACTTGATGAGGGGATTAGTCCGGATGATTTGCTGGAAAAAGCACTTATTCCGGCAATGACGAATGTTGGTAATAAATATTCCAGACAGGAAATATTTGTTCCCCAGATGCTCATGGCTGCAAAAGCGATGAACAGTGCAATGGCACATATAAAGCCTTACTTTCTTTCGGGAGAAACAAAACGTAAGGGTACTTTTATAATCGGTACTGTTGCCGGAGATCTTCATGAAATTGGAAAGAACCTTGTCGCCATGATGATAGAAGGAGCTGGCTGGGAAGTAGTGGATCTGGGAGTTGATGTGGGTGCCATAAAATTTCTTAAATCTATTGAAGAGCATCCTTCTGCCGTGGTTGGTATGTCGGCACTTCTCACAACTACCATGGATAATATGAGAAAAATTGTTGCAGAAATAAAGGAGAAAGATCCGAAAAGAGTTATTCTGGTTGGCGGAGCGCCTGTAACGATGGATTTCTGCAAGAAAATTGGCGCTGACTTCTATTCACCTGATCCGCAGGGTGCAATCAATTACCTTAGTAGTCTTGTTTCATAACCATTTATTATGCAAACTGTTCTTAAAGGAAAAACAAAGGAAGTTATAATAAACACTGAAGGTCCTGTTGTCATAATTGGTGAATCTATCAATCCTACAAGGCGTAAGAAACTGGTTTCGTCACTTGAGGAAAGGAATTTTGAATATCTTCTTGAACTGGCAGCTTCCCAGATTAAGGCTTATGCTGATGTACTCGACGTGAATGTTGGTTATCCGGGAGTGGATGACGAAAAACTTATGCCTGAAGTAGTAAATGTTCTCGAGGATAACTTTGATATTCCACTCTCTCTTGACTCTCCCAATCCAAAAGCCATTGAAGCGGCTCTTAAAGTCTCAAAGGGTAAATGCCTTATAAATTCGGTAAACGGTGAGGAGAGGTCTCTGAATGCTCTTTTACCTGTTGCAAAAGAATATGGGGCAGCAATAATCGGACTGGTGATGGATGATGATGGGATAACCCATGAGCCGGAAAAAAGACTTGCTATTGCAGAAAAGATCCTTAACAGGGCTGTTCAGGCTGGCATTAAACAGGAGGATGTGATCATTGACCCTATGGCAATGGCTGTAAGTGCCGATCCCATAGCATGCCTTGTTACCCTGAAAACCACAAAACTGGTTCATGATAAGCTTGGACAGAATATTACACTGGGAGTAAGCAACATATCATTTGGACTGCCGGGAAGGGAGAGCCTGAATGCAGCATTTATTGCACTGGCAATAGGAGCAGGGCTTACCTGTCCGATAGCAAATCCGGAAAAAATCACTTCTGTGATAAGAGCAACCGATCTTGTGCTTGGTAGAGATGATTATGCCATACGATTTATTGAGGCTGCGCAGAGCTTGTTAAAACAATAAACCTTCAGATATAAGCATGTCACTCTTCACTCCCGGTCGCAGATGGCAACCGCCATTTTATCCATTTAAGCGGGAAAAATTCTCACGGAGATTACTTGCAGCTATCGAGCGGTTAGTAAAAGGCCCGCTTTTTGGATGCCGTATGTGCGGCAATTGCCTTCTTCAGGAAACAGCATTCATCTGCCCGATGGAGTGCCCGAAAGGACTCAGGAACGGCCCTTGCGGCGTTTCAACCCCTGATCATTGTTATGTCGACGAAACCAGACCATGCATCTGGTACAAAATTTTTGAAAGGTCGTTTCGTATGAAGCGCGAGGGAAAACTTATGGAGGTGCTTCCACCGATGGACTGGGATAAAGCTGGTACTGAGACATGGGGTGATGTAATCAGACAGGTTCGAAAAGTTGGAACAATGCGCTTTTTAAAAAGATTGATCTCACGCGATAAAACCAAACGCCACGAGATTTGGGAGAGCGTCTTCAGGCCAATACGTCAGCCCGATTGGTGGAACGGCGATTCGGAATATCACCCTCCTCGATATAATGAACCTGCAAGTGAACTGGAAAAACGCCTTAGAAACGGTGAGTTCGTCTTTACTGTTGAAATTATTCCGCCACTGGGGGCTGATGCCTCAAAAATTCATAAAAATATTGAAGCTGCAAAGCCATGGGCAGCAGCAGTAAACTTTACCGATAACCCCTCCGCTACACCCAGGATGACAGGAATGACCTGTTGTAAAGTAGCTTCTGACCTTGGTGTGGAATCAGTATTGCAGATCACTGCACGTGATCATAATCGTTATAGCCTCCAGTCGAAAGTGCTTGGAACCGCTGAGCTTGGAATAAAAAATATCCTTTGTATTACAGGAGATAATCCTTCAATAGGTCCACATCCTTTCGGTAGTATGGAGATCCTTGACCTCGATTCGATCCAGATGCTATGGATACTGAGAAAAATGAGGGATGAGGGTAAGTATCTCGATGGCAGGGAGATCAAAAACAAACCCTCATTCTTTCTCGGAGCAGCCGCCTCACCGTTCGCCGCAAAACCCGAATACCAGGCATTACGTGAACATAAAAAAGTTAATGCCGGAGCACAGTTCCTTCAGACTAACCTTGTATTTGATTTAACAGGCTTTGAAATATGGCTTGAACAGCTTTATAAAAGAAATATTCTTGACAAGGTTTTTATCCTTGCAGGAATTGCTGTGCTGAAAAGTCTTAACATGACTCTTCACCTTAAAAAATGCATCCCAGGGGTTATTGTCCCTGATGAAATAGTCAAACGCATGGAGAAAGCAGGCGAAAAAGCTCAGGAGGAAGGTGTCCTTATTGCACTTGAATTGATACAAAGAATCAGAAACATGCAGGGTGTACACGGAATACATTTTACCACAATGGGAAGTGAATACCTGGCTGAAAGAATTATCAGGGAATTAGGAATGGGGCCGGTTGTAAATAATTGATTATTAGAAGTGAAAAGGCATAATTATTCTTTTAAATTTGAAGAAATCAGTCTCAATCCTTCACATATAGGAAAGCTGCTTGATTATGATAAGGGGGACGATAAGGAGATAATTTCATATCTGATAGATGAAGTTCTGAATGAAGCTGCCGGGTCATGTGATATTAGAGCTGAATTTGTGATTTATCCTGAAATTGAATTTGACAGTGATACAGGCTCAATGATTATTGGAGGTATTGAATTCAATCCAGGGAAAATTATTTCTGCCCAGTTGAGAAAAGCAGAGTCGGTGGCTCTTTTTGCATGTACGGCAGGTCAATGGATCGGTGATAAGGCAAAGCAACTGATAAACGGGAAAGATTATTTGAAAGGATATATTTTCGATATTGCCGGCAGTGAGATTGTGGAAGCTGCAGCTGAACTCATGCAGGAAAAACTCAGGGAGATGATGGAAGCAGAAGGTCTTAAAATAACCAATCGCTACAGTCCGGGTTACTGCGGATGGAACGTCTCAGAACAACATAAACTTTTCAGCCTGATGCCCGATAATTTCTGCGGAATAACCCTTAATGAATCAGCACTTATGACCCCCATCAAGTCAGTAAGCGGTGTTATCGGAATAGGTTCACAGGTTAAAATTAATCCTTACCCCTGTAATATCTGCGACATAAAAGACTGCATTTACAGAAAACTTAAGGAACAGAAACAGTAATTTGATTATTTTATTGCTTGATTTATATTATACTTTTTTAACCTCTGAATTTCTTGATAATTGCTTCCGTCCGGAAGTTTTTTATTATATTGCAGAAAATAACACAATTAATCCTCAGGTTTTTAATTTTTATATCTCAATATGACAAGACTTGTTTTTGCTCTACTGATTGTTTTTCTGGTTTCATTACAAGCACCACAAACTGAAGTGCCACAGGTAAAAATTTCCAGCGGAATAATTAATGCCATATTATATCTGCCTGATAATGAAAGAGGTTATTACAGAGGCACAAGGTTCGACAGGTCGGGTATAGTGGCAAGCCTCGAATATAATGGTCATAATTATTTTGGCCAGTGGTTTGAGAAATACGACCCTCTGATTCATGATGCTGTGCTTGGACCTGTTGAGGAATTCGGCCAGATTGGATACAATGAGGTTGAACCAGGCGGGACATTTCTGAAGATAGGGGTCGGGATACTTGAGAAGCCTGATATACAGCCTTACTCAAACTTTAGATTATATCCGGTAAAGAACCCGGGTAAATGGAAAATCAGGAAAATACCTGGTGGAATTAAATACATTCATACACTTAGTGACAAAGACTATTCGTACACCTATGAGAAAAAGTTGTATCTGTCACCAGGAAAGCCTGAGATGATTATTTCGCATGTTTTTTACAATAGAGGTAGACGGCCAATTGAAACTACTGTATATAACCATATTTTCCCGGTGATTGATAATCAGCCTGTCGGGCAAGGTTATTCGGTCATCTTTCCTTTTAAACCTGCAGAGAAGGGCGACGGGTTTGATGATGTTGTTACAATAAGAGAAAACAGCCTTGTTTACCTTAGGGATCAGAAGCAGGAAGACAGGGTTTATTGCAGGGATCTGAAAGGTTATGGTAATTCATCGTCGGATTATGATATAAGGATAGAGAACAGTCTGGCAGGAGCAGGAATGCGGATAACCTGCAACAGGCCGCTGGCACGACTGGCATTCTGGTCATCACCCACAACCGTCTGTCCTGAGCCTTTCATAAATATTAAAGCTGAACCGGGAGAAAAATTTGAATGGGAGATAAAATTTGAGTTTTATTAAACCGCTATTTCACTCCTGCATAGTTCACTGGCCAGGATATACTTTGTTTCTAAAGACATGTCGTCTCCCGATTAATTGGGACATAAAACTACTCATTAATCCCAGCGGGACTGAAAACAATAATAATATGGCTGTTGAAAATACTATGTTCGATATAAGTATTTTCCTGACTTGTACACTTTCAATTTAGTCCGGTGTTAAATTATTGAATAGCAGTTAATATCAGAAGCGACCGACTAATATTTTAGTTGAATTCAAGCTTGAATTCAACTAATCTGTTTTCAATGCATTTCTCATTAGCTGGAATTTCACGCAGCCGGTTCAAATGGAAATATAGATTCTTATTTTTCCTCATTACTTGCCTGACTGAGTTTAAATTAATAGTTTTGATTAAAATTGAGACTTATTAATAATTTTATCAAAGCATTATTAATCAGTTTATTGATCTGCGAAGTTTTTTCGCCAGTTCTTTTATCGCAGGGATTATACAAATATCCGTTTCAGGAACCTTCTCTTAATATTGAAGAGAGGGTAAACGATATAGTTAGTCGCCTCACGCTCGATGAAAAGATCGGTCAGATGATGAATGCTGCGCCTGCTATTGATCATCTGGGTATTCCTGCAATAATTCATACATGGTATCCCGGGCAGGCAGGAGGAAAGGCTTTAGCTGACGTGATATTCGGCGACTATAATCCGGCAGGCAGGCTGCCTGTGACTGTCTATAAATCAATTAACGACCTTCCTCCTTTTGAAGATTACAGTATGAAAAACAGAACATACCGCTATTTTACCGGCGAACCCCTTTATCGCTTCGGATGCGGATTGAGTTATACAACATTCGCATATAGTAATTTGCAGGTAAAGAAAAATTACCGTGCAGGTGAACCGGTAGAAGTTTCAGTAAATGTAAAAAACACAGGGAAAAGGGAAGGAGAGGAGGGTGTCCTCCATTGTATGGAATTGAAAAGGATGAACTGGGTATTTTGAAAAAAATTACCTTCCTGAAATAAGCTGAAATTACTATTCGATGTTCCTCAAAAGTACAGAGTCTTATTAACCATTTATCATAAAAAAAGAAGCAAAGAAAATATCTTTGCTTCTTTAATTTATCGGAGTTTGGGAACTATTTTTCAGCAGATCCGTAAATTATCTGCAATAAATCAACGTTTACTGTAACTCTCAAAAGCCTCCGCTACATTTGCCTGAATATGATCACCGGCATGAACAAGGACCAGATATCTTAGAGTCAGCACTGTACCTTTTTTCAGAAATGTTTCTTTGTTATTCTCTGGCCAGTACATTGGTGTTGGAGACATGAATCCGTAATCCCTTGTAAACCATGGAGCTGGATACCACGGATTGGAAGGATGCTGTATTATTGCCAGACCTTCAAAACCCTGTCCGCGTTTACCATAATAATCGATCCATGCCGACTTTTTCCCGAAGGTTTCTTTCTCACCCTTCAATCCTTCTGCATTGATCATTGTACCTCCATTTCTGACAGAGATGTCGGGGGCCATCCGTGCGCTGAAAAGCGAATGATTGGTTTTAAGAATATGCACATCGGTTAGCATCTCCATTACTATTTCCACCTCAATCTGGTATAACTCTTTTGAGGGGGCAGTAATAATAAATTTTCTTCTGTCTTTTATCGGAGAGATAGCTCCAGGACGGCTCCAGATACATTCATCGGTTATGATGGCAGTGTCGCCTCCCTGTTTTGCAATCTCTGCATTAACTGAAATTATGCGTCCTCTTTCCAGACCTTCCTGCCACCAGTTTCCTCCGTTAACCAGATCGCATCCAAAAAACAATGAACTGTGATGAGGATATTCAGCATTTCTCATTGAAGTAACGGATACTCCAGTAAAGGGACCGTTAACAGGAAAAAAGAAAGGATATTTTTCGTTGTCAGCAAAGATGTAACTTGTAAAGAATTTACCGTTGATTGTTACATCAATTCTTGAACCAATTTTTACAGCAGTAATTTTAGCAGCTTTTGCAGTTACGGGGAAAATAATAGCCCCGGCAATTGCCAGGGCGATAATAATTTTCTTTATCATATTATGTTACATTTTGATATAATCTGTACCATAGGGTTTACGTTGCGGGCGTGAGAGCATCTTGTTTGCTTCATCGTCGTTGATAAAAACTTCCTTGATTGGATCCCATTTAAGTCTTCTTCCTAGTTTCATTGCGATATGTGTGATAAGGCATATTATACAGGCTTTATGACCAATTTCGACTGGCGAAATGGGTTGTTTTCTTGTTTTTATGCATTCGAGCCAGTTACCGTGCTGTTCCTTACTTTCGTAAAGATGTATTTCATTTGGACCTATTTCGGAAGTAAGAATTTTTGGGTCACTGGCGTTAAGTGCTTTGGTATTTTGATTCTGGGCTACCGGATCCGAAGGTGAAGCTACGTATGAGCCTCTGGTAACGAAAATCCATCCTTCAGTACCTTCATAGCGGATGCCATTTGGGTATCCTCCGCTTGTATACATTGTTATTCCGTTTGCATATTCTGCTTTTGCCATGAAGTCACCGTGCACATCCCACAAGCCTGATTTTGGAAATTCAGCTACAGCTTCAATCTGCACAGGACCGGTTAGTTCCGTATCCATTCCCCATGCGGCTGAATCGAAATGGTGTTGTCCCCATCCTGTGATCATACCTGCTCCGAACTGTTCGCATCTGAGCCAGCCCGGACGAGCGGTAATGCTGTTTTGCGGATGAACGCGCATCTCTGTATAATAAACATACGGTGTTGAGCCAAGCCATGCATCATAGTTGAGGTTTTGGGGGATGGGCATTTCAGGAGCATCGGGCCCTGATGGGTCGCCGGGAAGACCTATTCTTACCGTAAGAAGTTTTCCGATTCTTCCGTTTCGTACCAGCTCTGCTGCCCTTCTGAATTGTGGCATCGACCTCTGCTGAGTACCAACCTGTAAAATAACATTTTTTCGTTTTACAACTTCCACAAGCTGTTGTCCTTCTTTTACCGTAAGAGATGTTGGTTTCTGTAGATAGATATCCTTGCCTGCCAGTGCTGCCTCAATGGCAGGTTGAGCGTGCCAGTGATCGGGTGTGGAGATTATCACTGCGTCAATGCTCTTATCGGCTATAATTTCACGATAATCACCATAAACCTTTACATCAACATATTTTGGATTTCCGGTCTTTTTTGCGTAATAGCTTTCGATAAATTGTTTCCCCCTTGCAGCCCTTTTTGAATCAAAATCAGCTACCGCAACAAATCTGGCATTGTCGTATTTTATTGTTTCGGCTACGTCATGGGTCATGGCAATCCTTCCAAATCCTATCTGTCCGATATTAATCATGTCACTCGGAGGATTTTTCCCGATAACCGATGCAGGAACAATGGTTGGAGCAACAATTACACCCGCAGTCGCACTCATCGTACTGGTAATGAATTTTCTTCTTTTCATTTTTCTTTATATTAAATTAGTTAATAGGTTTTATTAGTTTAATCTTTTTTCAAAAATAAATAAAAAAGAGACTTCCTCTTATTTTAAAGAAGTCTCTTTTTTAACCCACTAAACCTTAGTAACCCGGATTTTGCTCATATTTGTTTGTACATCTGATAATCTGATTTGCAGGAATTGGTCGTAGCAGTAATATCAACATCAACAGGTTTCATTCCCACAAACGAAAAGGAAAGAACCTTAGCATCAGCAGGTACTGACAGTGAAAACTTACCGTCAGCATCAGTAAAAGTACCTGTAGTTGTTCCTTTTACCTGTACAGTAACTCCAGAAAGCGGCTTCTGTGCTTCGTCGGTTACTACGCCTGTAACAACTTTCTGCGCTATCAGGTTTGCTGTGAAACCTATAAGCACAATCATGATCAACAGATTTTTCTTCATGGGCTTTAGTTAAGTTAGTTTTAATAATTCATTGAATAAAAATCAATTCTGCAATCTTTTATTTTCAAAAATAAAATAAAAAAAAATAAAATGCAACCGATTGCAAAAAATATCGAAAAAATAATGAGAAAATTTTTTAAGACTGGATATTGTTGATTGAAGAAATTTTTAAAAAGAAATAAATTAATGCTCATACATTATAATTAGGTCTGTAGATTTATTTAATCTGAAGAGGTGTTTAAAAAGATAATTAAAATATTTCTCATAAAATGAATTAATAATAATTTATGTGAAGGAAGACTTCTAATTTTTCAATTAAAAAATAAGCAACCGATTGCATTTTTTGTTTAAAAATCTTATTCGAATGCAAATTTTTTATTTTACTTTGCAGTTATATTAATTGAATTAATGAAAAGTAATAAGGAGGTAACAATTTATGATATTGCAGCTTCTCTCGGATTATCTCCATCTACTGTAAGCAGAGCATTAAAAAATAATCCGGGGGTAAAGAAAGAAACAAAAAAGATTATCAATGAAGCTGCACAAAAAATGGGCTACAGGCATAACAAGTTTGCCAGCAACCTGCGATTAAAGAGAACACATACACTGGGAGTAATTGTGCCAAAACTAAATAGCTATTTTATGGCCACTGCTATTACCGGTATTGAGAGTGCTGCAAGCAGGTTCGGATACAATCTCATAATTACAAACTCACTCGAAAGCACAAAGAAAGAAGCAGAAGGTGTTAATACATTATATAACAGCAGGGTGGATGGACTGATAGTATCTCTGGCGTACGATACAGACAATATCAAACATTTTGATATAGTGTTCAAAAAAGATATACCGGTTATTTTTTTTGACAGAGTAATCGAAAATAAAGGTTGCGCAAAGGTTATAATAGATAATTTTAAAGCAGGTTACGAAATTGTAAACCACCTGATAAGCCAGGGTTGCAGAAAGATTATGCATGTAGGAGGTAATTTGCTGAGAAATGTTTATAAGGATAGATTGCTTGGATATCGAAAGGCTCTTGAAGAAAATGGAATAGCTTATGATGAATCCCTTGTTATCATTAATGACCTTTCTGATAAATCCGGTGTTGAGATTGCTAAAAAAATACTGAGGATGAAAGAACCTCCAGATGCAGTGTTTACTGCAAACGATACAACCGCAGTTTCAATAATACTGCATCTGAAAAAAGCAGGCCTTTCAATACCGAAAGATATTGCAGTGGCAGGATTTAATAATGAACCTATCAGCAGAGTGATTGAACCTAACCTGACAACTGTTCATTACCCTGCCTTTGAGGTAGGAGAAATTGCTGCAACCACCCTGATTAATATGCTTGACTCAAACAGGAATGCCTACCTGTCATCCATTATTCTTAAACATGAGCTTATTATCAGAGAATCCACTTTAAAAAATACAATGCAGGAGCAAGGTCCCGGGATAGAAACAATATCTAAGGAACTGAAGTCAATATGAAAACCAATGGGAAAAACTATCCCCAAAAAAATTGTAAAAACTTTACCATAAGAAAAATATTTCTTGATAGTTTTTAGAATGATAATTTGATGATTTATTTAATGTTTTAACAATAAGTTAGTCTATGCATTTATTTCGTAAAATAGTGTTCAGTGTTATTCTCTTTCTGGCTTTTTTCAATGTTATTGCATTTTCAGAATCCGGATACCGCCTCTGGCTCAGATATGACATAATATCAGACCCGGTATTGCTCCAGAAATACCGAAATAGTATAAGGGGATATATTTATTCAGGTAACAGCCAGATAATTAATGTCGCAAAAAAGGAGATTATGAAAGGACTTTCGGGTTTACTTGGAAGTGAAATACCTGAAATTTCAAAAATCAAGAATGAATCTATTATTCTGGCCGGAACTCCAGCCGACTCTAAAATTATATTATCTCTCAAACTTGCTGAAGACCTAAAAACAACAGGCGAAGAGGGTTTTATTATTCGGACAGTAAAGTATCGTAAAACTAAGATTATAGTTATATCAGCAAATACTGATAAAGGAATCCTTTATGGAACATTCTTTTTTCTCCGTCTCCTGCAAACACATACAGATATATCCAACCTTAATATTATTGAGGCACCAAAAGTAAAGGTTAGAATACTTAACCACTGGGATAACCTGAATCGTACCGTTGAAAGAGGATATGCAGGCCTTTCATTATGGGACTGGGACACTCTGCCCGACAGCCTGCCTGAGAGGTATACTGATTATGCACGCACAAACGCTTCTATCGGTATTAATGGTACTGTCCTCACAAACGTTAATGCCAATGCCCGTGTGCTTACCCTTGAATATCTTAAAAAAGTTGCAGCCCTGGCAAATGTTTTCAGACCATACGGCATCAAGGTATATCTTACTGCCCGTTTCAGCGCACCTATTGAGATTGGTAAACTTAAATCTGCCGATCCTCTTGATCCGGAAGTTATTAACTGGTGGAAAAAGAAAATTGACGAAATCTATAGCTACATTCCTGATTTTGGAGGTTTTACTGTTAAGGCTAATTCAGAAGGGCAACCTGGACCTCAGAACTACAACCGATCTCATGCTGATGGTGCAAACATGCTTGCTGATGCTCTTGCTCCACATGGCGGAATAGTAATGTGGAGAGCTTTTGTTTATGACAATAATATTCCTGAAGACAGGGCTAAACAGGCATATAATGAGTTCGTCCCGCTTAACGGTAAATTCAGGAATAATGTTCTTATACAGGTAAAAAACGGTCCTGTTGATTTTCAGCCACGCGAACCCTTTCATCCTTTATTTGGGGCAATGCCGGAGACTAACGTGATGCCTGAATTTCAGATTACTCAGGAATACCTCGGTGCATCAGTGCACCTTGTCTACCTTGCTCCCCTGTTTGAAGAATGCCTCAAATCCGATACTTATGCAAAGGGGAATGGATCTCTTGTTGCCTCTGTAATTGATGGTTCTCTTTTTGGAAATAATATCACTGCCATGGCCGGTGTAGCAAATACAGGAAATGTTGAGAACTGGACGGGTCATCCGTTCGGACAGGCTAACTGGTACGCTTTCGGACGGCTCGCATGGAACCCCTATGAGAAATCAGAAACTATTGCCGATGAATGGATAAGAATGACTTTCTCAAATGATAGTGATTGTATCGAACCAATTAAAAAAATTATGATGCAGTCGCGCGAAAATTGTGTCAATTACATGACGCCACTCGGACTTCATCATATAATGTATGCAGGCCATCATTACGGCCCGGGTCCATGGGTAAACAGAGGTAGAAGAGATTGGACTTCAGTATATTATCATAAAGCCGACTCAAACGGAATAGGCTTTGACCGAACAACTGCCGGTAGTGACGCAGTCTCACAATATTTTAGTCCTGTTAAAGATATCTTTAATAACGTTGAAACATGTCCCGAAAACCTTCTTCTTTGGTTTCATCACCTTCCATGGGATTTCAAAATGAAATCCGGAAAAACACTATGGGAAGAAATTTGCATTAAATACCATCAGGGTGTAAATGCTGTGAGGCAGATGAGAAAAGATTGGGACTTGATGAAAGGTTGCATTGATAGCCAGAGGTTTGAACAGGTGAGAGAACTTATGGCAAAACAGGAACGCGACGCTACAATATGGAGAGATGCATGTATACTCTATTTTCAGACCTTTTCTCGTCGACCAATTCCGGCCGGACTGGAAAAACCCCTTCATCCTCTTGATTATTATATCAATCATAAATATTCCGATATCCCGGGGATAAAATAAAAATCAAAAAATATTTGTAAGAATTGAATCTAAAATGGATAATCAGAAAGTAGCATTAATTACAGGCGGTTCATCAGGTATTGGTTTTGCAATTGCAGAAAAGCTATCGCTTGATGGATTTATATGTATTATTACTGGACGTAACGAGACAAAGCTTAAAGAAACTTGCAAAAAAATTGGAAAAGAGACATCATATTTTATAATTGATCTTAATAAACTTGATGAGATACCTGAACTCGTAAAAAAAATAAATCACAAATTTGGCAGAATTAATGTGCTTGTTAATAATGCTGGAACTCATTTGAAGAAGCCTTTTATGGAGGTAACCAATGAAGAATATCAGAAAATTATTTTAACCAATCAAACCTCGGTTTTTGTTCTATCCCGTGAAGTGGTCAGGATAATGGTTCAAAATGGTGGAGGGTCAATTATTAATATAAGTTCAATGGCGGCTAAATATGGATTGCCGGGTGTTGTGGCTTATTCAGCATCAAAGTCAGCTGTTGAAGGCATGACAAGAGCTATGGCCGTGGAACTCGCACCTTTTAACATCAGAGTCAACTGTATTGCACCTGGCTTTATTAAAACCGATATGTCGTCGTCTGCACTCGATTCAGACCCTGAAAGAAAGAACAGAGTCCTTTCGAGAACACCTCTCCGCCGACTTGGTAAACCCTCAGAAGTGGCAGATGCCGTATCATTCCTTGTTTCTGAATCGGCAACTTTCATTACAGGAGTAGTGCTACCAGTTGACGGAGGAAATTCAATAGGTTTTTAAATAATAATTTCTCAATAATGAAAATAACTGACGCAAAGGTAATTATTTGTTCGCCTGGTCGGAATTTTGTTACATTAAAAATTTATACCGATCAGGGTATTTATGGGTTGGGTGATGCTACACTTAACGGAATGGAAAAAAGTGTGGCAACTTATCTTACAGATTACTGTATTCCGGCGTTAATCGGAAAAGATCCCCGTAACATTGAAGATATATGGCACTATTTCTACAGGGGCGTTTACTGGCGCAGAGGAGCAGTATCAATGTGCGCCGTATCGGCTATCGATATGGCACTCTGGGATATTAAAGCAAAGACTCTTAACACTCCTCTTTATAACCTGCTGGGAGGAAGAAGCAGGGATAAGATTCTCGTTTATGCTCATTCAAACGGTGCAAACATTGATGAAACAATTGAAAATGTTGGAAAAAAGATTGATGAAGGATATAAAGCAGTAAGAGTTCAATGCGGAATACCTGGATTATCGGATGCTTACGGAGTTGCTAAAGAGAAAAAATCCTATGAACCGGCACATAAAGGCCTTCCACCTGAAGAAAAATGGGACACTTCCCTTTATCTTAATTTTATTCCAGGAGTGTTTGAAAAAATACGTGAAGTGTATGGTAGTGATGTTCATCTGCTCCATGATGTCCATCATCGTTGCACTCCTGTTGAAGCAGCCAGGCTGGCAAAAGAACTTGAACCTTTCCATCTTTTCTGGATCGAA
Organism: Rikenella microfusus; assembly: GCA_020722575.1. GTDB lineage: Bacteria > Bacteroidota > Bacteroidia > Bacteroidales > VadinHA17 > LD21. The sequence continues at coordinate 27,269 of DYKN01000014.1, read as the reverse complement.
GATCCCGTTGCCTGCGAACTTCAGGAAAGCCTCAGACTTATAAGACAACATTCCACAACTCCTATCGCTATCGGAGAGGTTTTTAATACTGTTTATGATTATACATTATTGTTCACAGAACAATTAATTGATTATATCAGAATGCCTCTATCGCACGGAGGCGGTATAACCCATCTCCAGAAAGTGGCTGCTTTTGCTTCATTTTATCATATAGCCACCGGATTTCATGGAGCAACCGACCTCTCACCCATTACCCTTGCAGCCGCTTTGCATTTTAATACAGCTATAAATAATTTCGGTATCCAGGAATACATGCCTCACCAGAAAATCGTAAATGAGGTTTTCAAAATTAATTATAAATTTGAAAATGGATTTATGTACATCGATGACTCACCGGGAATAGGTGTTGATATTGATGAAACAGCAGCTGCTCGTTTTCCCTATGTCACTGCAAGATTGCCTGTGAATAGAAAGAGTGACGGCACAATGTTTAACTGGTAGGGTTACGATTTAAATAATTCCTTCAAAAAATTTAAACTATGTTATTACTTGGAATAGACGCAGGAAGTTCTTCAATTAAAGCTTCTATACTGGATGGGGAATCAGGCGAATGCCTTGTTTCAGCTTTTATGCCTGAAAAAGAAATGGATATCGTTGCTGAAAAGCCTGGTTGGGCCGAGCAGGACCCAATGATGTGGTGGAAAAACCTTAAACTTGCTGTGATTAAATGTACCTCAGCAATTGGCAAACAGGCACTCCAGATAGGCGCTATAGGGATTTCATATCAGATGCACGGACTGGTTGCCGTTGACCATGCCCTGAATCCCCTTCGCCGTTCCATCATCTGGTGCGACAGCCGTGCTGTGGAATACGGTAAAAAAGCCTTCGAATCACTCGGGAAAGAATTCTGCCTTTCACATCTGCTTAATTCACCAGGAAATTTCACTGCAGCCAAACTGGCATGGGTAAAAGAAAATGAACCAGACATCTTTGCAAGAATATATAAAATAATGCTTCCGGGTGACTTCCTCGCCATGATGCTTACCGGAGAACTGAAAACATCTTTTACCGGCCTCTCTGAAGGAATCTTCTGGGACTTTGAAAGAAACGAAATAAGCAATGAACTCCTTAATTATTTTGGGTTCGATATTTCTATCTTTCCCGAAGCCGTTCCATCATTTTCCATTCAGGGCTATCTGAAAAAAAATATTGCTGGTGAACTGGGTCTGCCTGCAGGAATTCCTGTTTCTTACAGAGCTGGAGATCAGCCCAATAATGCACTGTCACTGAATGTTCTTTCACATGGAGAAGTTGCAGCCACTGCCGGAACTTCAGGAGTAATTTACGGTGTTACAGATGTCAAAAAATTTGACCCTTTCTCGAGAGTGAACACTTTTCTGCATGTAAATCATTCCAGTATAAATACACGACTTGGAGTACTGCTTTGTATTAACGGTACTGGCATCCTGAACTCATGGGTAAGAAAAACGGCAGGAAATGGACTTTCATATAATGAAATGAATAACATGGCTGCAAAAGTGAAACCGGGAAGCGAGGGAGTGATTATACTTCCTTTCGGCAATGGCGCCGAGCGAATACTGAATAATAAAAACATTGATGCAAAAATAGAAGGACTTAACTTTAACATACATAATCAGACTCATCTTTTCAGAGCTGCACAGGAAGGAATCGCTTTTTCTTTTCGATATGGACTTGATATTATGAAAGAAACAGGTATTGAGGCTGAAATTATGAGAGCAGGGAATGCTAATATGTTCCTGAGCCCGGTTTTCAGAGAAGTACTGGCAAATATTACAGGTTCGGTAATTGTATTGTATAACACCGACGGATCACTTGGAGCAGCCAGAGGAGCAGGAATAGGATGCGGATTTTTTAAGTCAGAAAAAGAAGCATTCTCAGGTTTAAAGACGGTAGGAGTAACTGAACCTGATGCAAATATGACAAAATGCTATAATGAAGTATATTCAACCTGGAAGTACAAACTTGAAGAAACATTGAGAGATAACCTAAAATAATTGCCCGGAAAATAAAACTGTTTATAATGCATATATAAAAATTAATCATCAAATCTATATATTATGGCTACAAAAGTTAAAAGTGAATTTTATAAGGGGATCCCGAAGATTAAATATGAGGGTCCTGAATCAAAAAACCCTCTTGCTTTCAGATGGTACAACCCCGAAGAAAAAGTGGGAGGGAAGAAAATGAAAGATCACCTCAGGTTTGCAATAGCTTTCTGGCACACCTTCTGTGGTGACGGAAGCGATCCATTCGGTAATGCAACAAGGATCTATCCATGGGATAATCTCTCAGTTGATGATAAAATCAAACAAAGGCTTGAGGCTGCCTTTGAATTCTTTACAAAAATAGGTACCGAATTCTATTGTTTCCATGATGTGGATGTTGTTGGAAATGGAACGGTGTTTGAGATAGAGAAACGTCTTGAGAAATATGTTCCTCTGATGAAAAAGCTGCAGGAACAGACAGGTGTTAAACTTTTGTGGGGAACAGCTAATCTTTTCTCACATCCTCGTTATATGAATGGTGCTGCAACAAATCCTGACTTTTCAGTGGTTGCCTGTGCAGGTACACAATTGAAAAATGCCATAGATGCAACAATTGAGCTTGGAGGTCAGAACTATTTGTTCTGGGGTGGGAGAGAAGGATATATGAGTCTTCATAACACCGATATGAAACGAGAACTCGACCACATGGGCATGATGCTTTCACTGGCACGCGATTATGGCAGAAAAAAAGGCTTCAAAGGTACGTTCCTTGTTGAACCCAAACCCATGGAACCTTCTAAACACCAGTACGACTACGATGCAGCTACAGTAATTGGATTTCTGAGAAAATACGGGCTCGATAAAGACTTCAAGCTTAATATTGAGGTCAACCACTCAACTCTTGCTGGTCACAGCTTTACTCACGAACTTCAGGTAGCAGCAGATGCAGGCCTCCTTGGAAGCATCGACGCCAACAAGGGAGACTACCAGAACGGATGGGATACCGATGAGTTCCCAACAAATATCTATGAGGTGACTGAGGCAATGATGATAATTCTTAATGCCGGAGGATTTACTACTGGTGGTATTAACTTTGACGCCAAAGTACGCCGAAATTCAATTGACAACGAGGACCTTTTTATTGCACATGTCAGCGGAATGGACACCTTCGCAAGAGCCATTATTATAGCCGATAAGATCCTTAAGGAAAGCGATTATCTAAAACTTAAAAAGAAACGATACGAATCATTCGATAAGGGAAAAGGCAAAGATTTTGAGAATGGGAAACTCACTCTCGAAAAACTCAGGGATATAGCAAAAGAACTGGGAGAACCTAAACCTGTCAGCGGCAAACAGGAACTCCTTGAACAATTAATAAATATGTATATTTGAGTTTACTGCCAATAGTGCTGAGTTAGGCCAGGTATTAACTTTTTTAAATATATCGCTATGAAAGCAATGGTCCTGATGGACATCAGGAAAATTGAAATTATTGATAAACCTGTCCCTCAGATTGAAAAAGGTGATAAAGTACTGATACGGATAAAATCAGTAGGAATTTGTGGATCCGATATTCATTATTACAATGAGGGCAATATAGGAACTCAGGTTGTCAAATTCCCGTTTACACTCGGGCACGAATGTTCAGGCATTGTGGAAAAGACCGGCCCCTACGTGAAAAGCTTGAAACCCGGCGACCACGTGGCAATTGATCCAGCAATGCCATGTTACAACTGCTCACAGTGCAGACAGGGAAGGTATCATACATGCCTGAATCTGAGATTTCTCGGTTGCCCCGGACAGGAAGAGGGATGCCTTTCTGAGTATATTGTCATGCCAGAAAAAAGCTGTTATAGGGTTGATGAGGAAATGCCTTTTGATATTGCAACTCTCTCTGAACCTCTTTCTATTGGATTATATGCTACAGAACTGGCCGGCCGGCTAGAAGGTCGAAAGATTGCAATATTAGGTTCAGGACCGATCGGAATAAGCGTTCTGCTTATGGCAAAATATAAAAAAACGGCAGGCGTATATATGACCGACCTGATTGATGAACGCCTTGCTCTTGCCTCCATGATGGGTGCAAACCGAACAGGCAATCCGGAAAGAGATGAAATTGTTGCAGATGTAAGAAACTGGGAACCGGAGCTTCTCGATGTGGTATTTGAATGCTGCGGAAAACAGGAAGCTGCTGATCAGGCAATAAAGATGCTTAAACCCGGTGGAACACTTGTTATTGCAGGTATACCAGCCTTCAGGGAATGGAAATTCGTTGCCGAAGATATAAGAAGAAAAGAAATTACTATCAAAAATGTGAGAAGACAGAACGAAATGGTTCAACCAACACTTGACCTGATATCATCCGGAAAAATAACTCCTGACAAAATGATTACCCATATATTTGATTTTGATCGCGTAGCAGAAGCATATGATCTTGTAGCAGGATATCGCGACGGAGTTATGAAGGCAATGATTCATTTGTAATAGACTATTTGTTAATATGCCTGTCGAGGGTTACCCCTTTTATACCCTTGAAGAAAAACAGCAGGGATGATGAAATAATTATAATACCTGTTATGGTTATGATGTCAGGTTTTTCTTCAGGCACAATTATCCAGCTTAAAATTGCACCAAATACAGGTATCAGAAATTTCCAGAGATTAAGTTCCGAAACTTTAACTTCTGGACGCTGCAGCAGTTTATACCAGATGCTGAAGGCAAATGCTGCAACAAAACTTATCCATGACAATGAAACCCAGTATATTAAAGGAAATTCATTCTCCGCTGGTCGTTCGAATATGACAGCTATGATATAGATAAAAATACCTCCTGCAAATAGAGAGATTGAATTTAGTATAATGGGATTTACTCCTTTACTTTTCATCGAAATAAAAATATTATTAAGGGATGTTGAGAGATTAGCTCCCAATATCAGCAATACACCAAGCAATTCAGCCGGTGAGCCAAGTTTCAGGGCCTGACGTGCCGTGCTTATTAATATTATACCTGCTATCCCTGAGATTATTGTAAATATTTTTCTGCGGGTAATTGAATCGTTACCTGTTATTATGGCAGCAAGGAGTGCGGTAATAAGAGGTTGAGAACCTACAATTACTGCTCCCAGTGCGCCAGGAACAAAATTCATGCCCAGGTAGAAAAATATATAATTCAAAATGACCTGAAGTAAAGTAATCTGGAACACAAGTCGAGGATGACTGGTAAGAATCGAAATATAATCTTTTAATTTTCCTGCAAAAGGTAATAATATTAAACCTGCGATGATAAACCTTTTTGCTGCAAAGTGAAGTGGGGTTTCATATTTTAATCCAATCTTGATTGCGGCATAAACAGTTGACCACAGCAGGCATGTCACTATTGCAAGAAAGATAGTATTTGCTCTTCTGCTCAATTTTTTATGAGTTAAGGGCGCAAATATCAGAAAAAATTCAATTCTCTATACAATTCCAGTCTGGAGGATCTACACCAAGAAGATGTTTGACAAAGAAATCACGTCTTTTTCTTTCGCCGTACGGACCTCCTCCAGAGTGCCCTGCTCCTGGTATGAAGACATATTCAAATTCCTTATTGGCTTTTATCAGAGCGTTGACAAACTGAACGGTTGAGCTCGGATCCACGTTTTTATCCATTTCGGCATTGATAAGCATCAGCTTCCCTTTTAGCCTCCAAGCATTTTCAACATTCGATGATTCGGCATATTCAGGGCCTATCGGCCATCCCATAAACTGTTCGTTCCACCACATCTTATCCATTCTGTTGTCGTGGCATCCACAGGAGGCAACAGCAACTTTGTAAAATTCAGGATGAAAGAGTACTGCTGCGGCGGCATTCTGCCCTCCCGCTGAGGTGCCATAAATACCCACACGTGTTGTATCCATGTATGGATATTTTCTTGCTGCAGCTTTTATCCAGAGAATGCGGTCGGGTAACCCGGCATCCTTCAGATTCTTCCATGCAATATCATGAAAAGCTTTCGACCTGTTCGAAGTTCCCATACCATCAATTTGAACAACTATAAATCCGAGTTCCGCAAGCTGATGCATCCCGCTGATAATGGGACTGAAACTCTTTGGGACAAAGCTGCTGTGAGGCCCTGCATAAATATTTTCAATTACAGGGTATTTTTTTGACGGGTCAAAGTTTATCGGCCTGATTATTAATCCATATATATCAGTTACACCGTCTCTTCCTTTTGCGACAAAAGGCTCGGGAAGCTTGATACCTGTTGCCAGCAGGCGTGAGATGTCTGCTTTCTCAAGCTCCATAATCGTTCTGCCGTCTTCTGCATCCCGAAGAACCACCACAGGTGGTGTATCAACAGTCGACCATGTATCAACAAAAAACCTGCGATCGGGCGAGAAACTCACTTCATGGTTCCCGTAACCATCAGTCAGTTTCTTGAGTCCGGTGCCATCAAAATTTATCCTGTAAATGTTAATAAAATACGGATCACCTGGCTCTTTTCCACTTGCCTGGAAGATAATCTGCTTCCTTGCCTCATCAACCCCAACGACTCCCCTTATAACCCATTCACCTTTCGTAATCTGGTTTTTAACAGTCCCGGTCGAGGCATCGTAAAGATACAGGTGATTCCATCCATCCCTTTCCGAAGCCCATATAATTTCGTTTGTGCTTTCGAGATCATAGCGGAATTTCTTGCCACTGTAGTGGATAAAAGTTGGAGATGTTTCATTGATAATAACTCTTGCTTCACCTGTTTCGGCATCAACCCTTATTACCTGGTAAACCTGATGACCTCTCTTATTATATTCGAAAGTAAAATATTTTGAGTCTTTGCTCCACTTTATTTCATCAATATAATATTGGTTCGGGATTAATGAATCATCAACTTTAATATGTTTCTTTCTTTCAATGTCGAACAACTGTGGGTAGAACTGTGGTATTGCATCTCCAGGCTTCTGATATTCATACGAAAAATGCCTTGGTTGAAGCTGTTCTTCGGGAGAGGATTCGATGTAATGAATAATATGTTTTTCGGCAGGACGTACCCTTTTAGCCATCAGCTTTTTTGAATCAGGCGACCAGACCATATATGAAGAGTAGTATTCTCCTGTTCCTCCGTCGTAACTTAACTGGTACTCTTTAGTATCTTCATTAGATTTGATATAAACATTGTAATTTTTGATATATGCTGTCCACTTTTTGTCAGGCGATTGAACGGGTGTATTCTGCAATTCGTCTCTGAAACCCCAGCTCCAGGTTGATCCAGATCTTATTCTTTCAGTAATTTGGTCACCCCTTATTATGCGGTAATTACGAAGTATACATATCCAGTTGTAATTGTCGTAATTGAACGAAAAACTACGCAGTCTTTCAGAAAAGACGATGTTCCTTATTGGAAGATGACCAGGTACAGCTTTCTGACCTGTTACGGTTTCAAATACCTCAGCAAATCGTTTCTGGTCAAAAGCAACCTGCTTTGACCTGGTAATAGCATCGACAATATAGTATTCAATACCATCAGGTGTATTACTTTCATATACAAAACGCCCCGTATTATTGATCCAGTTTGGTCTTACTCTGCCGTAAAAGACTTTTCCTGAAACCATTTGTTGAAGCCTGTCAGCACGCCCATAATCGGATGTGTCAGGTTGTGAAAACAACCAGAAAGGACAGAGAATAAAGAAAAATCCTTTAAGAAGAAAAAATATAATAAAATTTCTCTGTTTCATATTCGAATTGAAATTTTTTGATTATGTTCAAAGATAATCTGCTCCAATATTATTTTACCCAAAAAAATTATCTTATCATGCTTTTTAATTTTTTTTAAGTATTTGTATGGGCAGCCGGTAAAAAAATCATTATGTTAAAGAGAGCAAATAATATTTGATTGAAGTTTATATTTTCGTGACTCACTTTAATATTACCTAATAAGGCAGTGTAATTATATCATCTTGAAAGATAATCATCGAAAAGCACCTGTAAAAACGCTTTGCCGTATTTTTCTGCGGCATCATAATTACCTTCCCGTTTGATGCATCCTTTTAATTTAATGTCGGAAAAGACCTTAGAACTATCAGTTATGAAAACAAATCCCTCATTGTAAGTATAAAAGGCAAATGTAGACGACCCTGTTGAAAGGATGTTTTTACTGAAGATAAAAGGATTTCCAAGATTAAGTTGCGCAGCAATGGTTGCTGGTAGGTCGAATTGACTTGCAGGTTTGCTTATAATGGTATCGGTTACTGCCAGTGCACCCCCGAGCCACAGCATAGGAATACGGAAAATTGATTCTGAATATACCGGTATCGTTTCTGAATTCCTTCGGCAGTGATCGGCTAAAATAATCACAAGTGTTTTTTTCCACCATTCAGTTTCTTTTGCCCGGTCAAGGAATTCCCCAAGTGATTTGTCGGTATAGTAAATAGAATTCTTAAAACGGTTCAAAATGTCACGTCCTTCGAAAACCGGCTTCATTGGTACTTCAAATGGTTCGTGGCTTGAGAGGCTCAGAACGGCATAAGCAAATGGTTCACGAGAATGCTGAAGTGAATCGAGAAGACGCTCAAAGACAACATGATCATGAACACCCCATTTTGAGTTTCTGTCTTTTTTGCTGAAATGTTCCATTGTTACTTTTTCTCTGAAGCCTGTTGTGGAGATAAATGAATTCATATGAGCAAAATTCAGATCTCCACCGTACCAGAAAGATGTCTTGTATCCTGTACTGTCAAGCATTCGGAAGACTCCGGGAAATGTCTGCGTTTTTCGAGGTTCTCTGATAATCTGAATGGTTGGCAGATTCGGATATCCTGCAAGAATGGCCGGAATTGCCTTATCGGTTCTCGAACCTGCAGCATATATGCTGGGGAAAAATACTCCCTGTGAGATATATTCATTAAATCTTGGCGCAACTGCTGAACTCCCATCTTTCATTGTTACCATTTCCATCCCGAAACTTTCAAGTATTATTAGCAGAACATTGGGCCTGTCATTGTTGATTATCCTGATTATTTCTCCTTCATCTTTCATTAACATTCTGAAATGCCGTGTCGCCTCTTCATCGGGCATAAATCTATATGGATTTTCTGATGGCTTTCTGTAAAGAGCAGTATGAATAAAATACCATCCGGCATTAAGTGCGGCATGATTGAGAAACAGATGCTCACTGAAATATGCAGAGCCGGGGTTCAGAGGTGCTACTCCAAGTCCGCCTCTCACAGGAATTAGAAGTGAACCGGTCAGAACAAGTATAAACAGGGTTTCAAATATTGGAATTTTCTTCTCTAAAGGTCTGGAATAAAATCTGTCAATTAGTTTAATGCAACTTTTGATCAGAAGGTAAATAATAAGTATATCGGCAATTATTCCTGAAATAAGTTGAAATGTAGAGGCTGAAGCGGCAGCCTCTTTAGGATCAGCCAGATAACCAATAACGGAAAAATCAATTCTGTATCCCCAGAAAGGATATACAATTGAATCACCGAGCACAAATGATATATAAAAAATAATCAATAATGCAGAATATACTTTAAGGGCTCTGATGTACCAGATACCACCTGTAAAAAACCAGAATATGGATGCCAGTAAAGGAAGCACCATTATATAGGCAGTAATTAGAAGATCCATATTAATTCCATGCAAAAATGTTTGCAGAATATCAGTTAATGAATATTGAACAGCCTCCCTGAACTGAAAGAGAATAAAAATTAATCTGGCAATTAAAAAGAAAATGAGCCAGAATAGTGCATAGATAAATGAGGACTTGATAATAAATTTCAACACTTTTTAGTGCATTAGGTAAGTAAGAATGCAAAGATATAAATTGAAAAATTTAATGGTTATTTTTTTATTATATTTAACTTATAATATCTTTAAGCGGTTTGAAATATTATTATGAATGTTGCTGATTATTTAGCATGGAGGCTTCGGGACGAAGGAGCCGGTTATGTTTTTGGTGTTCCTGGAGGGGCATCTTTGCCTTATCTGGAGGCCCTTAGAAGGTCTGGACTGGAATTTTTTCTTACAGCTGAAGAAAGAAGCGCAGGTATAATGGCAGATGTTTATTCACGGCTTACAGGAAAGACCGGTATATGCCATGCAACATTCGGCGCCGGAGCTGCAAACCTGGTTTCAGGGATTGGATGTTCATTTCTCGATCGCTCTCCCGTTATTGCACTTACAAATGAAATGCCCGATAGATGGCTCGACAGAATAACCCAGATGAATATTAACCATCAGGAACTATTTGCGCCTGTTACTAAGGCCACATATAGGCTTTATCCTGAAAATGCAAACTTAATACTGGATAAGGCATATAGAATTTGCAGGAATGAATATCCAGGTCCGGTACACATCGGATTTCCTTCAGATATTGCAGGATATGACATAAAAGGCACCGGAATAAAACCTGGTGCTGAAAAAAAACACACTGGAAGTGTAAAAAATTCTGAAATCATTAAAATTATTACCGGAAGCAAATCACCTGTTATTGCGGTCGGACTTACTGCTGCTCGGTACAATATATCAAGGGAACTTAATACACTTCTTAAAAAATTTCAAGCCCCGGTTTTTCTAACTCCGATGGCAAAAGGATTACTCGACGAAAACCATCCTTGTTATGGAGGAGTTTTGTTTCATTCATTAAGTGGTCACCTTAAAGAAATTTTTTCACACGCCGATCTGATAATAGGTTTGGGATATGATTCTGTGGAATATAACTATGAATCATGGATTCCTGATGTTCCACTTATTCATTTTGATACTGTTGCCTCTGACCTTCCTGAAGGGAACTATCATATTGATTTCATCGGCTCTCCTGCCACATGGTTTGAAATGATGGATAGATTTGTAAAAGAATCTCAAATACTAAAATCAGACATTCTTTTAAAAGTACACAAAAAAATAGAAGATAGTTTCAACCGGTTCAGTACAGGGTTCGGTTGTGTAGGGGTACTTAAAGTGTTGCGCGAAATGCTGTCGGTAAATACAATAGTGACAGCCGATGTTGGTTCACATCTGCACATTATCGGACAATACTGGAAAACATTCGGATATCGTAACCTGCTGATGACAAACGGATGGTCATCTATGGGATTTGGTATACCTGCCGCTATAACCACAGCACTTGTGAAGTCTTCTTCTCGTATTGTATCTATTACCGGCGACGGAGGCTTTCTAATGTCGGCAGGTGAAATAATAACTGCACGCCGAAATGGTTTGAAACTGACAGTAATTGTCCTTTCCGACGGAGAATTAAACCTCATTAAGCTCAAACAGCAGTGGAGTAGCTTCCAAAATTCCGGGGTAAAGCTTTACAACGACGACCTGTTTGGATCAGATAGGTTTTTTGGAGTAAAGGTTTACAGGGTTACTTCTCAGGAATCACTGAGAAAAGCATTAGAATATGCCGACCAGAGCAACGAAACAACAATAATCAATGCAATAATCAGCACTGAAGATTACAACTGGCTGATTGAAAAACAATATTAAGCCGGGTTTTTATCTGTATGCCTTTTAAAAAGGCAGCAATGAAAAAATATGTATATCGTTAATCTCCTATTCCTCTAAGGTAGTAGATTTTCCTTTTTTTGTTTTTGATCCCTTATCCGATCCTGGCTCTGTTTCTTCTTTATGTTCAACTTTTTTAATCTTTTGAGTCTTTTTTGGACCTGCCGCTTTTTTCTTTTCATCACCGGCAGCCTTTACTGCAGATTCTTTTTTAACTTTTGTTTCTTTTTTAATCTTTTCTTTGGTTACCTTCTTCTCCTGTTCCGTTTCAGATTCCTGAACTTCTTTTGGCTGAACTTCTGCAGTAATTTCAGCTACTTGAGCCACCTGTTCTACTTCAGCAGCCTTTACAGCTTCCACACCCTGTCCAAATTCTTCAACCTTTTTTACCTCAGCAACTTCTTTTTTCTTTTCTTTTAAAGTCTTCTTTATTTCCTTCTCTGCTTTTTCAACTATTATAACATCCTTATCGAGAATATTTTTTCTTTTTTTTCTCGGACGTCTGACACCATAGGTGCCCATGTAAATCTTACCTCTTCTTGATTTTCTGTCACCTTTTCCCATAATAATGGTTTTAATTGTTTAAATATTATTTGACTGAAATGCGGACAAAGTTAAAAACTTTTTTAACTTATATTAAGCTTTTAAGTAAGGTTTAGCAGATAAAAAATCAAAAATACAATATTTTCTGCCTTTTTTCTGCGAATAATTTTTTTATTCCGAAAATAAACCTCACCTTTGCAACTGTTTTATAAATTCTTAATTAATTTTTATTATGAACATTTATGTTGGAAGCCTGAATTTTAAAATGCAGGAATCAGAATTAAAGGAAATCTTCGAGGAGTATGGCGAAGTTACATCAGCCAGAATTATTACCGATAAATACTCCGGGCGAAGTAAGGGTTTCGGTTTTGTCGAAATGCCTGACGAAACAGATGCCAAAAGAGCAATAAAGGAACTCAATGGTACAGAAGTTGGTGGCAGGACAATTGTTGTCAACGAATCCGTTGAAAGACCTGAGCGCAGAAATTTCAGAAACGGTGGAAACAGCCGCAGAAGAGAATCTTACAGGTAGAAATTTCTTAAAAGTTTCAGCCATGAAAGGTAGTATTAAATGGTATGACAGTGTTAAAGGTTATGGATTCATCCAGACCGAAGAAGACAAAGATATATTTGTCCATCGTACCGGGCTCCAGAATTCACAAAAAGAATTACTTCCAGGTGATTCAGTTGAATTTGACATCGAAGAAAGAGAAAAAGGACCTGTTGCAATAAATGTAAAAAAAGCATAATGATCCGTCTCTGATATATGACAGGGGCTCCACAAGGAGCCCTTTGTTTTTTTAGACAAATTTTAGAATTGTGAATTACTGATGAAAAATAATGAAAATTAAAAGATTAAATTCTTGCAGGCAAGTTCTATTTTTTTAATTTTGTAACAATGGAACCGGTGACTGTAAAAATATATCTTCGAAATTTTTTGCCGCGCCTCAATTATGCTGCGGATCTTATTTTTAACAGTCTTCTTGGCATCCATAGCGAACTGGTTACCGACCGGAGAAAATTCGGGAAAAACCCGGTAATAAACTATTCAGGAGAAGAAATGGAGGGCACTTTTACAGTATATCCTTCCGGGTTACTCCATGAAACGGGAATAATAAACAGGAAAATAGATATTACCGAATGGAACAATATGCCGGTGTTCTTTCAATCGGAAAATAAATCAACCATCCCGTTTGATATATTTTCTGCAGTTTTCTATCTTGTTACCAGATACGAAGAATATCTCAATTATACTCCCGACCGGCATGGAAGATTTCCAGCTCAGGCAAGCCTCGCTTACAGAAATGGCTTCCTGCATCTGCCGATTATCAATATGTGGGTAAAAGAATTTGCCCGGATGCTTGTAAAACATTATCCTGGACTCACTTTCAGAAAAAATAAATTCAGAGTGCTGGTTACTTTTGATATTGACCAGCCATTTAAATATAAAGGAAAAGATATTCTGAGAAATCTAAAGGGTTTGATTTCTGATATCACCAGAAAGCAACACAGGCAAAGTGAAAGATACCAGATTATATCCGGGAAAAACAGGGATCCCTGGGATATCTTTGATTATATGAAAGAAAAGTGTGCTGAAGCATGTGCTGAAACGATCTTTTTTATACCAACAGGTGACAGAACACCCTTTGATAACTGGCCTTCATGGAACAATCAGGATTATATGAATCTTGTGACTGAATTATGCAAATCTTCAAAAACGGGCATGCACCCTTCTTATTATTCAGCTGAAAATCCGAATCTTCTGGAAAGGGAAAAAGAACGGTTCAGAAAAATTTCCGGCAACTACCCTGAAATGTCACGTTTCCACTATGTCAGATTAAAATTCCCCGAATCATACCGGAATCTGATTTCTGCAGGTATTACTCGAGACCATTCAATGGGATACCCTGAAGAACCAGGATTCAGGGCAGGAATTGCGGAACCATATTATTTTTACGATTTGCTGTCAGAGAAAACAACAAATCTGCTGATCTTTCCGTTTCAGATTATGGATGCAACGCTAACCGACTACAAAAATATGGAACCCGATTCAGCTTTCAAACTTATTAAGGATATGGCTGACAGGGTACGTTATTGTGGTGGTTTATTTCAGATAATATGGCACAATACCACACTGGCAGAAGGAGAAAAGTGCGAAGAATGGAAAACTGTTTTTGAAAAAACATTAAACTTTCTGAAAATATGATCATTTACCTTCACAACAAGGAAATAGATCGCAGTTTGTGGGACACCTGCATAAAAAATTCTGGATGTCTTAAACCATACCCTTATTCATGGTACCTCGACATTATGGCCCCGGGATGGGAAGCATTGATAGATGATGAATATGATGCGGTTTTTCCTGTGCCCGGTTTTATGAAATACGGTATCAAATACGTGGCAACCCCGATATTCCTCCAGCAACTTGGTTCTTATTCCCCGGATAAATCAACCGTGGAAATGGCTGAAGAATTTATTTATTATATGCCTGAATTTTTCCGGATGGTTGATTTATGCATAAATCAGAAAATAAACTCACATGGTTACATTGTGACCGAAAGGACAAATTACGTGCTGAATCTGAATAAATCATATGAGGAACTCACAAATCAGTTCTCTTCCGATTGCCGGAGAAATATAAATATTGCCTCACGAAATGATATAGTTTATACAACAAATATCAAACCTTCCGAATTAATTGAACTCTTTGCGGAAAATACCGGAAAAAATATAAAAGGAATCAAGCAAAGAGATTATAAAAGACTTGAAACCCTGATGAGTCATTGTCTTTTCAATAAAAAGGGACAGATTATCGGTGTAAAATCACCAGGTGGAAACCTTATCTTCGGGATTTTTATCATAGAAATACCCGGTTCAAAAACGATCCTTTTTACAGCCAATACTCCTGAGAGCAGGGAAAAAAGAATAAATTATCATGTAATTAATGAGTTATTGAAGACAAACGCATCAACAGGAATTTTGCTTGATTTTGCTGGTTCTTCCATCCCTTCAATAGCCGAATTTATACAATCTTTCGGGAGCCAGCGGGAAACTTATTACAGAATTTACAGAAATTCTCTGCCCTGGCCACTAAAGATATTTAAAAAGATATAAAAAATATTTCTTTTTATTGTCCTTAAAAGAGCTCGATATTTTCTTCCTCCTTTTGCTCAATTAGTTTGCCGTCGTCGCATTTTAATGTCCTTGCAGGATAACGCTTCAGAATCGTCTGATTGTGAGTTGCTACAATAATTGCCCTTCCTGTTCTGTTGATTTCCTGTAATAATTTTATGATTCCGTCAGACGTCTCAGGGTCAAGATTACCTGTCGGCTCATCGGCCAGTATAATCTCAGGATCATTCAGCAAGGCTCTGGCAATTACCACCCTCTGTTGCTCTCCTCCAGAAAGCTGATGAGTCATCTTGTAACCTTTTAACCCTAACCCCACTTTCTCAAGTACCTCCGCAATCCTTGTTTCAATCTCACCTTTATTTCTCCAGCCAGTTGCCCTGAGCACAAATTCAAGATTATCATGAACATTCCTGTCGATAAGAAGCTGAAAATCCTGAAATACAATTCCGAGACGCCTCCGCAGATATGGAATATCTTTCTTCCTTAACTTCCTCAGATTATATCCGGCAACAAAAGCTTCCCCTTCTTTTAAAGGTATCTGTGCATTGATAGTCTTGATAAGACTCGTCTTTCCACTCCCTACCTTACCTACCAGATACAGAAATTCATTCCGGCTAACACTAAATGTCACATCCGACAGCACAAGATGGTCCTGTTGCCATATCGTACAATTGGTAAACTGTATTATCGAATCAAGGGATCGAACTTCTTCCATAACCGCTCCTTTTCCGCACAAAATAAACAAAGAATTGATAACTAACACTGTGATGTTAATAAATTCAGTAATATTGACCACTGCTCACCGTTTAATTATTGTAATTTTACTCTGGATTTTAATAGAGTAATTTTATTGTAATGCTCTGTTAGACAAATATATATTAAATTAATTGGGAAAGAATTTTACCTGTATTTTAATCAACCTGTTTTTATATTATGAAGAATAAAACATTTTTGATATCTATTCTCCTTCTGGTGGCAGTCAGAATTACGGCACAGATTTCATACATGCAGGAGGAGGTATCATCTGCATTTCTGAAGGGAATGGAATTTTATAATAAAGAAAAATATCCTGCTGCAATAAAATTTCTTGATTCTTATTTGAAAGAATCATCAGACAAGGATATTAACAGAAATTATGAAGCTGAGTTTTACAGTGCCATGGCTGCACTCCGGCTTTTCAACCTCGATGCTGAATACCGGATGAACCGTTTTATTGCATCATATCCAGGTTCGTCAAAGTCAAATGAAGGATATATGGCTTTAGGAGATTATTTTTATCAAACCAAAAATTACAGGAAAGCAGTTAATTATTATAAACATGTAAACAGGCTTCTGCTGGCCCCGGATAAACTTCCTGAATATTTCTTCAGATATGGTTACTCTCTTTTTATGAATGGCGATAAACAAACTGCTTTGCTGATGTTCAGCGAAATAAAGGATATTGATACTTATTACACCGCACCGGCTCTTTATTATTTTTCACATATTGCCTATGAGGAGAAGAAGTATGAAACAGCAATGGAAGGTTTCATGAAACTCCGAAGCGATGAGACATTCGGAAGTGTTGTTCCTTTTTATATTGTGCAGGTAATGTATATGAAAAAAGATTATGACGGTATCCTCGAACTTGCTCCTGACCTCCTGAAATCGGCCGGAAAAATGAGAGCAGTTGAACTTTACCGGTTTATTGGAGATGCATATTACAACAAGGGTAATTACAAAGAAGCTGCCGGATATCTTGAAAAATATGCTGCAGGAGCAAAAGCAAGTGACAGGGAAGACAGATACCAGCTTGGTTACTGCTATTATATGAACGGTGAGTATGATAAAGCTCTTAAAATCCTTCTGGACCTTACTGCAAAATCAGATCTGCTGAGTCAGAACGTGTGGTTCGTAATAGGCGATTGCTATCTTGAAAAGAATGATAAAAACAGGGCACAATTCGCTTTCGGCCAGGCATCACTACTTAATTTCGATCAGAAACTTAAAGAAGAAGCTCTCTTTACTTATGCCAAACTTTTATATGAAACATCAAGTTCCCCATTTGGTGAAGCTATCAGAGCTTTCCAGGAATACATAAATCTTTACCCCGGATCCGACAGGATTGAAGAGGTGTATGACTACCTTCTTTCTACCTATATGCAAATCAAGAACTATAAAGAAGCACTGGCATCACTTGATAGAATAACCAGAATGAATCCACGTCTGGAAGAGGCTTATCAACGAGTTGCATTTTACCGCGGGCTTGAACTATTTAAAAATATGCAGATGACAGAGGCTCTCAATATGTTCGAGAAGTCACTTAAATACGAAAAATATAACCGTCAATTAAGGGCAAGGGCAATTTACTGGAGAGGTGAGGCATGGTACAGGTTAGGACAATACGACAAAGCTATAGCCGATTACCAGACATTTATGGGAATTCCCGGAGCAAGTATGCTTGATGAGTATAACCTTGTCAGGTACAACCTTGCATACGCCTTCTATAACCAGAAAGATTATAACAATGCACTTGCTCATTTCAGAGCATTCGAGTCGTCAGCAACTGACGTAAGGCCAGATATACTGGTAGATGCGAGAAACAGAATCGCCGATTGTTATTTTATTAACACCCAATATGCCGAGGCAATTGAGTTTTATGATAAAGTTATTGCTTTCGGAAAGGTTGATGCTGATTATGCATTATACCAGAAAGGATTTTCTCTCGGACTTTCAAATAATCAGCGGGCGAAAGCAGAAACACTTACAATGCTCATTGACAATTATCCTGCTTCTAAATACCTGCCTTCTGCACTTTTCGAAAGAGGAAGAGCATGGGTCAGCCTTCGTGAAAAAGCAAGAGCTGAAAACGACTTTAACAGAGTTATAAACAGCTATCCTAATACTCCATTTGCACCCAGGGCAATAATCCAGCTGGGACTTCTTTATTACGACTCAGGCGAAAACGAAAAAGCAATAGCACAATTCAAAAATGTTATCGAAAATTACAGCTCAACACCAGAAGCCAGATCTGCACTTACAGGCCTTAAGAATGCATATATTGAAATAAATGACGTGGAATCATATTTCGCATATGTAAAATCAATCAAAGGTCTGCCAGATATAAATCAGGCTGAAAAGGATTCACTTCTTTATGTCTCAGGAGAAAGGCTTTATATGGCAGGCAACTGCAGCAGGGCATCGGAGATTTTCAGAAACTATCTTGAACAGTTCAGTTTCGGCAGTTTCAGAATCAATGTTCTTTTTTACCTTGCCGAGTGCTCAAGGATTAATGGAAATATTGATGAAGCGCTTGTTAATTATGAGAAAGTTCTGGAATCGCCCGGAAGCAGTTTTTATGAGCCGGCCCTTCAATCTGCTGCCGCAATAGTCCTCAATAAAGAAGATTATTTAAAAGCTTTCACCTATTATGAAAGACTTGAAAAAGTTACCGGTAATCAGGAAGTTTTAATCGACGCCCTCAGAGGACAGCTCAAAGCTGCATATCAGGCAGGCGATCCGGAAAAAACAATTTCAGCGGCCGGAAAAATTTCGTCTACACAGAGTGTTCCCGATGAACTCCAGAGAGAAGCCACCTTCATGAGTGCAAAAGCATATTACAGCCTTAACCGATACGATGAGGCACTCAATGAATTCCGGAAAACAGCCGGCGAGATTACCTCCCTGCAGGGCGCTGAATCAAAATACAGGGTAGCTGAATTACTTTTCCTTAAAGGTAATATGACCGAAGCAGAAGATGTTATAAATGATTTTATCAACATGAACACTCCTCACCAGTACTGGATGGCAAAAGCATTCCTTCTGCTGGCTGACATAAACATAAAAAAGGGCGACCTTATATTTGCCAGAGCTACTTTGCAGGGACTCAAAGAAAATTACCCCGTAAAAAATGACGGAATAATTGAAGAAGTCAATAATAAACTCAGCTCTCTTGAACCACGTCAGATACCATAAAATGAATAAATTTCTTATAAAATGAAAAAATATATATCACCTATGTATTATAAAGGAAAAACAATAATAATTTTTTCGTTTTTATTCATTCTTTTTATAAATCGTCCTGCATACTGTCAGGAGGAACCTGTTATTAAAAGAGAAATAACATTATATAATCCGTTTAAACCATCACTCCCTGATGTGATTAAAAAGAGCCTTCTGCCTGATATGACAGATACGGCAAAAATAAGAACCGAAGTTAAATATGACATCAAAACCCGACCATTTTCTCCGGAATATACAATTAGTCCCCTTAAAGCTGCTACGATGACTCCCGATCCCCTTTCAAAATTATATAACGGTTACGTCAAACTGGGCATTGGTAATTACCTTACCCCCCTTGCTGAAGTCAGCATTACCAACCTGCGATCAAAAAGCGGTACCGCTGGTTTTTATGCAAACCATTTTTCAACAAACGCAAATATTAGGCTGGAAAACAATAAAAAAATCTTCGCAGGTTATATGGATAATAATGCAAGTCTCTACGGCCGTAAGTTTCTGAGAGAAAGTGTTATTGCCGGGAATCTTGATTTCAGGCAAAAAACAAGACATGCCTATGGCTATAACCCCGCTATTGAAGATTATGATCCTTCAAAAAAAGATATCAGATTAAATTATTACGAAGCAATTGCTGCCATTGAAATTGCTTCAATGAAGAATGATTCATCAGATCTCCTTTATAATATTGGTGCAGGCTATAATTTTTTTCACTCCGGAACTGATCTTTACAGTCACCTGCTTGATGTGTCAGCTTCTGCAGGAAAAGAACTGAAAGGTTTTTTTGCCTCCTCTAACCTGAAATTTGAATATTACAAACCGTCAGGATTGGTTTCACCTGCACATGGTTATCTGTTTACCCTGAGCCCTTCAGTTAGCAAGAAGACAACCGACTGGATCGTGAAATTGGGAGCCGCTTTTTATGTCGATAAATTTATCGAAGATGATAAAGCTAAATTCCATATATCCCCTGACCTGAAATTTGGCTTTAATATAATACCAGTATATCTTGACTTCTTTACGGAAATTACAGGTAAACTTGAAAGGAACAGACCTGGAAATATTGTGCTTGAAAATCCATTTCTGGTATTTGATGAAATTTACAGGATCAGAAATACGTATTTTCCGATTATTGTAAAGGCCGGCCTTACCGGTGAAACGGGAATTGAGGGTATGTACAGGTTAAGTGCTTCATACTTTACTGCTGATAACTATATTATGTTCGCCAATTATTGTCTTGTGCAAAATTCAATAAACATTTTCAAAGGTAATTATTTCGAACCTCTTGAAGATGACGTTGAAATACTTAATCTTAAGGGTGAAACTTCCGGAAGAATTGACAACCATTTCACTTTCTCGGCCGAAGCCAACTATTATAAATATACCCTTACAGAAAATGATTATGCATGGGGGAAACCTGATTGGGATGCAAAATTTATTATTAATTATAATCTGCGGGAAAAAATAATTGCACAGATTGGACTTAAAGCAACAGGGGCTCGACATTTTGAGGCAGTTTTCCATAATATGTTATTACCTGAAATTATTGCCTCCACAGACAACAAAATTCCGGCCCATCTCAACTTTAACTTCGCTGCCGAATACAGGTATACCAGAATACTTTCTTTCTGGTTGAAATTCAATAATATATCATTTTCAAGGTACTATGAGTGGAACTGGTACCCCTCATTGAGGTTTATCTGTCTTGCAGGTTTTACATATAACCTCTGAAAAAGTAACAGAAAATATATTGATATAATCGGGTTTAATAAATGTAAATCAAATTGTTGGAACTTGTTAATTATTTATCGGGATAGTTAATAAATTTCTTTCTCTGGCTTGAGTAGTAATGAATATTATTTGTATATTTGCAGGGTAAATTAATTTACGTTATATCAGTTATTTATAGGGCAAGTGAAGTTGGATCCGGGTGCAGTGCAGACATATTTTTGCAATCTGAAACCCCTTTAACAAGGCTGTTCAACTGCCGGACAGGCTTTAATAAGCCAGTAGGTGGAATGTTATATTAATTAAGTTAAGAAAGAGAAAGAGAAAAGAGATGAGTGAAGAAAAAGAGAAGATTGAAGTAAACGATATGTTAAATAAAAAGAGTAATGGGAATGGTTATTCCGCTGATAGCATTCAGGTTCTTGAAGGTCTTGAGGCTGTAAGAAAAAGGCCTGCAATGTATATTGGGGATACTGGAGTTAAAGGACTTCATCATCTTGTTTATGAGGTTGTCGATAACTCAATAGATGAAGCTCTTGCAGGATATTGTAACCTGATAAATGTAACAATTCACGATGATGGCTCTGTCTCAGTGGAAGATAATGGGAGGGGAATTCCTACAGAGATTCATCCCAGGGAAAAAAGGTCTGCTCTTGAAGTTGTAATGACCGTTCTTCATGCAGGAGGAAAATTTGATAAGGATACTTATAAGGTTTCTGGTGGACTCCACGGGGTGGGTGTTTCAGTTGTGAATGCCCTTTCGGAATGGCTTGAGGCAGAAATTTACAGGGACGGCAAAATATTTACTCAGAGATACGAAAGAGGTAAACCTGTCACTGATGTTGTTGTTACCGGAGAAACCAATAAAACAGGAACACTCATAAAATTTAAACCTGATTACCAGATTTTCCAGACAACCGAATTCAATTTTGAGACTCTATCAGCCCGCTTGCGGGAACTATCTTACCTCAATAAAGGGGTGAAGCTTATTATTAATGACTACCGTGAACATATCGAAAACGGTAACGGAATCAAATATCGTAAAGAGGAGTTCATAAGTGAAAACGGACTTGTTGGTTTTGTAAAATACCTCGATGCCAATAGGGAGCCTCTTATTGAGAAACCAATCTATATAAATACAGATAAATATGGATTCCCGGTTGAGATAGCCATGCAATACAATACCTCATTTTCAGAGAATGTGTATTCTTATGTTAATAATATAAATACTCTGGAGGGAGGTACACACCTTGCTGGTTTCCGGAAAGGGCTTACGCGTACACTGAAAAAATATGCCGAAGATTCAGGTGCTACAGCAAAGCTTAAGTTCGACATTAATGGTGATGATTTCAGGGAAGGACTCACAGCCGTAATCTCTGTTAAGGTTCCTGAACCCCAGTTTGAGGGGCAGACAAAGATGAAGCTGGGCAATACTGAGGTGATGGGTGCTGTTGACCAGGCAGTCGGAAATGCACTTGCAAATTATCTTGAAGAAAATCCAAAGGATGCAAAGCAGATTGTTCAGAAGGTCATCCTTGCTGCAACCGCCCGTCATGCCGCTCGTAAAGCACGAGAACTCGTCCAGAGAAAAAACGTACTCTCCGGATCTGGACTTCCAGGTAAACTTGCTGACTGTGCCGACCGCGACCCGGCAAAATCAGAACTATTCCTGGTTGAGGGAGATTCAGCAGGCGGAACAGCAAAACAAGGCCGCGACAGACGATTCCAGGCTATCCTGCCTCTAAGAGGCAAAATCCTTAACGTCGAAAAAGCCATGCAACACAAAATATTCGATAGTGAAGAAATTAAAAATATCTTTACTGCTCTAGGACTCACTATTGGAACCGATGAAGACAGCAAGGCACTTAATATTTCGGGCTTAAGATACCATAAGGTAATTATCATGACCGATGCCGATGTTGACGGCTCCCATATAACTACACTTGTCCTTACTTTCTTTTTCAGATATATGCAGGAACTTATAAAAGGAGGACATATTTTCATCGCTTCTCCACCCCTCTATCTTGTTAAAAAGGGTAAAATTGAAAAATACTGCTGGACCGAAGAAGAACGAGATGCAACAGTGAAGGAACTTGGACAGGGTAAAGATTCATCTGTTACAATTCAACGATATAAGGGTCTCGGTGAAATGAATGCTGAACAACTGTGGCATACAACAATGAACCCTGAAACAAGAATCCTTAAACAGGTAACTATTGAAAGTGCCGCTGAAGCCGACCATATATTCTCAATGCTGATGGGCGACGAAGTGCCACCCCGAAGAGAATTCATTGAAACGCATGCAAAATATGCTAAAATAGATGTTTAACTTCCCTTTTAAGGACCAAACAACTTTCTCCTTATCTCAACAGCATTATCAAGGCAAACTTCACTGCAGCAGAAACATCTGATGCATTTGCTGTCGGTTAGAACAATATAGTTCTTTTTTACAGGATGAGGCTTTATTGCATTAACAGGGCAGATACTGACACATTTGAGACAACCGGTACACCTACTATGAATAAATACAGGCCTTCTTTCAACCTTTCTCAGAAATTTTATCCTTCTAATTAAAAACTGCAATGAAATATTTCTGCCGGATGAAACCGGTATTTTGATGAAGTCTTTGATAATCAGCGATTCAACTGGCGGGCCGTCATAAATAATTTCCTCTGGTGAAGAGAGCCATTTGCCTCTTGACAGAGCTTCCGAGGTGGTTGGTATATCAACCGGATTATACCCGGCAATCGTCGTCGCAATAATATCGAGGGCCACCGGATTGGTAGAACCAAGAAGAAGCCCGACTTTTTTCGAAAAACCATTGGCTGGTCCTGGCCCTTCAAGACCATATATGCCATCCATCAGAAAATAATCAGCAGTAATAGCTTCATTCAAATCTACAAGAAACTCACTGAAACTTCTTCTGTTCTGATGAAGTGCATGTTGTTTGCCCTTTATGAAACCCGGTACAATTCCAAACGTATTTTTTATTGCTCCTGAAAAATATACCAGCTCATGATTCTTGAATTTAGGTAGAGAGATTAGAAGGTCAGCTTCCAGAACTGCCCGGGCTACTTTTATCTTTGACTTCCGTAGCTTGATTTCAACCGGATTATCCCTGAATTCAACCCACGAAACTCCAGTCCGCCTGCATACATCTTCAATGCCTATTTTAACAGGACGAAAATTTTTTAGATGAATTGAAGGCGAATCACCCACCATCACAGTTGCACCTCTTGATTGCATGTATCTGACAACTGCTTCAATAACAACCGGATGAGTGCAGTTGCATTTTTCGGGAGGAGTGTCATTAAGTACATTGGGTTTTATAAGAACTTTTTTGCCTTGTGGATCCGGCCCATCGCTGCTTTCATATATGTCGGCAACCAGTTCAATCACCCTGTTAAGCTCATATTCATCACATTTTCTAACTGCTACTTTTCTGCCGACAGATACATGCTCACCAATTACAGATTCTTCCTTGACGGCTTCATCATTTTCCAGAAGTTTTCTCATAATTATTCTTCTTTCTGCAAAAACCAAAGGTAATTATTATTGTCTCCCGTAAAATTAAACAGATTAAATATCACTTTCCCATCGATGAAATTTCAATGATTTAATGCTGCCTCTTTAAGAATTTCCTGAATCAGTAATGTTATGGAATTGGTAGTACCTGAAAAATTATTTACCATGATGCAGAAAATCAATTCTCTTCCCGATTTTGTTGTAAGGTAGCCGGCATAGTTTCTCACTCCGGTCATGGTCCCACTTTTAGCCCGCATACGGCTTTCGAAAATCTGGTCAGAAAAGACATTTTTAAGTGTTCCTTCCCTGCCTGCTTCCGGTAAAGAGTTATAGAATGCTTCAGAAACAGGTGATTGGTTCTTCATGTAATAAAGAAGCGATGAAATCATTCTGGCATTTAGACGGTTGACTGGAGAGAGTCCACTGCCATCATAAATCCTGATTCCGCCTGTTTTAATACCTGCTTTTGTCAGAAATTCATTTATAACCTCATGACCTGCCCGGAAAGTGCCTTCCCCCTTTATTACAAATCCGAGTTCCTTAACAAGATGTTCTGCATAAAGATTTACACTCTCATGATTGAGAATCTCAACAATTTTTTCCAGCGGTGGAGAAGTAATCATTGAAAGTATTTTGAAGCTATCCTTTAAAGCATTGTTTAAAAGTCGCATTGTCGAAGGTTTACCGGTAATCTTTATTCCAGACTCAGCTGCCTTTTCCGTAAACATTCTTGCAACTAAAAGAGGCGGATCGGGGATTGAAGCTTTAAGAATGAAATCTTCCTTCATTTCCGGTATGGTTCCGGATATCCATCCTCTCTCACTGTAAGGAGCACAGAATACGTAACCTTTGTCGGATGAACCGGATGCAATAAGATAGCTAATGTAACTGACATTAGGTTTGGGCGGGTCAAACTGTAATATCTCCGGTTTACTGCCATTATAACCTGTACGGAAATGAATTTTCAATGTATTGTCGAAAACCGAAAGGCCAAATACACCTGCTCCGTAATAGTTTCCTATATCCTCCCATAGCCATCCTGCAGGAACAGGTTCATAATCATACCTTGAGTCGTCGACTATAACACTTCCCTTTACTTTTTTAATCCCGTAGCCTGCAACTGCTGCATTCAATTCATTTATAAAACCGGCATCCATTCCGAATCGCTCTGACCCAAGCGAAGGATCTCCTCCACCTTTAATTATTAGATCTCCTGTTAAAATACCACTGTGCCTGTTAAATTTACCTGAAAAACCTACCAGTGTTTTGAATCTGTAATCAGGGCTGAGAAGTTCCAGGGCTGCAGATGATGTTATTAGTTTCATTACCGATGCAGGCACCAGGTTTGATTCGCTCTGATATTCTGTTATTGTTTCACCGGTTGTAGCGTCGGTTAAAATAAAAGATACTGAAGCACCGGTCATAAGAGAGTCAGAGAGCATTCTGCTGAGAGCCTTTTCCTGCGCTGAAACAAAAGGTAATAAAAAGAGGCTGAAAAACAGTAGCAGAAGCCGATTCCTTATCATTCCTGATTTTTATTTAATGACAGTGTTGAGAGAAGTCCGCATGCAGCATTAATATCCTCTCCACGGCTTGCCCTTATTGTTGCAATGATTCCCTTGCTGTTAAGCTTGTCCCTGAATTTTTTTATTTCTTCAATATCCGGACTTTCATAATCCAGGCCGGGTACTTTATGAAATCTAATAAGGTTTACCCTGCATCTTATTCCGTTCAACAGTCGCGCCAGTTCATTAACATGGGCAGAAGAATCGTTAAATCCTCTGAAAAGTATATATTCAAATGAGATTCTTCGTTGTCCTTTAATTCCGGCCTGTCTTATTTGTTGAATAATATCGCCGACAGGGCTGGTTTTTTCTACCGGTATCAGTTTGAGTCTTTCGCCGGGGAATGGAGTATGAAGACTGACAGCAAGGTGAACTCTTGTCTGTTGAAGAAAAGAACCTATTGAACCTGAAATACCCACAGTGCTTACCGTAATACGTGTAGGGCTCCATCCATAACCCCATTCTGATGTAAGAATATCAAGGCTCTTGACAACTTCGGGAAGGTTATCGAGGGGCTCTCCCATGCCCATATAGACGACGTTTGTTATTTTCCTGAATTCATTGATACTTCTTATCTGGTTTAGTATCTCACCTGCGCTCAGATTTCCCTGAAATCCCTGTTTACCTGTCATGCAAAACCGACATCCCATCCTGCATCCGGCCTGTGTTGAGACACAAACAGTAGCACGCCCTTTTTCGGGTATGTACGCAGTTTCAATGTATTTTCCGTTACGGACTTTAAAAAGATACTTTTTGGTTCCGTCACTACTTTCTACGAATGAATCGGGAGGATAAATACCGATTTCATATTCAGAGGCAAGAACTTCCCTGATTTTTTTGGGAATGTTTGTCATTTCATCTATTGAAGATATTTCATGTCTGTAAAGCCAACCGGCAATCTGCTTTGCTGAAAATCCAGGCAAACCCAGATGATGGGTAACATCAAGCAATTCATTTATATCCTTCCCGTATAATGCCTCTTTAGTCATAACTTAAAAAATTACCCCATTTTATATATTTTTACCTGAATATTTCCGCAAAACTAATTTTAATTTTTAACAGTAATCAGATTATTATCTTAAACCTGTAATTAGATTTTCAGTATTTATCCCTGTCCGCAACGCTAAACGCGTAACACGCAACGCTGAACGCGTAACGCAGAACGCGTAACGCAGAACCCTGAACGCGTAACGCAGAACCCTGAACGCATATCGCAGAACCCTGAACGCGTAACGCAGAACCCTGAACGCGTAACGCAGAACCCTGA
>DYKN01000112.1 GCA_020722575.1 Rikenella microfusus | reverse complement strand
CTACTTTCTGTAAGCAGCCAAAGTGCTGCATGAAGGCTTGTGTTTGTCGGCTCTTTTATAAAAATTCTAAATCGTGCTCCAAACCCGTTTTTATCACAATATGAACCTATCAATTCCTTTTTAGTATTAATTGTCCTGATCGAAAAAAAATTCCCATTTATCGATCTTTGTTTCTCATAAGAAACTGAATGTATAGTTTTTATCCATTGATATTTAATGAATATCTTAGTCACATATTCATTAAACCCAATAGGGAAATGATCATCAGTAAAATGAGGAATTTTTCGCTCTTCCTTGTTGCATATAGGTAAAAGATGGTCTAGATTTTTCATAAAATTTTGACCAAGTTTGTGTCGTGCAGTTTCAAAATAGATGCCCCCAGCTGGACTAATCGCGAAAAGCCTTTCTTTGCTCATCTCTGCCTCAGTTTCATCCACTTCATCTAAAAAAACTCTAAACTTCTGGAACGTTGAGCTATTCCATAAATGTTCTTCAGATGAGCAATTCCTCGTCGCAGGAATCTCAAAATACTTGGATAATTCCTTTACATTTATCGTTTCATTTCCTTGATACAATCGGTAGAGCAAGTCAAAATACTGTTCGTACAGCGAATAATCAAATGCCACTGGCATGGGAGGGAAGTCAATGATTGTATTGAACTTTTCATGCTTATAAAACACGGGGACACCAGTCATCTGGCCAAACATTACCGCTATCGCAATTTGAGCTTTGTATCCGCCAGTGGAATCTATTGCACAGGCCTCAGGCCCACCTCCATCGCTTATTGCTTTAGATAACTCTTTCACAAGATTTCTGAGCCCAAGGTTCTTGAATTCAAGTGGCAATTGATCCTGAAGGTGATGAATTATCCTTATTATGCAATTGGGTTGACGAGCAAGTCCAATAGCTTTCCAATTAATGGAGAGATATATTTCAAGAATTTTGCCTGTAAAAATGCCTTCCTGTGTATCAGAAACAAGAAAAAAGAAATTACGTATATCAAGCTTGTAGCGCTCCTGGATCATAGAAAGCGAACAGATTGTATTTATTTCCGCACCGCATATACGTGATGAAGGTTCGAAAATTATGAGCGCTTTCACGATAGCTACAGCATTTTGAGCCTCAAATGCCCTTTTTAATTCTTCCTCCTCATTTGATATAGCATTGAGATTCTTAATGTTCGATAGTAGGCTAGTTCCTACTGAACATATGATTGTCGATCGCATTATTCTTCTCCACTGCTGCCTGAGCTGTCTGAAAAGATAAGATTTTTTTCAAACATAGTTTGAAGCAAACTTTCAAGTTCTTTTAGGCACGCTTGTGCTTCCCCCTCGATTATCGATGTGCCTGGGTATTTTACAACCGTCCATGCATGATCAAAGCCATTGCGATAATCAATAATTTTTTTCGTAAGCCCATTGAGCGATTCAATAAGCCCATGTTGCTCTAATCTATTAAAGAAAGGAATCAAAAGGCGAACATGTTCTTCCTCTTCATTGGTTTTCCAATTCCATTTCTCTTTTGGATATTGGCACATTCGAAGGAAAAGCTCAGCCATATTATATCGATATTTATTTCGCCCATCAGAACTATCAAAGTTAGCTTTGGCATATTTACCACGTAAGGAAGCCATACCAATTGAACCTAAAAGCTCTCGCATTGTAGTAAAAGCTTGCATATAAAGGCCATGGGAAATAAGAATATGAGAAAGTTGGATTTGCGATCGCAAATATGCTTCATCATAATGCCTGCTTATCGCATTACAGTTCGCAAGAGGGCTGAACACGGTATCGATTTTTTTAATGATCCACTGAACGGGAATGCTTGCATTGCTTGATAGGTTTTTAAGATAAGTTACTGCCTCTAAAGCCTTTTCAGAAGCATGATGTACATCAATATTTCTAATTATCCCTGAAAGCTTGTTCATACTATCAGAGAATTTTATTTCTTTAAATGCCGCAAAAGATTCTTTTGCCCCTTCCATCCCAGAAAGCTCAGAAAAGAACGTTGTATCAGCTGAACGGGCAAAGAAGGCTGCCGCAGTCGCCCATTGGTTAAGGCTAAAAAATCCTGCCAGATCAACTATTCTCCCCTTTCGAATTGAGCCAACACTACTTGTATCAATAAACCCATAATATGCATGAATTAAAGTAAATTCTGAGATCGTTTGAAGAAAATTAATTGCAGTCGCGAAAATTATTGGAACTGATCTAAATCCATGAGTAAAATCAAAAATTATCTCATCACCGTCGTGAATTCTTTCACACAAAGCGTTGAACCATCCCCATTGAGAAGTTGCATCCTGCTTTGAAGTATCAACTATGTCACAAAATTCAATAGAATTTGGATTAATATTTTGTTTTATAAATCCTTCCTGGAGAGTTTTCCAATGCTTTTCTTTAGATTGGGCAGTCATGAAAAGAATGATAGAATCCAGGTTCATTTCATGTGCGATAATCGCAAGTTGAATGAGCGGCGTTTCAAAATGAAAACCGTCATCAAAGCAGTAATCAGCGGGGTCGTATCCTGATCCAAGTTTGTCTGGACCTATGCCTACAAAACTAATTAATTTTTTCATTATCTACTTCCCAAAATATCCATCTATTCATCAATATTGTTATCATGAATTTGTTTCTTGGTCTTCAAGAAATATTAAAAATTCTCGTTATTCTTAAAATCCCTTCTATCAGGTCTAAATCTTGGAATTCTTGCGGTGTATGAAGCAAGCAGCGAGAAGTTACTATTAGTTTTAATCCCTTCTATCAGGTCTAAATCTTGGAATC
>DYKN01000044.1 GCA_020722575.1 Rikenella microfusus | reverse complement strand
GCCCTGAAGGGGCGAAATATTGCATTACCGAATATGAATGAAAAGATTGAGAGTGGGAGTGAGAGTGAGAGTGAGATTTGAGGGGGAAGAGTAAGGAGATAAGAGAAAGTTAAATGGCTAAAACAATGAAAGAAATTCTTCATACTATAATAAATTTTTGGATTCCGGATCCCTATTTTTAAAAGGAACCCTGCGGCATGATCTTGCTAAAGCTTTAAAAATAGATCTGCCACAACAAAGATTGCAAATACAACACTGGCAATGCCATTGGTTTTTGCAAATGCAATGTTTACCTTGCTGATGTCGGATGGCTTTACAATAATATGCTGATATGCAAGCAGTACTGAAAAAATTCCGGCTCCAATCCAGAAAAGAACTCCCTGATTGTTAAGAATACCTGCCGCAATGACAAACAGTATGGTCAGAAGATGGAGTATTCCACTTATAATAAGCCCTTTTTTGCTCCCTATTACCGAGGGGATTGAATAAAGGTTTAAAGAACGGTCGAACTCAACATCCTGAAGCGAATAAATAATATCAAATCCGCTTACCCATGTAAGGACAATTAACGAATATATTAATGGCAGAATATCGAACCGCCCGGTAACTGAAATATATGCTCCGATGGGAGCAAGCGCAAGCCCCAGACCCAGAATGAAATGACATAATGCCGTAAATCGCTTTGTAAGGCTGTAACCAAGGATAATTACAAGGGCAAGAGGAGAAAGAATCAGTGTTAGTTTGTTTATAAATCCTGCAGAAATAATAAAAAGTACAGAATTTACAATTACAAAAATCAGAGCCGATTTTCTGCTAATTTTACCTGAAGGTATTTCCCTTCCTGATGTTCGAGGGTTCATTGTATCAAACTTTTCATCGGAATAGCGGTTAAAGGCCATTGCTGCACTGCGTGCAAAAACCATACACAGTATCACCAGCAGAAGTATCTTCACTCTGAAATTGTATTCTTCGAGGGCAATTGCTATTGAGTATCCTATAAGTGCAAATGGTAATGCAAATACCGTATGACTGAATTTAACAAACGACAGATATTTATCAATTGATTTCAGACTATTTGTCATTTTTCTTCCAGCAGATTCTGATAAATGGTGTAGTTTTCTCTGTCAAATGTCACAAAAATTATCTTTTCCGGTAACTTATTTCTTGCGATAAATCTTTTGGTTTCATTTACTGCAATAAGTGCGGCCAGATCTTTCGGGAAACCGTAGACACCGGTTGATATTCCAGGGAATGCTATTGTTTTTATTTTGTGTTTTTTTGCAAGGGCAAGCGATTCCCGGTAGCATGATGCAAGCAGTTCTGTTTCATCGTAAATGCCTCCCCTCCAGACAGGTCCTACTGTATGAATTACGTACTTTGCCTTGAGGTTGTAGCCTCCGGTTATTTTTGCTTTTCCTGTCTCGCAGCCGTTAAGTTGCCTGCATTCCTCCAGAAGTCCGGGTCCGGCAGCCCTGTGTATGGCACCATCAACTCCTCCTCCTCCAAGCAGTGAATTATTGGCGGCATTGACTATTGCTTCAGCATCCACACGAGTTATATCACCCTGGACCAGAAAAAGCCTGCTTTTCATCATATTATTTCCTTATTACCGCTCCAAGTTCCTTCTCAAAAGCAACAATCAGATTGTTCATAACCCTATCAATCTGATTATCAGTAAGCGTTCTTTCTTCATCCTGCAGAATGAAACTTACTGCATATGATTTTTTCTCTCTTCCAAGTGATTCACTCTGATAAACATCAAACAGGCATATATCTCTTATTAAACGTTTTTCCACCCGAAAGGCAATATCCCTTATCGCACTGAACCTGACGCTGTTATCTAACAAAAGAGCAAGATCTCTTCTTACCCATGGATATCTGGGAAGTTCTTTATATGTAACACTGTTCTTTCCGGTTATCTTCAAAAGGTAATCCCACTCGATATGAGCGTGGTATACTTCCTGTTCAATGTCAAACTTTTTAAGAAGAGCTTTTGAAACTTTACCAGTCTCAGCAAGCAGTTTTTTATTGTGATAGTAAGCCAGCGATTCGGAATAACAATTTTTTGTGCTTTCGGAGTGATTGAGGCTGGTCATCTTAAGGCCAAGTCGTTCAAATATCATCTCCGTGAATCCTTTTATTAAGAAAAAATCGGTTGGAATTTCAGGTGAGTTCCATGTATGTTTATTTCGGTTACCGGTCATGAAAAGGTCGAGAGAAGTTTTTTCAGAATACCAATCAACTCTTCTGGCTGCAGAGGGATTGTTATAGAAATAACAATTTCCAAATTCATAGAACTTCAGGTCGTAATTCTGATGGTTGATATTATGAGCTATGGTGCTCAATCCGCCGTACAGTAATGTCTGCCTCATGGCATTCAGATCAGAACTCAGTGGATTTGCCAGTTTAACAAGAGTAGTCTGGTCAAAATCAGGATTGTTTTCAAACCATGCTGCAGGTACAAGGGAATTGTTCATTATCTCATTGAAACCATTTGCTGTAAGCATGTCGGAAATAATGTTGATTATTTTGTCTCTGTCGGGTTTTTCAGAATAGATCAATGAGGAATTAACATGCAGAGGTATTTCAACATTGTTATAACCATATATTCTGAGAATCTCTTCGGTGACGTCTGCTTCGCTCTTCACATCAACCTTTCTTGCTGGAACTTCTATTGTCAGATCAGGAAGATTTTCCGATAATATTTTTATTCCAGTTAGCGAAATTATTTTTTTGATATCATCAGTTGGAATTTCTTTGCCAATAAGTCTGTTTATTCTTTCGCATGAGACTGTCAGCACTAGATTGGGTATTTTTGAGGGATAAATGTCTCTGATGTCAGCCAGCAGTTTACCACCTGCAATATCACTGATCAGTAATGCTGCCCGCTTCAGTGCCCAGCTTGTTATTTCAGGGTCAGCTCCGCGTTCGAAGCGATATGATGCATCGGTATTAAGGCCGTGCCTTCGTGCTGTCTTCCTTATGGAAACAGGATTGAAATAAGCACTTTCCAGAAAAATATTCCTTGTGCTGGATGTTACACCTGATTTCAGACCACCGTATACTCCTGCAATACACATCCCTTCTTTTTCGTTGCAAATCATAAGGTCTTTTGACGATAACTCTCTTTCAATTCCATCAAGGGTTACAAACATGGTCTTTTCAGGTAGATTCCTTACAATTACTTTCTGGCCCTCTATTGCTTCAGCATTAAATGCATGCAGGGGTTGCCCCACTTCGTAAAGAATGAAGTTGGTTATATCAACTATATTGTTAACCGGATTCAACCCGACGGCTTTAAGCCTGTTTTTGAGCCATTGAGGTGATTCGCCAACAGTGACGTCAAATATGTTTATTCCGGTATATCTGGGGCAGGCTTCTCTGTTTTCAATTATGACTTCAAATGTCTGGCGAATTCCTGAAGGTTTAAAATCATCAATGCATGGAAGTAATGGCTGAATATTCATTCCTCTGTTAACTGCCAGATAAGCTGCAAGGTCGTATGCAATTCCGATATGGGATGCACAATCGATACGATTTGGTGTAAAGCCTATTGTAAAGACAAAATCTTTCTCCACACCAAAATATTTTGCGGCAGGTGTTCCAGGTATTGCATTTTGATCGAGAACCATAATACCTTCGTGCGATGAACCCATTCCAATCTCATCTTCGGCACAAATCATTCCTTCCGAAAGCTGGCCCCTTATTCTGGTTGTTTTCATCTGAATTTTTCCCCCGTCTTTCAGAATATAAGCCCCGGGCAGGGCTACAGGCACCTTCTGTCCGGCAGCTACATTGGGGGCACCACATACAACATGGAAATGCCTTCCGTTGCCAACATTCACAACATTTACTGTCAGCCTGTCAGCATCTGGATGCTTCTCCGAACTTAAAACCTCTCCAATAACTATACCCTCAAGCCCTCCTTCAACAGAATACCATTCTTCGGTCTCTTCAATTTCATGGCCGATACTGGTTAGTATCTCCGCAATTTCCTCCGGGGGCAGATCAATCGGCAGATATTCTCTGAGCCAGTTATAAGATATCTTCATTCTCTATTCTCTTCTTAATAATTATTAATCAAGAGTGCAAAAGTAAGAATAATAAAAAAAAGATAAAGAGAATGGCAAAAGTTTATTCATTAACGCCTATTTACATATATTTGTATGTCAATTATGAGTATATGGTTATTGAAGATAATGATAGGCTGATACTTATAACCAATGATGACGGATTATATGCTGCAGGACTGCGTACACTGCTTGAAGTTGCAGAGGAATTCGGAAAGGTAGTACTTATTTCAACCATGGAGAGTATGTCGGGAATGTCACAGGCTCTGACAGTAAAAATTCCTATAAGGGTTAAGCTTCTGGAAGAAACCGAAAAACATCGAATATACGCCTGTAATGGGACTCCTACTGACAGTGTCAAACTGGCTATCAATCAGCTTCTGGAGAGAAAACCCGACTGGGTGCTTTCAGGTATCAACCACGGAGCAAATTCTTCAGTAAGTGTTCTCTATTCAGGCACAATGGCGGCCGCACTCGAAGGTTGCCTCTACAATATCCCGTCAGCAGGCTTCTCCCTTAATGATTTTTCGTCGAAAGCTGATTTTTCGATCTGCAAAGAATATATAAGAATTGTGCTAAACGCAATGGTAAAACATTCACTTCCTGAAGGTATTTGCCTGAATGTTAATATTCCATCAGTATCTGACAGTGAAATAAAAGGAATACGTGTATGCCGTCAGGCAAAGGGAAATTGGAAGGAAGAATTCGATAAACGGAAAGATCCGATGGGTAAAACCTACTACTGGCTTACAGGTACCTTTCAGAATCATGAACCGGATGCAACCGATACAGATGAATGGGCACTGGCTAATAATTATGTCTCCGTTGTGCCGATACAGATAGATATGACTGCCCACAGATTTCTAAATGAACTTAAATCATGGTTTTAAGTGAAAAAATTTTTAAAATACGATAACTTCTTTGCCGGATTTATTTCGGGAATATTAATACCACTTCTGGTTGCCTTTATTGCATTTCTTGTAACATCAAAAGGTTTAACACTTCTTGAATATTATTTTGAAATACTTAAAAAAGGATTTATGACTCATGGACTGACACTTTGCATTTTACCTGATATTATCCTTTTTTTTGTTTTCAACTGGGCCGATATGCTTAAATCGGCTAAAGGAATACTCTGGGCAACAATAATCTGGTTACTGGTGCTGGTAGTAAACAAGTTTTTTATTTTATGAGGTATTTTCTGGTGGCGGGAGAGGCTTCAGGGGACCTTCACGGTGCAAATCTTATCAGAGGAATTAAAAAGGCCGATCCTGAAGGGTTGTTTTATTGCTGGGGAGGAGACAAAATGGAAGCAGCCGGCGCAAAATTGCTTATGCACTACCGCCACCATTCAATTATGGGCTTCGCTGGAGTATTGTTCAGTCTGAATAAAATCCTGAAAAATCTGTCGTTATGCAAAAGGCAGATTATTGAATATAAACCTGATGTTCTTATACTTATTGATTATCCTGGCTTTAACCTCCGGATTGCCCGGTTTGCAAAATCTGCAGGACTGACGGTATTTTATTATATCTCCCCGAAATTGTGGGCATGGAATGAGTCGAGAGTGAAAATAATGAAAAAATTTACCGATAGAATATTCGTTATTTTTCCTTTTGAAGTTGAATTCTACCGTAAACATGGTATTGAAGTAAAATATCTTGGCAATCCACTTGTTGATGAAATTTCGGAGTGGAAGAAGAGTCAATCTTTCAACCGTGAATCTTTCAGAGAAAAAACAGGACTCGGTCAGGAACCGATTATTGCGGTTCTGCCAGGTAGCAGAAACCACGAAATAAAACATATTCTTCCACAAATTGCTAGTTTACCTCATATATTCCCAGATCATACTTTTGTTATTGCAGGTGTCAGATCGGTTAACCCTTCTCTTTATGAGAAATTTTCGGGCAATAAAAAGTTCAAGGTAGTTTTTGACATGACTTATGAACTGCTTTCCGTTGCCGATGCCGCACTGGTTAAATCAGGAACCTCAACACTTGAAGCGGCACTTTTGAACGTTCCTCAGGTGGTTTGTTACCGTGGCGATTTTATCTCAATGGCTATTGCAGGAATCCTGGTTAAGGTAAAATATATTTCACTTGTTAACCTTATCGCCGGTAAAGAAATAGTGAAGGAGCTTATTCAATACCGTCTGAATAAAAAAAGACTTACTGAAGCTTTGATAAAAATATTGCCGGGAGGCAGTGAACGCGACAGGGTAATTGAAGATTACCGTCAGCTTGAGAAAATTCTTGGCCCCGCCGGAGCTTCTGACCGTACCGGAGCAGAAATGGTTTCATATCTTAAAACCATTACTGTATGAATTCATACTGTAAATCTTTAATTATTACTCAGATCTTCATATTTATTCTATTGGGAATTCTTTTTCTTTCTGCTTCGGGTCAGGAAGATATTCCTTCACGCATCAAAATAAGGTTATTCAGCGAGGGCGAAAGTGATCCTGTTTTTTTTACCGTGGCCTCAGGAAGATATTTATTCGCGGTTTTCCCGGGAGATTCTGGTATCCTTGAAAAAGGTGAATCAGCTGTAATGATAAGGTATAATGGAAGACTGGCTGTCAAAACTGCTTCAAAAAAAGCATTAATAGCAGATTCAGTTATTTTTTACGGGACAACAGAAGCTGACAGGTTTTTTTTAAGAAACAATCATGGAAAGGTGGAAGCTTACAAATATTCAGGTAATCTTTTCTGTTATCTCGATCTTGAAACTGTTATGCTTATAAATGACTGTGATATCGAAGAATATATTGTCGGGGTAGTAAGAGCCGAGGGAGGAACGGGAAAAAATGAGGAATATTTCAAAACTCAGGCAGTAATTGCACGAACATATACATACCGTAATTTTTACCGGCATGAGGATGACGGATTTAATCTCTGCGATGGTACACATTGTCAGGCATATAAGGGTATATCTGAGGAGAAGGTTATTGTTGATGCAGTTCAACATACCAGAGGAATGGTTATTGTGACACCGGACTCCAATCTTATTATTGCGGCCTTTCATTCAAACTGCGGTGGCCAGACCTCCCCATCGGAATTTGTATGGATGCTATCCTTGCCATATCTTGGTGGAGTCAACGACCCTTACTGTACTGGATCAGGAAATTCAATATGGAAGAAAAAAGTTAGCCTGAACGACTGGATAAAGGTTCTTGAAATGCATGGTTACAGGGATGGTGGCAGAGAGGCTTCTGATTTCATTTTTGATATGCCGGAAAGAATGATGAATTACTCAACTGGTTCATTCAGTATCCCTGCAAATGTTTTAAGAAATTCTCTTTCACTTCGGTCAGCATGGTTTTCAGTTTTTGCCGACGGCGATTCTCTATTGCTGAAGGGCAGAGGATACGGCCATGGTGTCGGACTCTGTCAGGAAGGCGCCATGGTAATGGCCACAAAAGGATATGGATATGAGGATATTATTTCGTTTTATTACCCTGGAGTAAAACTGTTGAATATTACTGCAGCAAAAAAAGTTGAAAGAATCAAAAAATAATGATGTTTTTCATATTTGACTATTTTTGCATTTCATCCGTTATCTATGCTGGCTGTTTTCAAAAAGGAAATAAACGGTTTCTTCAGTACTCTCACAGGATATCTTGTAATAATTGTGTTTGTTCTGACAAACAGTCTGTTTATGTGGATTCTGCCAGGAGAATGGAACATTACCGAGAGTGGCTATGCAACCCTTGACACTCTGTTTCAACTTTCTCCATGGATTTTTCTTTTTTTAGTGCCTGCTATCACAATGAAGATGATTTCCGATGAAAAACGGTTCGGAACAATTGAATTGCTTTTTTCACGACCTATCACCGAGCGCAATATAGTTTACGGTAAGTTTTTTGCAGCCGTTGTTCTGGTTTTTCTTTCATTGCTTCCCTGTGTGGTATATTATATAACAATTCTTCTTACAGGCGATCCACCCGGAAATATCGACCGCGGAGGAACAGCAGGCTCATTTATCGGACTATTCTTTCTTGCAACAATTTATGCCGCTGCTGGAATATTCGCCTCATCACTTACCGGGAATCAGGTGGTAGCCTTCATTATTGCTGTTTTCATCTGTTTCTTTTTGTATGCCGGTTTCGATGCCTTTTCATATCTGCCCGGATTGAAAAAAATTGATGAGGCTGTATCACAACTGGGCATAAATGAACATTACAAATCAATGAGCAGGGGGGTTATTGACCTGCGCGATCTTGCTTATTTTGTGACAGGAGCACTGATTTTTAACGAAGCAACACGCCTTTCATTACTTTCAAGAAAATGGAAGAGAAGAAGCTGATAAACATAATTAGGAACGATATTAGGTTTAAAAGCTGGGCGGAATTTATTCTGATAAGCCTTACGGCTATTACATTGACACTTGCCTCCAGCCTTATAAGATTGAGATTGGATCTTACTGAAGACAAACGTTATTCCCTGTCGGAACCGACCCGGAAAATCCTTTCAGATATAAAGGATGAAATTTATATTCAGGTTCTTCTTGATGGCGAAATGCCTGTGTTGTTCAAAAAATTGAAAAGATCGGTACGTGAAATGCTCGACGAATTTAAAATCGCTTCAAGAAGAAAAATTGATTATGAATTCATCAATCCATACGGTATCAATGACCCGGCAGCAAGGGAAAAATTTCAGGAGGGACTTATTTCCCGGGGACTCACACCGGTAAATATTATGTTGAAGGACAAAGAAGGAGGGTCGAGCCAGAGAATGATATTCCCGGGATTGATTGTTAATTATAATAATACAGAAGTGCCCGTAAACTTTTTGAAAAATAATCCTGCACTTCCACCTGAGGTTAACCTGCTCCACTCTGCCGAAGGTTTTGAATATGAGCTTATACAGACAATCTCAACGCTTGTGGCCGATACTGTTTATCGGGTTGCATTCATTGAAGGACATGGTGAGGTTCCCGAAATTGAAGTTGCTGATTTGATTCTGAATCTTGCAAGATATTTTACGGTTGACAGAGGCGCACCCGGAGGAAAACCGGGAATACTCGATAAATATGCAGCAGTTATTGTTGCAGGTCCTGTCCAGAAATTCGACGAAAAAGACATCTTTGTGATTGACCAGTACATAATGAATGGTGGAAAGGTATTATGGTTGTATGAAGAAGTTGACGTAAATGCCGACAGTCTTGTTTATGGAGAAACAATGGCTTTGTATCGCCCTGCAGGTCTGGAAGAAATCCTTTTCAGATATGGCGCAAGAATTAATCCGGTTCTTGTACAGGACATTGAATGCATGCTGATACCTTTAAAGGTTATTACCGGTGGAACGCAGCAGCAAATAGTGCCGGTTCCATGGATCTATTACCCCCTGCTGTCACCGTCGCCATCACATCCTGTAACAAAAAATCTTAACAGAGTGGCTGGAAAATTTGTAAATACTATCGACACTGTTGGCAGAGATCCCGAAATAAAAAAAACAATACTACTCACAACGGGTCAGCGAACCCGTACTGTGAGCCCACCAACATTAATTAGCCTGAAAGATGTTGACAGGATGCCCGATGAGAGCTTGTTTAACAGATCACATCTGCCGGTGGCGGTTTTGCTTGAGGGTAAATTCAAATCGGCATTTCGAAACAGAATTATTGAAGGTCTGACCGATAAATACGGTGTTGTTACTGAAAGCAAACCCACGAGAATGATTGTAATAGCCGACCGCGATATAATCAGAAATGAAGTAAAGCGCACCGGAACAACTGAGATACCACTTCCACTGGGGCAGGACAGATATACACTTCAGACATACGGAAACAGTGATTTCCTGATAAACTGCATTAACTATCTTGTTGATCAAAAAGGCCTGATGGAAATTAGATCACGTGAATTAAAACTTCGACTTTTGAACAAAAAGATTCTCAATGAATACAACCTGATTATCAAAGCAGCCAATAGCATCGGGCCACTCCTTATTATTATACTTGCAGGTATAATCTATTCAGCTGTCAGAAAAAAACTCTATACCTCAAAATGAA
Organism: Rikenella microfusus; assembly: GCA_020722575.1. Lineage (GTDB taxonomy): Bacteria > Bacteroidota > Bacteroidia > Bacteroidales > VadinHA17 > LD21. The sequence continues at coordinate 9,284 of DYKN01000044.1, read as the reverse complement.
AAGCAGATTTAACCTTAAAGGCTATATCGTAGTTTTTGTGGCCTGCCTTCTGGTTATGGTCATGCTATTTAGACAACGGGTACCATTTGGAAGAGGAAATACCAACTTTGCCGTAAAGGAAAATATTGAAATATCGAAGGTGATCTTATATGAAAAAGGGGAAAAACTTACCCTGATGAAAGACAGAGAAGATGAATGGATCATAAAGGAAAACGGAAAAGTCAGGGAGGAAGCCATCTCCTCTCTGCTTAAAATACTTAAGGAAATGAAAATCAAATACCCGATATCATCCGATAATTTTAACAGAGATATTTCAGCCACAAAAACAGAACCGGTTAAAGTTTATGTTTTTGGAAAGAACAGGCTTGTAAAAAGCTTCTTTGTTTATCAGACCAGTTCAAACATTTACGGCAATGTGATGAAAATGAAACCCTTCTCAAAACCTTTTGTAATGTATGTACCGGGTTATGATGCCGATATTGGCCACTATTTTACAGCCAGCATGCTTTTCTGGAAACCATTTGTCGTTTTTGATTGCCTGCCTTCAGAAATAGAATATGTATCTGTTCTTCATTTTAAAGATACCCTGTCATCATTCAGAATTAATTGTTCAAGAAAAAATTATGAATTAATCGGTTCCAACAATAAGCCCGTTGACGGATGGGATACATTGAAAGTTAAAAGGTACATTTCATATTTTACTTATATTCCATTCGAAAAATGGTCCGACCAGCTTTCTTTGTCGCAAAAGGATTCAATTTCCTCATCACTTCCACTTTACAGGATAACTTTGAAAAAGAAAAATAACGATCCGGTGGAACTGACTATCTGGCAAAAAAGTGTCAGAAATGAAAATGGTGAAGAAATAATCGATCCTGATAGGTTATGGGGAAAATCTGGTGCAAATGAGGAAATTTTTATCGTCAGATATTTTGATATTGATCCTGTTTTAAAGAAGTTATCATATTTTATGATGAAATGATTTGATGTTATTATGTTTTTTTGTAATATTGGTTGCCCGGAATTTTGTAAACACATTTTTGATTTTCAAAATTGTAAATGTTTGATCCGGCACTATAAAGCTTTTGCGCAGGAAAAACCTTAAAGTTTATTTTGTGGAGGTACATATATAAAATTTGTTGAACCATTAAATGAAGAAATATGAAATTTGTAGCATCAAGCAGCAAACTTTTATCACGCCTGCAGTCAATAAGCAGGGTAATAAGTTCCAAGAACACACTTCCAATATTAGACAATTTTCTGTTCCGGCTCAGTAATAATGAATTGGAAATAACAGCTTCTGACCTCGAAACCACGATGATTACAAAACTAAAGCTGGAAAATGCTGAAGGAGAGGGCGTGATTGCCGTACCCGCAAGGATATTGCTCGAAACTCTTAAAGAGTTCAGTGATCAGCCACTTACTTTTGATATTAACACCGACACATTTTCTGTGGTAATCCTCTCAGAAAACGGAAAATTCAGTGCTGTAGGGCAGAATGGTATAGACTTTCCTGTATTACCGGGTATCAGGAAAGAAAAGAAGTTTTCATATACAATTAATTCTGATATTTTGCTCTCGGGCATTAACAAAACTGTTTTTGCCACCGCTGATGATGAGCTGAGACCGGTAATGGGAGGCATTCTGGTTGAGGCCACTCCGGAAAAGATAACAATGGTCGCATCCGATGCACACAAGCTCGTAAGATATCAACGTACCGACGGTAAATCAGATGAACCCTGCTCATTCATACTACCAAAGAAACCAGCATCATTGCTTAAAAATATTCTTCCCAGAGAAGAAGGTATGGTAAAAATTGAATTTGACGATAAGAACGCTTTCTTTACTCTTGAAGATTATAAAGTGGTATGCCGGCTTGTTGAAGGAAATTATCCTAATTACAATTCCGTAATACCAAAAAATAATCCAAGAAAACTTACTATTGACAGGTCAGAATTCTATAATACCCTTAAGCGTGTATCAGTATTTTCAAACCAGGCCAGCAACCTTGTAAAACTTCAGCTTACTGCTACTCAAATGACTGTATCTGCACAGGATATTGACTTCTCAATATCTGCCTACGAAAGGATCAAATGCCTTTATGAAGGTGATGAGATGGAAATAGGATTCAAGGCTGCATTCCTGCTTGAGATACTGGCCAACATGTCATCACAGGAAGTTATAATGGAGTTAGCTGATCCTACACGGGCAAGTCTTCTACTCCCGGCCGAAACTGAAAAAGAAGAGGAAGATCTGCTCATGCTTCTTATGCCCATGATGATCAACGCCTGAAATGCAACTTAAACTCAAAAGACCTCTTGCCTTTATCGACGTAGAGACAACGGGGGTAAATATTCTTTCCGACAGGATTGTGGAAATATCTGTTCTGAAAGTTTCTCCAGGTGGGAAAGAGGAATGGTTTTCAACACGAATAAACCCGGGTATTCCAATACCACCCGCTGCAACCAGAATACACGGCATAACCGATGAAGATGTTGCCGGTGCTCCATCTTTTCGCCAGATAGCCAGAACTCTTGCAACATTCCTCGAAGGATGCGATCTCGCTGGCTATAATGCCAACAAATTCGATATTCCCCTTCTGGCTGAAGAATTCCTTAGAGAAAATATAGATTTCGACTTCAGAAAAAGAAAATATGTTGACGTCCAGGTAATATTCCATAAAAAAGAACAGAGAACCCTTTCAGCTGCATATCTGTTCTACTGCAAGAAGGAACTGGAAAATGCACATAGCTCAAAGGCTGACACCCTGGCAACATACGAAATACTGAAGGCACAACTCGACAGATATGCCGACCTTGAAAACGATGTAGGAAAACTGGCAGAATTCAGCTCCTATAACAATGCTGCTGATTTTGTGGGAAGAATTATATACGACGAAAATGGAAGGGAAGTGTTTAATTTCGGTAAATACAAAGGCCGTCTCGTCGAAGAAGTACTCAGGGAAGACCCGGCATACTATTCGTGGATGATGAACGGAGAATTTTCTCTTTATACAAAAAAAGTTCTGACAGAAATAAAACTAAGACAGTACGGAAAATAATATATATAATGAAAATCATTTGTGTTGGGCTTAACTACCGGCAGCATGCCCGAGAACTTAACTGGATCATCCCTGATGAACCGGTAATATTTATGAAACCCGACTCCGCAATACTCAAAAATAATAAACCTTTTTTTCTGCCTGATTTTTCAAACGACATCCATTATGAGGTTGAAGTAGTTTTTAAGATTTGTCGGCTCGGTAAAGGGATTCAGGCAAAATATGCTTACCGCTACTATGATGAAATAACACTTGGAATTGATATCACTGCCCGAGACCTTCAGGCAAAGGTGAGGAAAGAGAGCCTGCCATGGGAAATAACCAAAGGATTTGATGGCGCAGCACCTGTAGGCAGATTCCTGCCGGTTACCAGTTTCAGAAATATTAATGACCTTGACTTCAGACTCGAAATAAACGGAAAAGTAGTACAGAAAAGTAATACTTCCGATATGATTTTCAGCATTGACCGTATCATTGAATATTCATCGATATTTTTCACACTTAAAACAGGAGACCTGATTTTTACAGGTACTCCACCAGGCGTTGGAAAGCTTAACAAAAATGACCACCTCGTGGGTTATATTGAAAATATTCCGGTTATCGACTTTGAAATTAAATAAAGAAAAAATTGCTTATCAGATTCCATAAAGATAATTGTCATTCATATTACTTATTTCTTTTTCAAATTCCCTGAAAAAACCAGTAATAACGGGATCGTCTGACAATTTCCGAAAGTAATTAGATATCTGAAGATATTTCAGGCTCATACAATGCACAAACATATATTGAATAACTTCAGCTATTCCACAATAGCCTTCAGGAGATTCAGTTCCAAAGCTGTAAATTTCCGATTGTCTCATGTAATTTCTGAAGAAATCTTCAAGAATTTTAAACCGTTGCAGGTGCTTTTCATACAGTTCTTTGTAACTGCCAAAATAATCTGTAAAGTTCTGGAATCTTGCCGTAGCATTGTTAAGTACTTTTTCTGCCATTTGATTCAAGGGAATACCCCTTTCGGAAAATATTTCAATATAACGGTATATTCCTGTAAAGCCAAAAGCATCGAGATCATCGGCAATGTTAAGAATTATATTAAGAGGAGTGACTCTGGAACCGGTCTTATAACTTTTATCGTCATGCTTCATAATAGCATCAAGCACTTCTGTGAATTCATCTTCGGGCATATTATTTTCAATGAGAAACTTACGACACAGTTCCATGCTTACAACGCCATGTTTTTCACTTCTATCGTATGCCATACCTGCATCGTGCAGAAAGCATGCAATAATAAGTTTTTCAGCAAATTTTTCGTCAAAGTGGCCTGAAATTCCTGTAGCCGATAATTCCATAGCATTGATCCAGACTCTCAAATGGTGTTCGGGCCCGTGTGAAGGAAGAAAAACATCTCTGAAAACTTCTTCGAGAAAATGCTCAAGATTCTTCCTGTGCTTCGTTTCGGCAGAAACTAAAGCCTCATAATTATTCATCAGTAAGGGTAATGTTTAATATTTGTCCTGCCAGTTATATTCGACAGGTAATTAAATTGGAAAGGTGAATTATTTAATCATTTTACGGGCCATTTCAAGTATGGTAGTGTCTTCAAGAACCACTATACCCCCATTAGGTCCCTTTTCATAATGGATGCCGGCACTTTCTCCTTTTTCAAAATTCCAGCCCCCGAAATAATTTCTCACCGTCTCTTCACTGATGTTCAATTGCTCTGCAATCCTTTTGATGCTGCCTGATGGCAAACGATCCTTGATGCTCCTCAACTCGTTGAAAGTGATTGTTTTACTCATGATTAAAATAATAAATTTTTATACCTGAATTAAACAATATTTCAAAGATAATTAAAATGTGTCAAACAAAAAATTTTATTGCAGATTAATTTATATTACACTAACTGTCAATGATATAATATGTAAAATTGTTTTTCAACACCCAAAAAAGAGGTGATAAGATCTATAATTTTTTTAACAATTCAAGGAACAGATTAATACCTCCTTTTTTTCTATCATCAAGAATATAATCAATATTCTCTGTCAGATATTTCTTCAAGACATTACCTTTCATAATTGATTTATTGCTGAATTCCTTCACCACGCTGTCAATATTATCAAGACCGTATTTCAGTGCAATATTAAATCTGTCAACGAAAGCTTTATCTATTTTACGATTTGCAACCCAGCAGGCAAAGACAAAAGGAAAACCGGAATATTTCTTCCACTCTTCAGCCAGGTCTATACCGGTTTTGAAAAATGATTCATATTCAAAGCACTGATCACCAATCAAAACCAATCCATTATTCAGTGGAATATTTGCGAAATTAAAACCTTCATCTGTTTTGTGCCAGTTGAAATTCCTTTTCCAGAAAAATTTTGCCAGTACTCTTGCAAGTGCTACAGATGAAACGGAACGGTAATCGAGATAGATATCCTGAATTTCGTCAAAATCACTGTTGCTCAGCAGCATTACGGTTTTTACTTTTTTATTTGCTCCTATACAATAATTGCTGATGATCTGATAATTCTGCAATGCCGGGATAGCTGCAACAGGAAGCAGACCTACATCAGCCTTTCCTTCTTTTATTTTTGCCGCACATATCGAGGGATGATCTGTTTCAATAAGCGCTTCTTCTTTTCCAAGTTTATTTTTTAGCCCCCAGAAAAAAGGATATGAATTCGCGTATTTAACAATTGAAATTCTTATTTTGTTCTGGTGAGAATCTATACCCATAAATTTTAAAATGCAAAGATTTTACAGTTTGTTTTAAGCGTCTAAAATACTACTTTTGTGCTAAATGGTTTTATGATAATTATTAGTTGTAAAAACGTTGTGAGATGGATCTGAATACCCTGACAGCGATCTCTCCTGTTGACGGAAGATATCGTTACAAGACTGATGAATTGGCAGAATATCTTTCAGAATATGCCCTGATGAAGTACAGGCTGATGGTTGAAGTTGAATACTTTATTGCTTTGTGCAACCTTCCATTACCACAACTTCAGGATTTTAGCAGCGATCACTTTGAAGGTTTGCGTTCGATTTACAGAGAGTTTACTGTACAAGAGGCTGAAAGGGTCAAGGTTATTGAACAGACTACCAACCACGATGTAAAAGCTCTGGAATATTATCTGAAAGAAAGATTTACTGCTTCAGGATTGGGTGAATGGAAAGAGTTTATTCATTTCGGACTCACATCACAGGATATCAATAATACGGCTCTGCCTCTCTCATTGAAAGATACAATGGTATATGTTTATACTCCGGAATTATATGATATCAGGGAAACTCTTGCTGAAATGTCGGATGACTGGAAAAATATACCCATGCTTGCGCATACACATGGCCAGCCTGCATCGCCTACCCGTGTAGGTAAGGAATTGGCAGTATTTGTTACCCGTCTTGACGAACAGATTAAATATTTTTCAATGATACCATTCTCGGCAAAGTTCGGAGGAGCAACAGGAAATATGAATGCCCACAAAGTTGCTTATCCCGAAATAGACTGGAATAACTTTGCCGATAATTTTGTCAATGAAATACTCGGGCTGAAAAGATCTAATCCTACTACCCAGATTGAACATTACGACAACCTTGCAGCTCTTTTTGACAATATCAGAAGGATTAATACAATACTAATAGACCTTGCTCGAGATATGTGGATGTATATCTCGATGGATTACTTCAGGCAGAAAACCAGAAAAGGAGAAGTTGGATCATCGGCCATGCCCCATAAAATAAATCCTATTGATTTTGAAAATGCCGAAGGAAACCTTGGAATAGCAAATTCTCTTCTCGGACATATGTCGGAAAAATTACCAGTTTCAAGGCTGCAGAGAGACCTTACTGATTCAACGGTTACAAGAAATATTGGAGTTGCTTTTGCACATACCATTATCGCTTTCAGTTCGCTTCTTAAAGGTCTTAATAAACTCATTCTGAATGAAGCCAGAATAAAGTCAGACCTTGAAAATAACTGGGCAGTGGTTACAGAAGCCATTCAAACAATTCTGAGAAGGGAAGGCTTCGAAAAACCTTATGAAACATTACTTGAACTTGCAAGAAAAGATGATCCCATCACTAAAACAACAATCATTAATTTCATAGAAAGCCTGAATATCAGCGAAGAATTAAGAGAAGAATTACTCTCCATAACACCTTTTAATTATACGGGTATTTAACAGGGAAATGTAAATGAATACTATTAGAACACTTGTAAAATATGTCTCACCCTATAAATGGTCGGCATTAAAGAATGTTCTATTTAATATTATCAGTGCTTTTTTTGCCCTCTTCACCTATACCCTTGTGGGCCCGTTCCTTAATCTGCTTTTCAAAGGTGTCAAATATGCTCCCAACCCTGGTGAGTTTGTTTTTAGTCTCGATTGGTTTTCATCTTTTTTCCGTTACAAATTTTATTCATACGTTACCGAACATGGTGAGATGCAGACGCTTTTTCTGGTATGTATTGTAGTTATTATTGCCAGTTTCCTTAAAAACGGATTTATTTTCCTTGCCAATAACAGCATGGCATATATCAGGGCAGGAACTGTAAGGGACCTGAGAAAAAAACTCTACGATAAGGTTCTCAGATTACCTCTATCATACTTCAGCAATGCCCGTAAAGGGGATGTAATGACCAGAATATCTAACGATGTCCAGGAAATTGAACTTTCAGTAATGTCGTCACTTACCCTTATTTTCCGTGATCCTCTCTATATAATTATTTTTGTTACTTATCTGTTGATTACAAGTGTTGAATTAACACTTCTTGCATTGATAATGATGCCCCTTAGCGGCTGGTTAATAGGCAAAGCGAGCAGAACCCTAAAATCAGCATCTTTTGCCGGACAACAAAGCCTGGGTAGATTACTTTCGCTTGTTGAAGAAACTCTGTCGGGACTCAGAATCATAAAAGGTTTTAATGCCGAAAAGAAAATGTCATCACAGTTTATAGACAGTAACGAAAGGTATTCGAAAATTTTCAAAAGAGTTACCCGCAAAGCATATCTGGCATCCCCTTTGAGCGAATTTCTTGCTACAATAGTCGTAATGGTTCTTATGTATATTGGTGCACGATTTGCTCTTAGTGGTACTGGAAACATGACACCTGACCGACTTATAACATTCATGGTGGTTTTTTCACAGATTATACCTCCTGCAAAAAATATTACAACTGCATATTTCAACATCCAGAAAGGTCTTGCATCAATTGAGAGGCTCGACCATGTACTTAAAGCCGATGAAAAAATCCCGGAAAAAGAAAATGCCGCTAACAAAAAATCATTTGACAGCTATATTGAGTTTCAGAATGTGTGGTTTGCTTACAATAATGAACCTGTATTGAAGGATATCAGCTTCAGGCTTGAAAAAGGGAAGACAATGGCTATTGTTGGAAGATCGGGCAGCGGCAAGTCAACTCTGGTTGATCTCATCCCGCGTTTTATGGATGTCGACAGAGGCAGGATACTTATCGATGGAATCGATATAAGAGATTTGAAAGTTAATGATTTACGTCATTTGATGGGTATTGTCAGCCAGCATCCGATATTATTTAATACTTCATTTGCTGAGAACATTGCTTTCGGTATTGACTCATATTCAATGGAAGATGTGATGAGCGCCGCAAAGGTAGCACATGCTCATAAATTCATAATGGAAACTGAAAATGGTTACGATACTATTGTGGGCGAGGGTGGGTGCAAACTAAGCGGAGGAGAAAGACAGCGCATCAGCATAGCCAGGGCGGTAATGGCAAATCCACCCATACTTATCTTCGATGAGGCAACATCATCACTCGATACCGAATCGGAACGATTTGTTCAGGAAGCAATTATCAGGCTTATGAAAAACCGTACCTCAATTGTTATCGCTCACAGGCTCTCTACTATTCAAAATGCAGATTTTATTATTGTTATGGACGACGGCAGGATTGTGGAGTCAGGTACTCATAATGAACTTATGGCAAATAGTGACGGCTTCTATCGGAAACTCCACAGCTATCAGGCGATTTAAAACAATCGTCTGTCACTGAAGTACTCCTCCCGGAGCTTTCATAATATGCAATAACAATTTCGACTGTTACAAGAAAATATGTTGTATTGTAATGAAATGTTTAAAGCATCCATTTGAGTGTAAAGATTAAAATAAATAAAACGATTGAGCAGGTTCACCAATTATGTTTTTCCGCATGGAAGAAACAATATGGGAAACTTTAATA
>DYKN01000111.1 GCA_020722575.1 Rikenella microfusus | reverse complement strand
CATAGTGTAAAAAATATAGTTTTTTTTACTTGACTTTAAAATTTAATTTATTATGTTATAATTAATTATGAGTTTTCAAGGGTGGTTTTTTACCCACTCAATTTGCAGAAGACCCAAATAATAAGAATTGAGGATGTCTTCTAAAGTTGTTGGTTGTGTAATTGCTCATCAAAGCATGGTAATGTCATTCAGGCTGATTTATCTAAACAAGAAATTTTTGTAGCGTCCAGTTTTAACTGGACGGTTTGGCGTCTAATGTAGCGTCCGAATTTATTCGGACGTTTATAATGGCGATAAACGTCCATCTAAAGATGGACGCTACAACAATATACGAGGAGGCAAAAATATGAAAAAAGTTTTTATTTTTACAGTATCGGAATTTGTATCCAAATTCCGATACTGTGTATGGGGGTTTGGGGGTTTTTACGAAAACCCCCAAGGGGTGACAGTGAGCCAAATGTCCAGTGGACATTTGGCGAACGCCAGAGGGGCAAAGCCCGTATGGAAAATAACCGCTCTGGCGGTTATTTTTATTGGTATCATTTTATTTTTTATCAGCCAGATTTATGCTCAGACCCAGAACAGGATTTTTATCAAGGATATTGTGCCATCTGAAGGGGTATCAAAAGATGTGGTTAAGAAAATCAGGGATATTATAACAGTTACTGTTTTTGAAAAATACGGGAATAAATATAAAGTCCTTAATGATGATGATATTAAGATTATGTTTGAAAAGGCAGAAACACTCCTTGCAACAGGTTGTGATGCTGAACAGTGTATGATTCAAATCGGGTTTTCTATTGATGCTGATGAGATTATCTATGGCACAGTTACAGTCAGGATGGGCAAACTGCACATTGTAATGAACAATCTGAAGCGAGACAGGGATAAGGAGGAATTTTTCAAGAAGTCCATAGTTGATGTAGAATTTTACAAATCCCAGTTAGGCTGGTATGCAAAAGAAATTGCAAAAAAACTGATAGAACCAAAATATTTTATTGATTCATCAAAAGCACCAACAGAGATGAAAATAGAACTTGAATTATCTAAAATTAAGCTGAAAGAAATTAAAGGACTGGATATAAGCCCGTTTGAATTTAAAACAGAAGATACAACCATAGGCAGGATTGTAGATTATGCAAAGGAACAAATCAAGGAAGGAGATTCATATTTTAAGGATAAGGAATATAATTCTGCAATAGAAAAATATAATGAAGTAATAGAAGCCATAGAGACAAAATTACCTGCAGGGAAGCAGCAGAAACTTGTCAGGTTTAAAAATTCAGTAATAGAAAGGGTTGTTGCTTCATATAAAATGTATTTTAAGGGAAAGATAGAGGAAGCAGATGAGAAGGCAAAAAGAAATCAGTTTACAGAGGCACTTTCTGGTTATGAACAAATAGTTGAAGAAATAAAAAGTGTTAAATACAGGAGTCAGCTTTCTGATATTCAGAATTTATTATGGACAAGGATAGATGCTCTCTATGTTTATCAGGCACAGTATTCAGAGAAGGAGGCAGATACATATTATTCAGAATATAAGTTTGAACAGGCAAAGGAAAAATACTGGGAAGCACTGCGATACCTGGACAAACTTAATACAGTCACTGAAGAGAGCAGGAATTACAAGCAGAAACTGCAGATAAAATTAAATGTGACAGATACAACAGGATTTTCGTATTTTAAGAATACGGTTTTTTCATATTGCGATTGGATAGATTATTATAATTTTTCAAAACAGGAGAATAAGGCAAGAGAGACACTAAATAAATTGGATGAGCATATTTTTAGAAGTTCCTGGTGTAACAGGAAGGAAATAATAGAAGAATACAACCAGAGAGCAGAGTTATTGAAAGAAGAGAAAATAAGTGTATGCGAGGAAGGTAATAGGATTATAGGCGGCATAGAATTTGTATCCATTCCAGCAGGCGAATTTATGATGGGTTCAGAGAATGGATATAATGATGAAAAGCCGGTTCACAAAGTTAAGGTATCAGGTTTCTGGATGGGAAAGTATGAGATTACAGTCGGACAATTTAAGGATTTTATTGAAGCAAGCGGATATCAGACAGATGCTGATAAAGCAGGTTGGTCATATATATGGAATGGTAGTGAATGGGAGGGAAAATATGGAGTAAATTGGAAATGTGGGATAAGTGGTGAACAAAATATGAATGAAAGAAAGAACCATCCTGTAATTCACATAAGCTGGATTGATGCAAAAGCATATTGTAAATGGTTCAGTAAGAAGCACGCAATAAAATGCCGGCTGCCAACAGAAGCAGAATGGGAGTATGCTTGCAGGGCAGGGACAACAACAGAATATTACTGGGGTAATAGTATGGATGGCAGTTACTGCTGGTATAGTGATAATTCTGGGAACACAACTCATCCGGTAGGACGGAGAAAGCCGAACAAGTGGGGATTATATGACATGAGCGGTAATGTCTGGGAGTGGTGTGAGGATTGGTATGATGAAAGTTATTATAGAAATAGTTCAGCAAAAGACCCGACAGGTCCTGGTAGTGGTGGTTATAAAGTCTTGCGGGGCGGCTCGTGGAGCCACGGTGGTGGCAACTGCCGCTCTGGCAACCGGTACAGCAATGATCCCGATCTCAGGGACTGGGACGGTAGCCGCGGTTTTCGGGTGGTTGTTTCTAAGTAGTTTCCTTTGTTGTTTTTTGTTACCTCTTGCTTCTTGCCACTTTACCTCTTGCATCGATTTTTTTTTAAATGGACTGGTGTAATATATGCTAAAAGATTTAAGAATATTTGTAAAAAGTTATGATTTAACAAAATGGTTGTTTAATACAACAGAAAAATTTCCAAAGAGTCAGCGGTTTGTTTTAGCAAATAGAATAAATGATTTGATATTAGATATTTTACAGTATCGGAATTTGGATACAAATTCCGATACTGTGCAGAGGGGTTT
>DYKN01000043.1 GCA_020722575.1 Rikenella microfusus | reverse complement strand
ATATGATTAAAAATATTTCCGTTTTCATACGGGCGTTTTAAATCGTGCGCAAAAGTAAAAAAATTTACTTGTTGTCACCATTATTCAGATTTTATTATTGGTGATTGATAACCGGAGATTATGCTTTCATTGCGCCGGGTAATATTATTTTATGGTATTTTAGAAAATTTTTAAAAGTCTATAAATTTTTTGTGTAAACAGTTAACTGCCAGGTTCAATGAACGCTATATCTGTCACCAAATTTAACGGTTAATTGTGTAATAACCGATCCTTGGCCTCTGAGGGGATTGGTAAATTTTTTCTTTTTATATGCAACAATAAGATATACAGCTTTTAATCCTGTTGGATCATCTTATCCTCTTAAATCTCTATTTTATGGAATTTTATAAACAGGATTATAACATTTTCCTGTTATAATGACTAAGTTTTGACACTTGCTCCGTTATTAACGCCTTCCCGCAGAAGATAAAGTTTCTTTTCCAAAATCTTTAATAGCCATTACATCAGATAATTTTTGTAGTTAATGTTTTTAGCCTTTACTTTTATCTAACTTTTTTCTTTCTCACCCCACTTTAAATTTCAGAATCACCTTTCTCATTGTAGCTTCTGCAATCATAGTCACTATCTATCTTACTTTTCGTTTTACTTTTTCTCATTTTCGGGACGAAGCTTTGCTTCATCCTCACTCCTCCCTGAGTCCTTCGCCATCACGGGCAGCCGCTATAAATTGTATTATGATGGATTATAGTTCACAAGTATTTTCTAATTTACTGGTCTGAAAACAATATCGGCCACATCAGCTTTTGAAAAGAAGTTGCGGGCAACTTTCTGTATATCTTTTACAGAAAGTTTTTTAAGAATTTTTTCATAATTGGCAGGATCATCAACATTCAGCCCTGTATAATAATACAGGTACAATGCATTGCTCCAGTAATTATTGTGTTGTCTTGATTCTTCGCGGTTCTTCAGCAGGTTTGCAACAGCCTTCTGAAGATTTTCTTTCGTGGGACCCTGCCTGACAAGATGATCGATTTCATTATAAATTAGCTGTTTTAGAGAATCCGCTTTCTGAGGGTCGCAGTCGAACATAATAAGTCCCTGAGCATTCTGATAGGGATAGCGTTGCGAAGTCAGGCTGACCGAAACCCCATATGTTCCACCGGCCTCTTCCCTGATCTTTTCGGTGAAGATAAGATCAAGAATGTTATTGATTACCTTGAGACATACATTGTTATATGCATTATATTGTAAATCAGCAGAATGACTGATAAATACAGTAGCTTTTGGAACGGTAAGGGGAATACGGACATCTCTGATAAACTTTCCTTCTGGAGGCCTGATATTTCTGTTGATGAAATTTTCCTTTGATTCGGTTGAAGGGATTGAACCAATATATTTACAGGCCATCTCTTTAGCAACATTTTCTTCGATATTGCCCACAATGAAGAAGACAAAGTCGGCTGCATTATGGAACCTTTCTCTGTAGACTTTTTCAACCTTTTTGAGATCGACTTTTTCCAGAGTCTGGGTATTTAGAAGGACTGTTCTGGGGTTATAGTCAGTAAGGTAAACGGAAAGGGAGTCCTGCATTATTTTTGAAGGATCTTTTGCCATTCCCTCGAGGAATGCGGAATATCTTGCCATAATAGCATAGTGTGCTGTGGAATCAAAACGGGGTTGGGTAAACCTGAGATAAAGCAGTTGCATCATGGTTTCAAAATCTTTTGGTGTTGAGGAGCCGCTGATATTTTCTGTTACCTCGCCTATTGATACGTTTGTAGTAGCTTTTTTGCCTGCAAGCATTTTCTGCAGGGTAATGTTATCAAAGTTCCCAAGCCCGTACATACCAATAAGCGCTGGAATCAATGTGGCTGAAGGCAGATATTCGGTTTCGTACAAAGATGTACCACCCAGGCTGAAAGCTGTAAGGATGACATTATCTTTTTCAAAGTCGGCCTTTCGGTAGACGACTCTGGCCCCGTTTTGCAGTGTCCATTCAACTGCTTCAAATTGAGGAAGAGGCATACTTTTAATCACTGCCGAACCTTTCAGTTCTTCATTAATAAGAGTATTTCCCTGTTCATCATCACGGTATGGCTCAATATTGGAGGAGGTGACTCTGTCAATAATCCCTATTGCTTCTTTTTTTGTAAGATGCTTTATATTATCTGATTCCTGGCCCTGAATCACAATCACACTGTTATCTTTTCTGACAAGGTTCTTGAAGAACAGTGAAATCTCCTCATCTGATATTCCAGGGATAACAGATTTTGCAAATTCATATTCAAAATCCGGTGAAACGAGGGGTTCACTTTCAAAGAAGTGCTGCTGCATGTCGTTTATGATATCGTCGTTTGAGATTTTATCTTTTTGTTTGTAGTAGTTTTCATATGACGTTAGAAGGTTTGCCTTTGCTCTTTCCAGTTCATTTTTCCCGAAACCATATCTCCGCGCTCTTTCTGTTTCCTTATATATTGCTTCAAGGGCAATATCTTCCCGGTTAGGGTTTGCAACTGCGGTAATTGAAAGGACATCAACACCACGGACAAATTCAGAAAAGCTTACCGAGCCGGCAATAAAAGGAGGTGTCCCTTTCTGGAGAAGTTCATTTATACGTACCGACATCATATTATTCATTAGACTGATTAAAAGTTTCCGCCTCATATACGAGAGATTCTTCTCAGAAGAATTTACGGAAGGATGTTTAATAAAAACAGAAACAATATTTTGGGAGGCTTCTTTGTCAGTTGCCAATACAAATAATGTTTCTTTATGATATGGTACCTCGAATTCAGGTCTTGGTATCGGGTCTTCCGATGGTTTTAGTTTTGAAAAAAGATTCCGGATTTTTTCTTCCATCTGGTCAGGATTAAAATCACCCGCAATAGCTACAGCCTGAAGGTCGGGACGATACCATGTTGCATAGAATTTTTTTATATCCTCGGGTTTAAAATTTTTTATAACATCAATATTTCCGATTATATCACGTACTTCATATTTTGAACCTTTAAGTATTACCGGAAGATATTTCTGCATCATTCTGAATGAAGCGTCACGTCTTGTTCTCCATTCTTCGATGATAACCCCTCTTTCTGCATCAATTTCCTTTTCATCAAGCTTTATAAAGTCTGACCAGTCATATAGAATCATGAGGCAGGTATCTATTAATCCTGGAGGATCAACAGGGACATCGCTGAGGTTATATACAGTTTCCTCGTAGCCTGTATATGCATTTATATTATATCCAAAAGCCACTCCGTGTTTTTCAAGGGAGCTGATAATTGTTTTGGCGGGGAATCTTTCGGTACCGTTAAAAGCCATATGTTCAAGAAAATGTGCGAGGCCGTTCTGATGATCTTCTTCAAGCAATGCTCCCACATTCTGTATGAAATAGAAACTGGCTCTATTTTGTGGTTCCCTGTTGTGTTTAATGTAATATGTGAGTCCGTTTTCAAGCCTGCCGGTTTTTATCTCAGGATCAACCGGGGGAAATGAGGAAAAATCGAATTGTGAAAAGGAATAAACAGTAGCAATGAACAAGTTGATAATCAACGATGTTAAATGTCTTAATTTCATGATTTAAAGTTTTTAAATTAATTTGTATTGCAGCGAATTTTTTATTGATCCTAAAGTAAATAAAAAAATGTTAATGAGAATTATATTTCTGATAAATTTATTAATCAGGAATATTTTCAAGACATATCGTATAAACAAGTGGGTTATGAATTTGAAAATTCATAAGTAATTGCAGCTTAATCAAATCTACTAGAAAAGTCCGTGAAGTTCAGCATTTATTTTATCAATTACCTCGCTCAGATGGTCGGGGTTATTGGGGAAGTCGTAATGGTCAGCTTCAATAATCAGGACCTTTCCCAGGTCGTATGTTTCGATCCAGGCTTCGTATCTTTCATTAAGCCTTCGGAGGTAGTCAAGTCTAATGGAGCTTTCATATTCTCTTCCCCGTTTTTGTATCTGGCTTACCAGTGTAGGAACGGAAGCCCTCAAATAGAGCAGAAGATCTGGTGGCTGTATAAATGAGCTTATTAGTTTAAACAGGCTGATGTAATTTTCATAGTCACGTGTTGACATCAGACCCATTGAATGAAGGTTGGGTGCAAAAATATATGCATCTTCGTAGATTGTACGATCCTGGATAACAGTTTTGTTTGATTTTCTTATTTCAATAATTTGTTTGAAACGAGTATTGAGAAAATAGATCTGCAGGTTAAATGACCATCTCTGCATGTCTTCATAAAAATCGTTCAGGTAGGGATTATCTTCCACATCTTCATAATGAGGTGTCCATCCATAATGTTTTGAAAGAAGCCCGGCAAGTGTGGTCTTTCCTGAGCCTATATTTCCTGCTATTGCAATGTGCATAGATGATAATTTTAGTATCGTAAATTTAGAATAAAAATTATTCGGGTCGGATAAATGTTGAAAATATATCTATAACGGGTGATTTAAATTTATTTAATATTTTAAAAAGGTAATAGTGGCAAGGAGTCATAATAAAAAAGTTAAGAACTGTTCTAAAATTTACATATTAGGGTTATGGTTTTATTCCGGCAATATTGTAAAGGTCTTCAATATATTCACGGCTATTTGAGAGTCTGGGAACCTTATTTTGACCGCCGAGTTTGTTTTTTTCTTTCATCCATCTATAAAAAGTTCCACCCGGGACACTTCTCACAATGGGCATTGTGAGATTCAGGTTCTTGAATCGTTTTGCTTCATAATCGGAATTGACTGATTTAAGAGTTTCGTCAAGTTTTTGTGTGAAAAGTTCAAGACTGGCAGGTTCTTTTTCAAATTCTATTATCCATTCATGGCATCCTTTTGAAGAGGCCCCTGTAAATACCGGTCCAGCTGTATATTCAACCACAACTGCACCTGTTTTCTGGCAGGCAGTTTCGATTGCTTTTTCAGCATTATCAATTATCACTTCTTCACCGAATACATTAATGAATAATTTAGTTCGACCGGCAATTACGAACTTATGCGGATAAAGAGAAGTAAATCTTATGGTATCTCCGATCATATATCTCCATAAACCTCCGTTGGTTGAGATAATCATAGCGTAAGTTTTATTCGTACTTACTTCTTCAATTGTATAAGCAGCAGGATTTGGTGATTGTAATTGAGTAACAGGAATGAACTCATAAAACACTCCCAGATCCAGCATCAAAAGCAAATCATTGATTGAAAAGTCATCCTGAATGCCAAAGAAACCTTCCGAAGCATTATAAGTTTCCATGAATACAAAGTTTTCATCATGGATATAATGTTTGAAAAGTGTCCTGTAGGGAGTGAAGCTGACGCCTCCGTGGAAAAATACTTCAAGGTTGGGCCAGACCTTTTTAAGGTCATCTTTCCCTGTTTGTTCAATTATTTGTTTTATAAGAACAAGGAACCATGAGGGGACTCCAGCGAGACTTGTAACATTCTGTTTTTTCGTTATCTCGGCAATCAGCCTGAGTTTCTTTTCAAAATCATCCAGCAATGCTATATTTTTGGAAGGTGTTCTAACAAGGTCAAACCAGCGGGGTGTATTCTCTATAAGTATTGCAGAAAGATCCCCGCACAAAGATTTGTTGTTTGATTTATTTATCTGATGGCTACCGCCCAGAATAAGTCCTTTACCGGTGAATAGTTTTGAATCACGCCTGTTGTTCAGATAAATTGCAATAACATCTTTCCCTCCCCGGTAGTGACATGCATATAACGACTCTTTTGTAATAGGTATGAATTTGCTTCTTGAACCTGTTGTTCCTGACGATTTTGCAAACCATATCACTTCTCCTGGCCAGAGAACATTCTTTTCGCCGTTTCTTATTCTTTCAATATAAGGGAGTATATCTTCATACGATTGAACCGGAACTTTTTCCTGATATTGTTGTATATTTTTTATGTTGACATAATCATGAGTAATTCCCCATTCTGTTTTTTCAGCCTTTCCAATTAAATTTCTGAAAACATTTTCCTGAACTTCTCCCGGATTTTTCCGGAAATAATCTATCTGCTTGATTCTTTTGCTGCAGGCAAGATTTATTATTGTTGTTAAGGCTGTCATATTTTATTTCATGGGTTTCAACGGCAAATGTCGTTAAAATTCCGGATATTGTTTACAATTCTGTCAGGAAGAAAAAACTTCTCTCAGCACTTCAAGTGAATTGATTTTCCTGAGGGATGGGAAATGGATCGAATAATATTTCAGAATAGCATTGAGAACGTCGTTTCTTGTTTTTCCCGTAAGTGAAATTTTGCTGAGATTGTCAAATGAAGAGGTAAATATCATTGAAAGTATTTCCGAAACAACAGTATCAGCATAATTTCCGTGAGCAGGAGGTAATGGTACGAAGCATCCATTTAACAAGTCGAAAATCCCGTGTTCGGGATTGGTCCTTTTTTCTGGTTCAATACCAAGGAAACTGCACAATCCGGCAAGAAACCCAATATGAAAATTCAATATATCACTTTTGCATGTGTCAAAATATTTTATAGAATTTAATAGATAATCGAACAATTCTTTTTGTGCCGTTTCTTCCTTGAGAATTGAAGAGAGAACTTCGCCCAAAAAAATTGCAATGGAACTTTTAACAAAGTTACCGTTGATGCTCGTAGGGGAATATATTACTGAGAACTCCCTTGCTGTTTGTAAATCACGTGTTTCCCGATAATAAAGTACCAGCTCAATAATTGAAAGAGGCTGGAGGTATGCTTTATGACGGCCACCTTTTTTGTTCCCTGCCCCTTTAATCATTACTGCCATCCGGCCATATTTTTCAGTAAAAAGATTTACAACTACTCCTGAATCGGAATATTTTATTGTATGGAGTACTATTGCTGTGGTACGGTCAATCACCTTAAACTTTTTTCAAAATTAGGGATAATTGCCGTTATTTTTACATAAAAATATGCAGAAAAACATTTTTTAGTGAATTGTTAAATTTATTGAATTTAAAACTTTTACAGCTGTTATATTGTTATATTGCACAATGAAGTGGGATCAGGCAGGCCAAAGAGCATAAATTAAAATTTGTATATTTACCATTCAACCCAGTGGAATATGAAATCAGCGACCAAAGAAGAACTGGTTAAAAGAATTGCCAGACTTGCAAAACAAAATCAGGAGCTTGAAGAATATGTAAAGAAGCTTGAGAAGGAGAATGAGAAGCTGATGAAAGACCTTGAAAAGTACAAACAGCTTTCCGGGAAAATTTCGTCTGAGGGAGTGAAAGAAGAAGTGGAAAGAAAAGAGCAATCGCTGAAATTTAATATGGTAACGGTTCTGTTTGCCGATATTCATGGGTTCTCAAAATTGGTAGAAGAGATAGATTCAGGAGTTCTGATGGATGAGCTGGATGAAATAATTTTCGAGTTTGATAATATTGTCAAAAAGTATAAGATCGAGAAGATTAAAACCATAGGTGACACATATATGTGTGCTGGAGGCATTCCGGTTAAGAACATTACGAATCCCATTGATGTTGTTATGGCTGCCATGAGTATGAGAAATCATCTTTTTGAAATTGAAAACAGTAAGAGAGGTGCTGACAGGAGAATCTGGGATCTTAAAGTAGGTATTCATACCGGGCCTGTTACCGCAACCGTAACAGGTAAAAAGAAAGTCAGTTACGATATTAAAGGCGATACAGTAAATACTGCCAGCCGTATACAGGCAGTTTCGGAAAAAGGTACTTTATTGATTTCAGTAATGACCTATGAATTGGTAAAGGAGTTTTTCGATTGTGTTTATTTTGGTAAGTTACCTGTTAAATATAAAGGGGATCTTCAGATATTTGAAGTCAAAGGACTTAAGCCGGAATTTTCTATGAATGGAGATGGCAGAACTCCGAACGAAGCCTTCAGAATAAAATTTGGCCTGATACAATTTACAGATATACAAGAGATTATTCTCGACAAGCTGGAAAAGGAATTGCCATCTTATCTGTTTTATCATAATGTAAAGCACACAGTAGATGTAGTTACTGAGGTGGAACTTATTGGCTGGGCAGAAGGTTGTACCGATGAGGAAATTTTATTGCTTAAAACAGCAGCTCTTTTTCATGATGCCGGGCATACCATTGCTTACGACAATCATGAATACCACGGTACGGTATTGGCCAGGGAGATGCTTCCGGCTTATAACTATACCCCTGAACAGATTGACAGAATATGTGAGCTAATTATGTCTACAAAATTACCTCCAAGACCAAAGAACCTTCTTGAAGAAATAATGTGTGATTCCGACCTTGATTACCTTGGCAGAAGTGATTTTATTCCTGTATCAAATACCCTTTATGAAGAGTTAAAAGCTCAGAATAAGGTAGGTTCTCTTAATGACTGGAACAAATTACAGGTGAAGTTTATTTCGGGGCACCAGTATTTCACCAAAACAGCAAGAAGTCTGAGGGAAGTTAACAAGCAGCAACAGATTGAGAGGATTCAGAGCCTGATAACAGAGTAGTAGATCATTTAATTACAAGTACTTTTGCTACCGCTGTTTCTCTGCCGTCTTCACTGGAACAGAAGATAAGATAAACACCGGTTGAAACTCTTTTGCCGTTGTACGTTGTAAGATCCCATGAAGCCTGTCCACCCTCGGAAACTGTTTTATATACCAGATTCCCGCTAATGTCGGTAATATGGACACTTGTATTCCTCATTAAACCTGTAATTGTAAGATTACCGATGAAGGTTTCTCTTACAGGGTTTGGGAATACATAAACATCTCCGAAAGATTCGCCTCCTGTTGTTGCATCACCTCGTACCGAAATAACTCCTTTTGAGGTTCCTATCCAGACTTCACCACTCTTTCCGTCGATTGCTATACTGACAATACTGTTTGAGAACAGAGGGCTGTTTTCTTCATTATAATTTAATATTTGCTCTGTACCATCGGCCGAAAGAAGGAATACGCCCGAATTATATGTCCCAAGCCATTTTCTATTTGCCCCGTCAACAGCGATGGTACTTATTATTTCAGTTCCAAGCATATAATCGGCCAGACCGCTTCCATCGTTCCTGGCTGTTTTAGGTCGGTAGGCTTTAATTTCTTCGTCAAATATTTTTGAAGGATTGTAATAAACGGCAGGACCCTGGTCGGTTCCAACCCATATATTGCCGTCAAGATCTTCAGCAATACTGTAAATATTTGAAAAAATTTTACCATCAGTATCTTTAACCAGCATCTGTTTGTACCTGTCATCATTAAAATAATCCGGAGTGTTGTTGTCGTCGAGAACAAAGAGCCCGTATCCTCTTGGTAGAATAATCCATTTGTGACCTAATGAATTAATTAATATATCGCCTATTGTAGGAGCTTCGATTGTAAATGGATAAATTATCCATGTATTATCGGGTTTGAGAACTTTAATGCTTCCCGGGACACCTGTCTGGGTTATCCAGATATTCCTTTCCCTGTCCATTGCAAGTCCGCATATTCTTGAGTAAGGCTTCCCCGGTATAATTGTCTCCAATGGGGAATTGGAATCATCATATTTGTTTTTCAGTACATTATTTTCAAATTCAAGCAATCCGGCACCCCAGGTCGATACCCAGTATCGGTTTGAGTTTTGAGGGTCAGGAAGTACTCTGAGAGCATCATGGAGATCATATGATATCTCCGAATGCCAGTTGTTATTCTGATGAATAAAAATCTGTAAGGGCCTCCACTGGTTGTTCCAGGCATTATCAAGAGATCCACCTGTAATATATGTTGTTCCATTTGAATTGGCAATGAAAAGTACATTATTACGATATGGACCTGGAAGGTTCAACTGAACAAACTCATTCATATTAATACCTTTTATTAATCCTTTGCTTCTGTCAGCTATCCAGATAATACTTCCGTCGTATAAGGCATGATTGATATCCGGAGTTTCAGGATTATACGATATAACTGAATCTGCAGGTTGACCTTCGGTATCATATATTCGAACCTTATTATTAGATGTAATAATAAATCCATCAGAATAACTTTCAAGACTCAGATTTCTGATTCCTGATTCAACAGAAAAAACTTTTGATTCTGCAAAATTGTAAAATACATAAACAGTATCGGATGGAGACAAAGGATTTGACAGGTTGGCAAATATTTTTCCATCGGAAGTAATGATTGAATTAAAAGGAGCTTGAGGATCGGGCAGAGCGGTAATATTATTCCAATTCCCCGACCATGCAAGCCCTAAATTGGAAATATCTGCATAGTATAAACCTGATGAGGAGGCTGCTATAATTGTGTTATCATAAAAAGTCAGATCCTTTATTTCAGTACCATCCTGGCCCGGTTTCCATGTGTCGGAAATTTCTTTGCGGAAAAGATCCAGCACCACAATTCCAAAACTACTTGCTAGATAGGCATAACGCCCCCGGGTACGTATTTTATAAATTTCCTTCTTCCCGGGAATATATTTGTTTTTTATGTCAGGTATGTTGAAAATGGTATTACCTGACATAATATCAATATTTGTCGACAGATAAACAATTATAAGCATACGATATTCAGGAGACCATCCGATGGTACTGATTCCTGTTTCTGAAAGATCCTGAACTTTGCTTGTTTTTCTGAGCTCATTGTATTTTTTGTTATAAATAATCAGAGCAGATCCTGTAGATGCATAAATTTCTTCGTCTCCATTTGCAACTGCTTGAGCTGAATAATATGAAAGATGATCTCTCCAGGAACCAACAGGTCCCTGGGCATTTAAACCTAAAGACAATATCAAAAAGCAAGCAATTCGACAAATAAATTTCATACTTGATAAACTGTGAGCAACATTTTTTATTGCAGTACTATTTCAATTCAGCAAGGAAAGTTTTCAGTTTCATGAAGGCCCGGGCGCGATGTGAAATTCTATTTTTTTCTTCGAGAGTCATTTCTGCAAAGGTTCTATCATAACCATCGGGTAAAAAAACAGGATCGTATCCAAAACCCTCTTTGCCTCTTCGTTCATTTAAAATTATTCCTTTAACTTTCCCTTCAAAAAGATATTCTCTGCCTTTCATAATAAGTGCTATAACTGTCCTGAAAACAGCCTTTCTGTTCTCAATGCCGGTAAGAAGTTCAAGAACTTTATCAATATTTTTGTCAAAATTCTTGTCGTCACCTGCAAACCTTGCGGAATGCACTCCAGGAGCTCCGCCCAATGCCTCTATTTCAAGACCTGTGTCATCAGCAAATACATCCATTCCCGTTATACCGTATATGTATCTTGCCTTTGCAAGAGCATTCTCTTCTATAGTCAGGAAATCTTCCGAAATTTCTTCCCGGATATTAAGATCAGAGAGGGAAATCAATTCAATGTTATTTCCAAGTATATGGCTGATTTCCTTTAATTTATAATTATTATTGGTTGCGAAAACCAGTTTCATTCACTAATTTTTTGCCCAAAATTACTCAAATTTACTTTCTACCTTTTGTGCCATTCTTTTAATATGTTACTTTTGAATTGGCTTTGATCAGAAAAAAAATTATGATAGGCCTGTTTATTACATTATTGTTCACTTTTGTTCAGCTGGAAAATATTCAGGTTTTTCACGCAACAGGCGTTTTAGATAATGTTTTACAGGAAGAAGAAATCAAAATTCATGTTGAAAAAATTTATATTGGAAATGATTCGATTCTGCCTGAAAGAGGGATTGGACAAAAAGGATCTGGTTTGCCCGGAAAAATTATTTTAAGTAGTCGAAATAATAGTCTTACTTTTTATATTGCCGGGCCCGATACCGGTTTATACAGTTACCGACTTGATGATTTCGATAAGGGATGGAATAGATGGCAGAAACAGAAAATAAAAGATTATACAAACCTGCCTGCCGGTAAATATTCTTTCAGGGCAAGATGTATCTTTCCGGGAGAAACTGAGGTATATTCTCCATCAGTACAGTTTAAGGTTATTCCTGTCTGGTATAAATCGTTTACTGCAGTATTGTTTTATATAGTAATATTTTTTTTGTTTTTGTGGGTACTTTATGAGCAATTGAGGTATCGTTTTGCCAGAACTCAGTATATGCTTGAGCAGATTATCAACGCAAGAACTGAAGAACTGATTATTGAAAAGGAAAAAACCGAAAAGCTTCTGGAGAACGTGCTTCCAAAAAATACTGCCGATGAGCTGATGGCAAAGGGTAAAGCCACGAAGACAAAATATAATTTTGTTACTGTCCTTTTTTCAGATATACAGGGATTTACAAAAATTGCTGAAGAGACAAATCCGGAAGTTCTGATAGATGAGCTTGACAGATTTTTTTTCCATTTTGATTCAGTCGTGGAGAAATACGGTATTGAAAAGATAAAGACCATAGGAGATGCATATATGTGTGCAGGAGGTATTCCGGAAAAGAACAGGACAAATCCGGTTGAGGTTGTTCTTGCGGCTCTTGAAATGCAGGAATATATGAATAAACTTAAGACATCATCAGAATTTGAGGGAATGAAATTATGGGATATTAGAATTGGAATACATACCGGAACTGTTATCGCAGGAGTTGTAGGGCATAAAAAATTGTCATACGATATCTGGGGAGATACGGTTAATACTGCAAGCAGGATGGAATCTTCAGGGGAACCGGGAAAGATAAATATATCAGGTACAACTTATGAATTTGTTGCAGATTTCTTCGATTGCAAATACAGGGGCAAGATGCCTGTAAAGTATAAAGGTGAACTTGACATGTATTTTGTAGAAGGCATTAAAGAGGAACTGCGTGATGAGAATAACAGGCCGAACAAAATGTTTTTCCTGAAAATGAAAAAAATCAAACTGGCTGATATTGAGGAATATATTCTTAAGTATTTTGATGACGAAGCGCCGCCCAATCTGTACTTTCATAATTCTTCCCTTGTAAGAAGTCTCTGTTATCAGGTTGATCTGTTATCGAATGCAGTACAGCTGCCTGATGAGGATTATATTCCTCTGCGGCTTGCTGGAATATTCCTTTACACAGGATATATTTCTGATTATCATAAGGCAATGGCAGCTTCGTGCAGGTTTATGGAAGAAGTTCTTCCCAGATACGGATTGCTTAAAGAGGATGCAGATTCAATACGAGAACTGATCATTAATGCTTTCAATGATAGAACTGGATCTATTAAGGATCAGATTCTTCACGATGCTAAATATGATTTTCTTGGCCGTGTTGATTACATCAAGCTGATTGACAAGCTTCTGAGGGAAGAGACAGAATATGGCATGGTGTCGGATCGTAATGAGTGGATAAAGAAACAGAAGTTTATACTGATGGAAAATGAGTTCATTACTACTACAGCCAGGCTGTTGCGAAGTGTTTCTATTGAAGAACAAATTGTGCTTTTAAGGGAATATGAGAAGGAACTGAAATAATGAAGAAATATCATTTTTATTTTTTTATTTAAAATTTATATTTGAACATAATTTTATACTATGGAAAATCTTGACTGGAAAAGTCTGCCATTTGGTTATTACAGGACCAGTTATAATATAAGGTGCTGGTACAGGAATGGTCAATGGGGTAAGCTTGAGATCACCGATTCGGAGTATATCAGTATTCATATTGCTGCCACGGCACTCCATTATGGGCAGGAGGTTTTTGAAGGGCTGAAGGCTTATAAGGGCGCTGATGGTAAGATAAGGCTTTTCAGATGGGAGGATAATGCCAGGCGCATGCAGTATTCCGCCCGTGGTGTAATAATGGCTGAAGTACCTGTTGAGTTGTTCAGGGAGGCTGTCTTTACTGCAGTAAAGCTTAACAAAGAATATATCCCACCTTACGGTACAGGTGCAACCCTTTATATAAGACCTTTGCTTCTTGGAACAGGTGCAGAAGTCGGGGTAAAACCTTCTCATGAGTATCTGTTCATGGTTTTTGTGACTCCGGTTGGCCCATATTTCAAAGAAGGAATTAAACCTGTTAAAATGTTTATTTCGCGAGATTTTGACAGGGCTGCACCACTGGGAACAGGAACCTTTAAGGTGGGAGGTAATTATGCAGCAAGTTTACGGGCATTGATGGCAGCAAAGGAGGGTGGCTATGCTACTGCAATCTTCCTCGATGCAAAAGAAAAAAAGTATATAGATGAGTGCGGACCGGCAAATTTTTTCGGCATAAAAAACAATACCTACATAACTCCAAAATCCGGGTCAATTCTCAACTCTATCACAAATATGAGTTTGATTACCCTTGCGGAAGAGATGGGCTTGAAAGTGGAACGCCGAAAAGTGCCGGTTGAAGAACTTGCTGAATTTAAGGAAGCAGGAGCCTGTGGTACAGCTGCTGTAATTACACCCATCGCCAGTATCTATGATCCAGGGACAAATAATACATACGAATATTGCAGAGACGGAAATCCTGGACCCGTAACACTCAAACTCTACAATAAACTCACCGGTATTCAATTTGGGGATGAACCCGATAATCACGGATGGATTACCATTGTGGAGTAATATTTAGTTGGCTTTCCTGTATTGAATTTCAGGAATGTTGACTAATTTTGCAGCCAAAATAAGTCAAAGTGAACAGGAAAGATCCGGCATTTTCAAAAACAAGGCTTACTGGTTCGTATGTTACTCTTGTTATAAGTGTTTCACTTGTATTATTTTTGCTGGGTATTCTTGGCCTGGTTCTGATAAATGCACATGGATTATCCCAGTATTTCAAGGAGAGTCTTTCCTTCTCGGTTTTGCTTGATGAAGATGCCAGAGAAGCCGATATCCGTTTGCTTCAGAAAGATCTTGAAGCAAAAAGTTATGTTAAGTCAACTGATTATATTTCAAAAGAAAAGGCAGCAGCAAAACTTCAGGAAGAACTCGGCGAAGACTTTATCAGTTTTCTGGGATATAACCCTCTAAGCCCCACAATTGATGTTTACCTTTTTGCTGAATACACCCACCCCGACAGTGTTGCAAAAATTGAAAAATACATCCTCGAATACCCTATTGTAAAAGAAGTATATTATCAGGAGTCTCTTTTATATCTTATTAATGAAAATGTCAGGAAGATAAGTTTGTTTCTCATAGTAATAAGTTCTTTTCTGTTTATAATAGCAGTTACCATTATTAACAACACAATACGTCTTTCAATATATTCAAAAAGGTTCCTGATACGAACCATGCAGCTTGTGGGAGCAACCAGAGCATTTATAAGGAAGCCTTTTCTTTTAAGAAGTGCCATACATGGCCTTATTGCCGCTCTGGTTGCCCAGATTCTTCTTCTGAGCCTTATTTATCTTGTGGAAAAGGAATTTTTCCGTATGATTTCCTTTCAAAGTATTACCATGCTGGTACTACTGGCTGGAACAATAATATTGCTCGGCATAATCATTTCAGTTGTATCATCATATTTTTCTGTGAACAAATACCTGAGTATCCCGGAAGATAAATTATATTATTGAGTTATGGCAAAAAAAAGTACCGGAAAAGAAAATGGTGGTTTTGCACTTCCACCTGAAAACTATAAGCTTATTGCAATTGGGTTTGCAATTATAGTAACAGGATTTCTTCTTATGCTTGGAGGCAGATCGGAAAGCCCTGAAGTATTTAGTGAGAAAATATTTAGTTTCAGACGTATTACACTGGCTCCCATAGTTGTGCTGGCTGGTTTCGTTTTTGAAATCTGGGCAATTATGAGGAAGCCACGGAATAAAAAAGAATAATAATATTATCTCCAAGACAATATGAACCTGCTTGATGCGATTATCCTGGGTATTATTCAGGGACTGACTGAGTTTTTGCCAGTAAGCAGTTCCGGGCATCTTGAAATTGCCAGATCAGTTTTAGGCATCGAACCTGAAAGTGGTTTCTATTTTACAGTTGTCCTGCATGGTGCTACAGTTCTGAGTACTATAGTGGTCTTTGCAGGAGAGTTGCTGAAGCTGACAAAAGGAATATTACGTTTTCAAATAAATGAGGAAACATCATATTTATTCAAAATTTTTGTTTCAATGATTCCTGTGGGCTTTACGGGCTTCTTTCTGAAAGATAGGATTGAATCACTTTTTACCGGGAACATAATATTTGTCGGATCAATGTTACTGGTTACTTCAGCATTGCTTTTTGCCGGGCATCTTATGAAAGGTAGAGAACGTAGTATAGGATATTTTGATGCTTTAATTATCGGGATAGCTCAGGCTGTTGCTGTTATACCCGGAATCTCAAGATCGGGGGCAACAATTTCCACAGGGCTGTTACTTGGAAATAGAAAAGATGAAATAGCCAGGTTTTCATTTTTGATGGTCCTAATTCCAGTTATTGGTGCAAATATTGTTGAGATTTTTACAGGTGATACTTTCGAAGGAGATGTCCGTATATTTCAATTAATTGCAGGCTTTACCGCTGCGTTTATTACAGGATATTTAGCATGTAAATGGATGGTTGAGCTGGTAAAAAGAAGTAAAATGATTTGGTTTTCAGCATATTGTGCTATTGTTGGACTGATAGCCATAATCGTCGGGTGAAATGATTGAAAATGAAAGGAAAACGATCTTTGAGGAGGGATATATTTTTCTGTTAGATAAACCTGTTTTCTGGACGTCGTTTGATCTTGTAAATTATGTAAGGGTCTTACTTCGCAGGATTATAGGGATCAGTAAGATTAAGGTAGGTCACGCCGGCACTCTGGATCCGCTTGCAAATGGACTTATGATTATTTGTACCGGAAAGGCTACCAGAAGAGTTGAAGAATTTACAGGTATGGATAAGGAATATGTGGCTGAGATAACATTTGGTGCAACAACACCTTCGTATGATCTTGAAACAAAAATAAATAATCAATATCAGTTTACACATATTACTGGAAAAATGCTTAAGAAGGCACTTATGGGTTTTCTCGGAGAACAGGAACAGTTGCCACCGGCCTTTTCGGCAAAACTGGTAAAAGGCAGAAGGCTTTATGAGTATGCCCGTAAAGGTAGTGTAAAAGAGGTAAAACCTGTAAAAGTGGTGTTCAGGGAAATCGAACTTATGAATTTCAAGCTTCCTGTTGTGAAGGTCAGGATAGTATGCAGCAAAGGCACTTATATCAGATCCTTTGCAAATGACCTGGGTAAAGCATTAGGCTCTGGAGCTTACCTTTCTTCACTTACAAGAACAGCTATCGGACCTTACAGGCTTGAACAGGCAATGAATACAGAAGAACTGAAAGATTATCTTAATCAAATGAAACAAAATGAAAATTTTTACGTATAAAGGAATCATTATATCTTGTAAATAATCGTTAAAGTTGAATTATTTTTGACAAAAATAGTCTGATATGAAGTTATCTCAATTCAGGTTTTCTCTTCCGCAGGAATTGATTGCATTATATCCTGCTCCAAATCGTGATGAATCCAGGCTTATGGTTGTCCATAAGGAGGATGGAACTATCGAACACCGGATTTTCAAAGACATTGTAAATTATTTTGATGAGCATGATGTAATGGTTTTTAATAACACAAAAGTTTTTCCTGCGAGGTTATATGGGAACAAGGAAAAAACAGGTGCAAAAATCGAGGTTTTTCTCCTGCGTGAACTGAATTGTGAACAAAGGTTATGGGATGTTCTTGTTGACCCGGCAAGGAAGATTCGGATAGGGAATAAACTATATTTTGGTGAAGATGATGTTCTGGTTGCTGAAGTTATTGATAATACCACATCCCGTGGTAGAACATTGAGATTTCTTTATGACGGCCCTTATGAGGAGTTTAAAAAGACTCTCTATAGTCTTGGTGAAACACCTCTACCAAAACATATTAACCGTAAAGTTGAGCCGGAAGATAGTGAACGATATCAGACAATATTTGCTAAACATGAGGGAGCTGTTGCAGCTCCCACTGCAGGGCTGCATTTTAGCCGTGAACTTCTGAAGAGACTTGAAATAATTGGTGTAGAGTTTGCCGAAATTACATTACATGTTGGTCTTGGCAATTTTAGAAGTGTTGATGTTGAAGATCTAACAAAGCATAAAGTTGATTCAGAAAGAATAATTATTCCTGAAGAAACGGTAAAAATAGTTAACAAAGCAAAAGCTGAAAAACAAAATATCTGTGCAGTCGGGACCACTGTTGTGAAGACACTTGAGAGTTCTGTGTCAACAGATGGTTTCCTGAAACCTTTCGATGGGTGGACGAATAAATTCATTTTTCCGCCTTATGATTTTAAAATCCCAAATATGATGATAAGCAATTTCCATCTGCCTTTTTCCACCCTTCTGATGATGGTTGCAGCTTTTGCCGGATACGACCTTTGTTTTGAGGCATACAAAATTGCCGTTAAGGAAAAATATAGATTCGGCACTTTCGGTGATGCTATGCTGATAATTGGGAAAGATCTTAAAAAAGAAGAATAAATTCTACCTTCTGCCAAAGAGGCTGGAATATTTCCAGCCTCTTTGGCATCTCTAAAAACGACTTTTGTCCCTCAAATCCTGTATTCTGTCAAAATTTTTATGGAATTTTGAAAATTTGTTCTATTTTTAGCATTGACTGTAAAGATGTATTGAGCAACTTTAGTAGAATAACATTAGTTTTATTTTTTAAGTGTTATTGTTTATTTGCAAACAATTTATGTTTGTGGAAAGAATAGTTTATGAAACTTATTAGTGTTTGGAAATTACAGGTTAAGAAGTATTTAATGCCTGTTACTTGAAAAAAGACAGAAATAGAAAGTATATTTTTTGCGGAAGAATATGGATTCTTCTGATACTATACCCTGTATTTGACTTAATGTTAGGTACAGGTTTTTTATGTTTAAATTGAAAAACTGTAAAATATTATATGGAGGTTATCATGAAAATGGTGCAGAACAAATCAACAGGGCCGACTGGATGGAGAGGCTGCTTATCTGGTAGGCCAATTATTAGGGTTTTAAGGAAGATATTTGTTTTTTTGATTCTTCTTATTTCAATAAGTGGATTCAAAGTTTTCGGACAGGGAGTTGGCATAAGTGAAGTTACTATTACTCCTGATCCCTCCTCAATCCTTGAGCTCAGGTCAGTGCAACGGGGTCTTCTTATACCAAGAATGACTACCGCACAGAGGCTGACGATAACCTCACCTGCGGCGGGACTGACCGTTTACGATACCGATACCCGATCATTCTGGTATTTCGACGGCATCTGGAAAACTGTCCCTGCAAGCCTTGCGGGAGCTCCAAACCAGTTGCTCGGAATGGATGCCACAGGAACAGCAAATGAATTCAAAACACTATGGGGTACAGGAAACCAGATTTTTGTAAACCATGCACCAGGGAGTATTACACTATCACTGCCCCAGAACATCCATACCGGGGCAGATGTTACATTTAACAGCCTTATTCTCAGCAGCCTTATCCCAAATGCAGGGGTTTATACCGACAACACCAGCAGGCTTACAACCACACCTCCAAATTCAGGTATAATCGGTTACTGGACACGCACCGGTTCAGTATTGTCCCCGGCCAATGAAGGTGATTATATAACAACAACGGGAAATATCTTCACTACAGGTAC
>DYKN01000110.1 GCA_020722575.1 Rikenella microfusus | reverse complement strand
CCGGTTGAAGAACTATTTGAGAAAATTTTGGATATTGGCTCTACTCAGCACTTTGCAGTTGTTGATGGTGATATTAATAATGAATTGAGAGAATTTGCCTTTATCGCTGGTTTTGAGTATCATTCAGTAAATAATCAGGAGGTAATCCAATGAGTTTTATGTTCAACCCTTATCCCTATGAAGATAACAGTGCAGTCAATCGGCCGAAACTTTCCACAAAAGCAATTAAGTCTGTCATCTCAGGCACAAAAAATGTTGCCCTGTACTTAACAGATGTTTTTAAGAAACATTTGCAGAAATCTAAGACGAATAGCGTTATTGTTGGAATGGATGGCTATATAAGCGCCCAATGGGAGGGAACCATTGAGTTGCTGAGTCAATTTTTGCAGTCGGATAATATAGATTTACAGAGTATTGATATTACAGGTGTATATAAATCATCTGAAGTAATTGATACGATGCTGGCTGAGAATCTGCCTGAAGATAGAGAAAAAGACCCAGTACTACTTTTTGGAAAACTATTTAAACATGGATTTGAAGATATGTTTGAGGAGAAGAAACTAAACGAACTGGAAAAGCAACTTCAATTGCTAAAGAAGAACCAAAGAGAAAGACCAACGATAGTTGTAGTAAAAGGAAATGGTGCAGGAATCAAAAGGTTACGCTCAATCTATGATTTACTTATCTACTATGATGTGACACCAAAACAAACCGTATTGCGAATTAAAAAAGGATTGGTAAAAAATATCGGAGACAGTCAGCATCGTTCCTATAAAAGGATTATGAGAAGATGTTACTATGTTGATTTTGAGATTGCGGCCAAATTGAGAGAAGAGATTTTAAATAATAACGAAGAGGATTATTATGTTGCCAGCGACGCTCCTGAAAATATTCAATTATTACCCAAAGATACATTTAATGAGATATGCGCAGAATTAGTTAAACGACCATTTCGTTGCAAACCTGTATACAATGAAGGAGTGTGGGGAGGATATTTTGCAAAAAAAATAAGAAATCTGCCGAAAGAAATGAAAAATTGTGCCTGGGTCTTCGATCTTATACCGCTTGAGGTAAGTATTTTAGTAGAAGTAGGTAATCAATTAGTAGAAATACCCTATTTTACATTTGTGAAAAAGGAGGGTGTCGCATTAATGGGGCAGAAATGCGTGAAGAAATTTCATGGCTACTTTCCCATACGCTTTAATTATGATGACACATACCATAGCAGTGGAAATATGTCCATACAGGTCCATCCGACAGAGAGTTTCGCAAAAAATAACTTTAATGAGCATGGAAGGCAGGATGAAAGTTATTACGTGGTTGTTACTGGTCACGGGGCGAAGACCCGGTTAGGTTTGAAAGAAGATGCTGATATCAAAGGTTTTTTCAATGCTATAAAAAGGTCGGAAAAAGAAGGCACACCAGTGGATTATGATAGGTATGTAAATGCTATTCCTTCGCGTCCCGGAATGCAGTTTTTGATACCTGCTGGGACAATTCACTCCTCGGGCAGAAATCAGGTTGTGCTGGAAATAGGAAGTCTTACCGTAGGCTCATATACCTTTAAATTATACGATTATCTGCGACTTGATTTAGACGGAAAACCCAGGCCGATTCATTCCTATTATGGTCAAAGTGTATTACAGGTTTCAAGGAGAGAAAAATGGGTAAAGGAAAATTTAGTGCAACAGCCGCGGTTGATTCGTCACGGAGAGGGATGGGCTGAGTATATAGTCGGAGAGCATGATTTAATCTACTTTAGCCTGAGACGTTTGGAGTTTGAAAATGAGATTGAATGCGACACACAAGGAATATTTCATGTTTTGACACTTGTAGACGGGGAAAAGGTAATGGTTCAGTCAAAAGAAAACCCGGATCTGTGTTATGAACAAAACTGGCTTGATATTGTGGTTGTTCCGGCAGATGTTGGTAAATATATTATTAAGAATTTGGGTAATCAGCCGGTTTGTATACACAAAACTCAACTTAAAGATGATTTTTATAATGATACGCCAAAACTTTAGGTAACAACTATGGATAACCCTAAATATGCCCTGGCTATGGATATTGGCGGGACCTCCTTAAAATCAGCCCTTATTGCTTCAAACGGTGAGATACTAAAGAAGACATTCCAAAAAACACCCATTGACTCACAGGGGTCGGAAGAAACGATAATCGGAACCTTTGTCCGAATAATAAGGTCAGCATTACAGATAGGTGAAGATATGAAATTAGATGTAGCGGGAATGGGAATTGGCATACCAGGGCCGTTTGATTACGAGAGAGGAATTAGTTTGATGAAACATAAGTTTGCTGCAATTTATGGATTGGATTTGAAACAAAAATTAATTCAACGCTTAGGGTTGAGAGAAGATTTTTTGATTCGGTTTGAACATGATGCAGCGGTATTCTTAAGAGGCGAAGCTTGGCGTGGTGCTGCCAAGGGTTATAATCGTGCTGGAGGTCTTACGCTTGGCACCGGGCTGGGGGCAGCTTTTATGATTAATGGTCAGATATTAAGTAAGAACTCAGGAATGCCTCTATATACTATCTGGAGTCTGCCATATAAGGATGGCATTGTTGAAGATAAGGTATCTCAGCGCGGTATAATTGCCAGATATAAAGAATTAGCAGGAAGAGATTGTCCGGAACATATAGATGTAAAAGAAATTGCTTCTCGCGCTCTAAGATATAGGGATAAGATCAGCCTGCAAGTGTTTGAAGAATTAGGCCATACCCTTGGAGAGGTGTTGAAATCTATCATTTCAGATTTTAGGGCAGAATGTCTCGTTTTTGGAGGTCAAATCTCAAAGTCTTTCTCCCTTTTTGCAAGGCCACTTAAGAAACAACTACAGTCTGTTCCTCAACTAAAGAAGGTAGCCCCTGGTAGACTAATTGATTTAAGTGCCCTTTATGGAGCAGCCAAGTTAATATTGCAATCTATCAATACCGACCATA
>DYKN01000109.1 GCA_020722575.1 Rikenella microfusus | reverse complement strand
TTTGTCCACGATGTTGTGCAAATTTTTGTCTACGATGTTCTGCAAACCGTCAGCTGAGCAATAACAGTTCGATATCCGGCTTCAATTACTCCCGAACCAACAAACAATCCTTGTTCTCTGAATTTATTATACCTCATCCTTTTTTTGTTTTGTTCAAAATAATGTATTGATGACTGACAAGCTTGTTTTCCTTCTTCTGTCTTTGGTCGTAATTGTTTTATTGCCCTTATTACTGCTTCAACATTGCCCTTATCCAATTGCTCTTTTCGTTTCTCTGTCCATCTACTTAATTTTTTACTACCTGCCGGAAATACTAATCGTGCACATTGCCAATAGTGTTCCCGCGCATGGTACAAATCAACTATCTCTATTGCATTCCAGAAATAGTCTTTCGCTATACCCCAAATCCAACATGCCCCATCGCCAATAATACATACCTTCTTTGATTTCCATACTCCTCGCCCGATAGCCTCTTGATTAATTCTTTTCCCAAATTCCTCTGCCGTTTCAATTGCTCCTACATAGCTTGTGCTATTGTCCTGACGTACTGGAGTTTTATTTTCATCTAATATTGTCTGCGTAAATATGCACCCTAATTTTGCCTCTCGTGTCCTTGCTTTTCCATCCTTCCCTTTTCCTCTTCGTCCTTCTGTTTCTTCTTTTACCATCGGCACTCCTGTTCCATCCATAGCTATATAGCTTACTGATCTTTCTGCTTTATCAAACTGTTTTTCTTCTCTTATTTGATTTATAAATATTTCGACTTCCGCTCCCAACTGATGACAATATCTCTCTATTTCCTTTGCATTTATTTCTATTCCTGCTAATTCTGATATATCTTCCTGACTCAGTGCAAAAGGACGATTACTCCCTGTCCGAACCATCATTCTCTGCACCCCCGGAGAAAAACTGGTTTGCTCTATTTTCAGTTCTTTATCCCTAGGAAAAAATCCCTCTCCGCATTCTGCATCATAATAGTAGTCCCTTTTTAATTTTATCTTCCCCAGTACCGTCAGTACTTCTTTTTCTCTTATCCCATTGTACTTTATTCTATGACCCTCTTTGCATTGTCTGATTATTCCCTCTGAAACTGATATCTTCATATTTAGCAGCTTCTCTAAAATTATCCTTCCTACTTTATGCATTTTTGTCCGCACTAGCATCTCCATTGCTTCCAAATCATCATAGCCTTGTTTTTCTCTTTCTCTGAATATTATTTCCAACAGATATTCTATTTCTTTGTCTGCCTCTTCATTAATTGCTTCCGCAGTTTTTTTTTCAATGCCTCTAGTGCCTCTTGACTCCCCGGCTGTTTTATTTCCCGCGCATCACATATCTGTTCATTGACTTCCACAAGTTCTTCGCATAGCTTCATAAATTTTTTGTATTCCTCAGTCTCATTTATATATTTCTCTACTTCAGGACCCAATCTCAGGTTTTTTGCAACACTCTTTCTTCCTATTGTTGCATTCCACAGATACTGCGGTCCATGTCTCTGACTTTCGTCTTTTGCACATCTGCATTCGGGTTTTCCGCACTTGCGATAGTTGACCGAGATTGTTCCCCTACGGAAGTCCCCTACCATTGTTAGTTGTTTCATTAGATAATTTCTTTTTTGCTCCAGTTGAACAATGTTTGCTGACATTTTTGTGATTCCTTATATTCTGAATGATGTTTAGCATTCAGAATATAACAAATCATACCCTCTTTTCCTATAGCTTTTATAAATTTGTCGCAGACCCGAGTTTTTATGCCAAAGAAAAACCAAAAACTTCCTGTTGTTAAAAACAATACCGCAGGAATTGATATTGGCAGTAAAAAAATTTTTATCGGTATTGCCGGCGTGCCCGTTAAATCATTCGATACTTTTACTTCTTCGTATAAAGAAGCTATAAAATATTTGAAAGAAAACAACATAGAGTCAATAGCAATGGAATCTACCGGTGTTTACTGGACTGTCCTTTACGATATGCTGGAAGAAGCTGGTCTGAAAGTATATCTTGTAAAGAGCAATGCAATTAAAAACGTGCCCGGCAGAAAAACCGATGTACTGGATTGTCAATGGCTGCAACAGCTACATTCTTACGGACTGCTGCGTTCTTTATTTATTCCTCCTGATGACATACGTACTCTTAGAAGCTACACAACACTCAGAGCTAAAAACATTCAGCTTGCAAGCGATCACATAAGACGTGCTCAAGAAGCTTTAGACCTTATGAACATTAAGCTGCATTTTGTTATCTCCGAAATCTACGGTAAAAGCGGTATGCGTATTATTAAAGCCATTCTCAATGGTCGGCGTAATCATAATAAACTTGTTGAATTATGTGATAAGCAGATACTTAAACATAAGCGAGAACTCGTTGTAAACTCTCTTATAGGCAACTACAGGGAAGAACATCTCTTTGCACTTGAACAAGCTGTTGAAGGTTATGAATATTATCTGCTAAAAATTTATGAATGCGATAAACAGATTGAAAAACTTCTGCAGGAATTGACCAAAGACTTTCCTGTACCGGAAAAGTTAACAAAACCTAAACCTATAAGAAGACATAAACCTCAGATTGAAAACCTGCATCTTATGCTTATGAAATTAACAAAGGGAACAGACCCCGGACAAATAACCGGGCTTACGGATTTATCCCTGTTAAACATTATTTTAAGAGTTGGTACCGATATGACCTGCTGGAAAACCGATAAGCACTTTTCTCCCTGGCTGGGTTTGGCTCCTAATATGCACGACTCCGGTAATAAAAAGAAAAATAAAAAAGTAAAGAACAAATCCTCTTCCGGTCAAATTTTCCGCATAGCTGCTCAATCTTTAACCGGAAGCAAATACAATGCACTGGGTGCTTTCTATAAAAGAATTAGAGCTAAGAAAGGTAAGCTCTTTGCTATGAAAGCTGCTGCCAGAAAACTTGCCGTTACTTACTATAATGTTATGACTAAAGGTATTGATTATGTTGAAGAAGGTATAACTATTTACG
>DYKN01000108.1:1162-3052 GCA_020722575.1 Rikenella microfusus | reverse complement strand
CAAAAGGGTGGCATATATAGCAGGGCGGCTGGCATATTGCCTTTCACTGCCTGCGCGCGATATTACCGGAACAGTGGTTGCAGCTGGTTTTCATGATATTGGTGTATTAAAAGAATCTGAATATAAAGAATTGGTAAGCTTTGATTATCAGGGTGGCATTGATTACCATAGCCTTTTGGGGTATAGACTTTTAAACTCATGTGAATTTACAAAAGGTCTGGCTGAAATTATAAAATATCACCATGTTAATTATAATGACAAAAAAGAAATTAATTCCGATATACGATTACTGTCAGATATCATTCATCTGTCTGATAGGATTGATGTGTCCATTGATTATACCCATGATATATTGAAACAAAAAGATGCGATATGTGGTATTGTCCAGAAATATACCGGTGACCGGTTTGATCCGGATATTGTGCAGTGTTTTTTGAAATTGGCTAAACAGGAAGCATTCTGGTTGGATTTGCAATTTAATGACCTTAAAAAATTTTTTAAAAATTCTTTTTTTTATAATCCAATGCTCACTCTGGAACAAATTCATGATATAGCTAAACTCTTTACCAAAATAATTGACTTCAGAAGCCGCTATACCGCAACTCATTCAAGCTCAGTGGCAATGGTGGCAAAAGAACTGGGCCGGTTGCTTCATCTATCGGAACGGGAGTGTTTGCTGCTTGATATTGCAGGGCATCTGCACGATATTGGCAAATTGGCAATCCCCATCTCAATACTGGAAAAGCCTGACAAACTTACCGCTGATGAATGGCGCGTCATGAAACAGCATACCTATTTTACGTTTAAAATCCTTGAAGAGATCGACGATCCGTTTTTTAAAGTAATCAATGAATGGGCATCATTCCATCATGAAAGGCTTGATGGGGAAGGATATCCTTTTAAAATTCAGGGAAATGAAATTACCTTTGGATCACGTATTGTAGCTGTTGCCGATATGTTTACTGCTCTTGCTGAGTCACGGCCGTATCGTGATGCGATGGATGATGGAATGATTATAGATACTTTGAAGAAGTTAAAAGGTTCAGCGCTTGATCCGGCTATTGTTGATGTAGCAATTGCGCATTATAATTACCTGAAAGATGTTCGAATGCAAGCATTTTGTGATGCTGTAAGAGGATTTGAGGATTTGTTTGATTCAGGCCATGCGCATGCTTAAAAGATCATATATCATACCCATGCATGTTGAGCTATGATATATACACATGAAAAAAATATTGCTTTTTATGAGTATCTATGGTTTGAGTGAAATCATGAACGGGAACGAATACAAATATTAACAAATCTAGAGGGTGGTATGAAAAAATTGTTAATTGTAATCCGGAACTGGACAATAAAAGTTAAATTAATTGCTGGTGTTGTTACTATTCTTGTATTGAGCTTGGTATTCACAAATATGTTCTGGCGCATCAGGTATGTAAAAGAGCTCGAGCGTGAGTTTGTTAATAAAGCCCGTACCATATGCACAATGGGTGAAGCGTTCAGGGAATACATGGCCGATAACTGGGAACGCCAGATCTATGATAAAGATTACCTTGTTAAAGATATAAAGGGTAAATTTGTGTATTCAGTGCCTGTTTTTTCTTCAATTATTACCATGCAAAAGAAGGCTCATGAATTGGGGTATGAATTCAGAGTTCCAAAGGAGTATCCTCGAAATCCAAAAAATGTTCCCACGCCATTAGAAAAAAAGGTGCTCGATGAAATAAAGTCAAAAAAATTATCTGAGTATTTTATGATCGATTATGAAAATGATGCATTACGATATTTTAGACCAATTAAGCTTACCAGAGATTGTTTGATATGTCATGGCGATCCAGCACAGTCATATACATTGTGGGGTAGAAAAGACGGCAAAGATCCAACAGGTGG
>DYKN01000108.1:0-1062 GCA_020722575.1 Rikenella microfusus | reverse complement strand
GATTTAACGCGTAAGATAGCTATTGAACGTGAAGATGAAGTTGGAAGATTGGCTGCACTATTTAATCAGTTTATTGATAATCTTCGCGATCTTATTTTAGCGGTAAAAGATGCTGCCGATCATGTGGCATCATCGTCATCTGAGATGACTCAGTCAAGTCAACAGCTGGCAAATGTTGCCCAGGACCAGGCCGCATCCATTGAAGAAACATCCTCGGCGATGGAAGAGATCAAAGCAACTATCGATTCAGTATCAGACAATTCCAGGGGGCAGGCAAAAAAAGCAGATGCTACCCGCAATTCAATGGAGTATTTGGCTGAAGCAATTGAGCGGATAAGTCAGCATGCACAGGATGCGTATAAAATGGCTGATGAAACGCACGGCTATGCTAAAGAAGGCGAAGCAGTATTAGGAAGTACTACAACCGGTATGCGTGAGATTAATGAAAGTTCACGACGGATAACTGAGATAGTAACAATTATATCAGATATATCAGATCAGATCAACCTGTTATCGTTAAATGCTTCTATTGAAGCGGCACGGGCTGGTGAGCATGGCAGGGGATTTGCAGTGGTAGCTGAAGAAATATCCAAGCTTGCGGATCAAACAGCGCAGAGTTCAAAGGAAATCAATAAGCTTATACTTGAAACCAACAATAAGGTTACAGCGGGATCAGGGCTTGTTGAGAAGACAGCAAGTTCGCTGCGAAAAATAATTGAAAATGTGAAAACAACAGCAGTTCTGATGGAAAATATTGCACAGTCATCACAGGAACTCAACCGCATGAGTAACGATGTTAAAACCGATGTGGAAGAAGTAAACAAAATGTCCGAAGAAATTTCAATAATGATGGAAGAACAAAGTGCCTCAACCAATGAAATAATAAAGGCCGTGAATCAGATTAACGATGTTACTCAGATGGTATCAAGTGGTTCTGAGCAGTTAGCTGCTGCAAGTGAAGAGTTATCGTCACAGGCTGAATCACTCAATACTATTGTAAAACGGTTTAAGGTTTAATAGATTTCAAGCCACTGATTTCGGCATGAACCTGTCACTTCGTGA
>DYKN01000042.1 GCA_020722575.1 Rikenella microfusus | reverse complement strand
AAATAAACAATTAATTATGTGTATATTATAAACAAGTGCGAAACTTAAATAATTAAATATGATTTAATTTTTTACAATTTTGCATTTCAAATATTTTATGAAATGACATTAATAAAATCTATTTCCGGTATCAGAGGGACAATTGGTGGGAAGGCAGGTGAGAATTTAACGCCTGTTGATATAGTGAAATTTACGTCAGCATTCGGAGTCTGGCTTAAAATCCGTTCAGGGAAGAAGAGAATCAGGGTTGTAACAGGTCGGGATGCAAGATCGTCAGGAAGAATGATTTCTGGAATTGTCAATTCCACTCTTCAGACCCTCGGTGTTGATGTACTGGATCTGGGTCTGGCCACAACCCCAACTGTCGAGATTGCCGTTCAGGATACAAAATCTGATGGAGGGATTATAATCACCGCAAGCCATAATCCTGCCGGGTGGAATGCTCTTAAACTTCTAAATGAAAAGGGAGAATTTCTCACCGCAGAGGAAGGGAAACATATGCTTGAGATTTCTGATTCGGGAGATTTTGTTTATGCTGGAAATGATGAAACAGGGGAGATCATATCCGATAACTCATGGAACAAAAAACATATAGAGAAAATACTTGGTTTGAATCTGGTAAACAAAAATGCGATTAAAAGAGCTGATTGTAAGATTGTAGTTGATTGCATTAATTCAGTCGGAAGCCTTGTCATACCTGAGTTACTTGAAAGACTGGGAGTAAAGCGTTATATGTTAATAAATGATATTCCTGATGGGAACTTTGCACACAATCCCGAACCATTGCCTGATAATATTACAGAGCTGGCAGAGAGGGTAGTTGATGAGAAAGCCAATCTGGGAATTATTGTTGACCCCGATGTTGACAGACTGGCTTTTGTTTGTGAGAACGGCGACATGTTCGGTGAAGAATACACCCTTGTGGCTGTAGCAGATTATGTGCTTTCAAATACCCCTGGCAATACTGTTTCAAATATGTCATCTTCGAGGGCATTAAGGGATGTAACACTACGATATGGTAAACATCATTATGTGTCACCTGTTGGAGAAATAAATGTGATAATGGAAATGAAAAAAAGGGCAGCCGTAATAGGAGGTGAAGGAAATGGAGGAGTTATTTATCCTGAACTTCATTATGGCAGAGATGCACTTGTTGGCATAGCTCTTTTCCTTTCTCATCTTGCAACTAAAAAAATTAAGTGTTCTGAACTGAAAAATAGCTATCCGCATTATTTCATTGCAAAGAATAAAATATCGATAGAAGGAAAAGTTGATTTTGAGAGAGTGAAAAAGAAAGTGAGGGAAACTTTTAAGAATCATAAAATTGATGAACGTGATGGAATTCTGGTTGAGGCAGATAAATGGTGGATACAGGCCAGACCTTCAAATACTGAGCCCATTGTAAGAGTTTACGCTGAAAGTCAAACCAGAGAACAAGCTGAACAGCTTGCGTTACAAATGATGGAGATTGTTAAAAATGTTTAAAAAAATCAATCTTTTTGATTTTGTTAAGGAATAAAAACTGTTTGATAAATGTCTTTATTACGGTAAAGGTTTCCACGCAGTTGTTAATTATTGTTAATGAATGATTAAGACAGGCAA
Organism: Rikenella microfusus; assembly: GCA_020722575.1. Lineage (GTDB taxonomy): Bacteria > Bacteroidota > Bacteroidia > Bacteroidales > VadinHA17 > LD21. Next base: position 18,545 of record DYKN01000042.1, on the reverse strand, counting down.
TAAATTAATACTTTCGTGGCTGAAATTTTTCTAAAACTGAAATTAACAAATTATTATAACAGAATTTAAAAGATGAAAAAGACTTTAATTATTTCAGGCATCGTTGTAGCAGTTGTAATTATTGCATTAATCGTTATCGGAAGGGTGACTCGTAAAAGTGATGTTAGCAACCTGTTTGCACAGGCACAAAAGGGGCAATTCGATATTATTGTTTTCACCACTGGCGAATTGCAGGCAGAGAACTCGGTATTAATTCGGGGGCCTGAGATTGCTCAGCAGAGGAATATAAGGGGAATGGAAATAAGAATTCAAGACCTTGTTCCTGAGGGGACTGAAGTAAAGGCTGGTGATTATATTGCTACACTTGACAGAACTTCTTTTGATAACACTCTGAAAGATGAATTGGAAAGGCTTGACACTTACGAAACGAATCTTGAAACAGCAATTCTTGATACAGCAGTTACCCTTACAAACCTCAGGGATAATATCAAGAACCTTACTTATAATGTTGAGGAGGCACGTATTACTCTCGAACAATCGAAGTATGAGCCACCTGCAACCATCAGGCAGGCTGAGATAAACCTTGATAAAGCCGAGCGTGCACTTGAGCAGGCCAAAAGAAGTTATACTCTAAGAGTTGAACAAACCAAAGCAAATATCCTTAATACAAAAAGACTGCTTAATGAGCAAAGGCAAAAAGTTGAAGCACTGAGAGATCTTCTTGCGCAATTTATTGTCAGGGCACCGGCCGACGGAATGGTGATTTATTATCGCGATAGAATGGGTACAAAAAGAAAAACAGGTTCTTCAATCAATCCTTTCGACAATGTTATTGCTACCCTCCCTGATATGTCATCGATGATATCAAAGACGTATGTTAATGAGATAGATGTTAGTAAGGTAAAGCCCGGTCAGCAGGTAGAAATCACAGTTGATGCATTTCCTGACAAATCATATACAGGAGTTGTTCTGAGTGTTGCAAACATTGGAGAACAGCTTCCCAATACCGATGCTAAGGTATTCGAGGTAATAATTAAACTAAATGGTTCTGATCCGATACTTCGTCCTGCTATGACAACCGGTAACAAAATTATAACAAAAACTTTGAACGATGTGATATACATTCCTCTCGAATCTGTTTATACAGGTATCGATAGTGTACCGTTTGTATATACAAAGAGCGGGAAGAAGCAGGTTGTTTTGCTCGGAGAATCAAATGAAAATGATGTCATTGTTGAGCAGGGTCTTGAACCAGGTACGGAATTATATCTGAATACTCCGGAGAAGCCCGAAAAGTTTGCTCTTGTCGGAGAAGACCTTATTCCGATTATCAAAGAACGGATAAAGCAGAAACAGGAAGAGGAGAGACGTATAAGAGAGGAAGCTGAAAGAGCAGCTGAAGGGAGGAGCAGAGGTGGTTTCGGAATGCGTGGTCAGATGCAGGGATTTGGAGAAGGTGGCTTCCCTGGAGGCTTCAATCAGGGTGGAGCGATTGATACAGCTGCAATGAGAAGAAGAATGCAGGAAATGAGAAGTATGAGAGAAAGCGGAGGAACAGTCAGAGATACATCAGCAAGAAGGAGGCCGGTAAATTAGTAGTCGCCCGGGATCTATTTTGCTATATCCTTTCAGTGTTTGGTGTGATTAATTATAAAAAAATGTAAAATGTTCAGATTTATTTTAAGATATTTCCATGATATCGAAATAGCTGTGGAGTCGATAATCTCAAACAAACTGAAATCGATTCTAACGGCGCTTGGTATCATATTTGGTGTGGCGGCAGTAATTGCCATGCTGGCTATCGGACGCGGAGCAAAACAGGAAATCCTGGAACAGATGAAAATGGTAGGAGTTAATAATATTCTTATTAATCCTATTGTGCAGGAAAATACTTCATCATCATCACAGGAAGAGGGAGAAAAACAGCAACGTAAGTTTTCACGCGGCCTGACAATGCTTGATGTTGAGTCCATTAAATCTCAATTACCGTCAGTCAAAAGAATAAGCCCGGAAATATCATTCAATTCAACCGCTATCCTTAATGGAGTGAAGCACACCGCTAAACTTGTGGGAGTTTCAAATGATTATTTCTACCTTTATAATCTTCCACTCGTTGCAGGAACAGTTTTCAACGATTTTCAAAACGAAAACGGTGTACAGGTTTGTATTATCGGGGCTAACATACGCTCAAAATTCTTCAGCAAAATCGACCCCATAGGGCAGTATATAAAATTTAACGGAATATGGCTTAAAGTTATCGGTGTACTGCAGAAAACAAACGTTTCACTTACCGGTTTTGAAGAAAAGGGAGTTAATGTTTACAATGATAATATCTATATTCCCATTCAAACAATGCTGATGCGTTTTCAGAACAGAGCACTGGTTAATACTAAACTGGCCAGCGAAGCTTCATCAACAGCACTCAGTTTTTTTGGAGGAGGGATGATGGCACGAGTGGTTGTAAGCTCATCCGACGCCAACACTCAGCAGGAAACCAACTATAACCAGCTCGACAGAATTGTTGTTCAGGTCTATGAAACAGAGCAGCTTAATACTACTACTGAAGTTCTGAGCCGTATGCTTTTACGCCGGCATTCAAATGTAAAGGATTTTGAAATAACCGTACCGGAACTGCTTCTGAAACAACAGCAAAGAACAAAAGATATCTTTAATATCGTTCTCGGTGCAATAGCAAGCATTTCTCTTATTGTGGGCGGAATTGGTATTATGAATATTATGTTTGCTTCTGTTATGGAACGTATTAAAGAAATTGGCACCCGAATGGCTATAGGAGCAAAAAAGATGGATATAGTTGTACAATTCCTCTCTGAAGCCGTTCTTATAAGCGTATCAGGAGGTTTTGTCGGCATTTTTCTGGGTGTGATTATGGCTAAAATAATTGAAAAACTTGCCGGTATTATGACAATTGTTTCCTTTTTCTCGGTTTTCGTTGCATTCGGAGTATCGGCTGCAGTAGGTGTAATATTCGGATATTCGCCTGCAAAAAGAGCTTCAGAAAAAGACCCCATTGAATCACTCAGATACGAATAAAATTAGTTTAGATATGAAAAGAACTTTAATTCTTTTAAGTACTATTTTTTTTGCCTCATTAGTTCAGATTATAGATGCTCAAACTATTAAAAAAGTCCTTACTCTCGATGAGGTGTTGAAGATTGCAGAAGAACAGTCTCCTTCAGCTCTGATGGCAAAACACCGTTTCAGGGCAAGCTACTGGCAGTATCGTTCATTCAAAGCACAATACCTTCCTTCACTGACTCTATCAGGTACTGTACCCGACTTTAATAACGGACTGGAGAAACTGTATAACTCCGAGCTCGACCAGTATATTTACAAGGCGAAAACAACTATGAGTACTACAAGCACTCTGTCGCTTTCACAGGCAATCGGTCCTCTAGGAACCACTATCTCTTTGAGCTCAGACCTGACACTCTATAAAGATATTGAGAAAAATTTACCCCTCAATTATATAACGAATCCAGTTTCAATAAACATTAACCAGCCTATCCGCAGATATAACACCCTGAAATGGCAGGCAAAGATTGAACCTCTCAGGTATGAAATGGCTAAAAAGGAATACATCAATTCAATGGAAGAGATTCATATGAGTGCAGTGCAGAATTTCTTTATGCTTGCACTTGCCCAGATTAACAAACAGATTGCCGAGATGAACTATTCCAATGCCGATACGCTTTACCGTATAGCTCAGGGAAGATACCAGCTTGGAACCATTGCAGAGGATGACCTTCTGCAAATGCAACTGTCGTTCCTTAATGCACAAACAGCCAGAAAACAGGCAGATATGAATCTTCGCGACAGGCAGATACGTCTCGCATCTTTTCTCGGATACAACGAAAATGTTGAAATAGAACTGATCATTCCAAGTGAGATCCCTGATCTTCAGGTTGATACACAGGAAGTACTTGAACTTGCAATGAAAAACAACCCTGAAATTATTAACCTCCGGATAAATACTCTTAACGCCCAGAGTAGCCTGGCGCAGGCAAGAAATCAGAGGGGAATAACTGCTACTCTGTTTGCATCAATAGGGTTTAATCAGCAGTCAACAGATTTTATACAGGCATATAATGAACTTAGCAATTCGCAAAGGGTAAGAATCGGATTCAACATTCCAATCGTTGACTGGGGACAGGGAAGGGGCAGGTATCGAATGGCACTCTCAAGCCTTGAGCTTGCCGAAGTTCAGGAAAAACAAAACCTTACCAACTTCCAGCAAAATCTCTTTCTTGACGTGGCACAGTTTAACCTGCAGGCAGAACAGGTAGCTATTGCAGCAAAATCCGATACCGTTGCTATGAGAAGATTTGAAGTCACAAAAGCAAGATTTCTTATTGGGAAAATTTCAGTCCTTGACCTGAACGATGCCGATACAAGAAAAGATACTAACAGAAGAGCATATATTCAGGCGCTTCAGGCATACTGGACATATTTCTATAACATAAGAGCCTTAACCCTTTACGATTTTATTAACCGAAAACCTATTGAGGTGGACTTCGATAAATTGCTGTAATTCTTTAATTTGAACTTAATTACAAAAGGCTATGCCATACAAGGTATAGCCTTTAATTTTTTATATTTAATTTTATCTTTCGACAATCAATTGAGTGTTTATACAATTTTGTTTAAATTTGCGCCTCATTACTGATATTATAATGAAAAAAATAATTCAAAAAAATCTTACAGATGCAGAATAAAGGTCTGATAATTGCTCTTGCAATCACGCTTGCAATTGTTACTGTTTATCAACTCTCCTTTACAGCAGTAACATATAAGGTAAAAGGAGATGCTAGAAAATATGCGCAGGGTAATCTTGAAAAAGAAGTGGCTTACATTGATTCGATGTCAACCCTATCCAAAGATCAGTGGAATTTTCTGGGATACACTTTTAAGGAATGCCTTAAGAAAGAGCTGAACCTTGGTCTTGACCTCAAGGGTGGCATGAACGTAATTCTTGAAGTTTCAGTAGAAGATATTCTCAGAGCACTCTCGAATTACAATCCCGACAAAACATTCAATGAGGCTCTGGCACGTGCCCGTCAGCGTCAGCTTCAAACACAGGGGGATTTCCTTAATCTTTTTGTAGCAGCCTTTGAGGAAATAGATCCACAGGCGCGACTGGCTTCAATTTTTGGAACCGTTGAGCTGAGAGACAAAATAAACTTCAATTCAACAAACGAGGATGTTATCAAAGTACTTGAAAAGGAGATTGACAATGCTATCAGCAATGCTTTCAATATCCTGAGAACAAGAATCGACAGATTTGGTGTTACACAGCCGAATATAACCCAGCTATCGACAAAAGGCAGAATACTTATTGAACTGCCGGGAGTAAACAACCCTCAACGTGTGAGAGAGCTTCTATCCGGAACAGCCAGTCTGGAGTTCTGGGAAACATATGAGAACGGTGAAATAATTGGATATCTTTCCCAGGCAAACAATCTTCTTCGGGATATAATACTTGCCAGCAGTCAGAGTAGTGCTGATTCACTCAAAAAGGCCTCTGAACCTGAACAGGCAGAACAGGATACTACCGGCAAGGAAGAAGAGTCAATCCTTGAGATATTAAAGAAAGATACAACCCGTACTGCGGAGTCGGAAACACTTGAACAGTTTACCCTTCAGAACCCGCTTTTCGGTATTCTGCGACCACATGTTGACCAGAATGGACAGCCAATACCAGGAAGCCTTATTGGACTGGCGAGCTTCAGGGATACGGCAACAGTAAACAGATATCTGAAAATGAACCAGATTCGTGCGCTTTTCCCCCGCGACCTTAGGTTCTTCTGGAGTCAGAACCCTTACAAATATGACGATTCAAAAACATTCTATGAACTTCATGCCATAAAAGTTACCACACGCGACGGCAGGCCACCCCTCGACGGTAGCGTTGTTACATCGGCAAGACCATCAACAGGAGTTATTTCAACCGATATAAAAGTAGATATGTCAATGAATGCCGAAGGGGCTAAAACATGGGCCAGGCTTACAAGGGAAAATATCGGACGGTGTATCGCAATAGTACTCGATGGCTACGTCAGGTCTTATCCGCGAGTCTCTGTGGAAATTACAGGAGGTAATTCCGAAATTACAGGTGATTTTACACTTGAGGAGGCACAGGATCTTTCCAATATCCTTATGTCTGGAAAACTGCCAGCCCCCGCCCGGATCGTTTCAGATACAGTCGTAGGACCTACTCTCGGAAAAGAAGCAATCAATTCAGGTATGGTATCTTTTGTTATCGCCTTCTTCCTGGTGCTGGCTTATATGGTTTTTTACTTCAGCAAAAGAGCGGGACTAATCGCGGATGTGGCGCTTCTTTCAAATATATTTCTTATTTTCGGTGTTCTCTCCTCACTGAATGCTGTACTTACCCTCCCCGGTATAGCAGGTATTGTACTTACTCTCGGTATGGCAGTCGACGCAAATGTACTTATCTACGAGCGAATACGTGAGGAACTTCGTGCAGGTAAAGGCATAAAACTGGCAGTAGCCGAAGGATATAAGAAAGCTTACTCAGCAATTATCGACTCCAACGTAACAACACTCCTTACAGGTATCGTGCTTTACGTCTTCGGAACCGGCCCTATAAGAGGATTCGCTACAACCCTTGTTATAGGTATAATTACATCACTGTTTACCGCAATATTTATTACAAGACTTATTTTTGAAGCCCGGCTTAAAAAGAACAAAGAACTTTCATTCTCAGTGCCAGTTACAGCAAATTTTCTTAAAAATACAAAAATCGACTTTATCAAAGCAAGAAAATTCTTCTATGTTTTTTCTGGCATCCTCCTTCTTGCAGGAATTGTATCACTATCAACCAGAGGTCTGAATCTTGGAATAGATTTTGCTGGCGGCAGAACCTTTGTTGTAAGGTTTGATGAACCGGTCAAGACAGCCGATGTGGCACAGAGACTTACTACTGTGTTTGGGGAAATGCCCCAGGTTGTCACATTCGGAAGTGAAAATCAGGTTAAAATCACAACAAAATACAAAATTAACGAAACAGGAGCTGAGGATGAAATTGAAACACTTATTTATGAAGGACTGAAAGATATGGTCGGAGGCAACATTACAAGAGACGAATTTCTTTCAAAGCACAGGGAAAGTTCTGAAACTATTGGACCCACAATAGCAAGCGATATTAGAATAAAAGCAATCTATTCGGTCGGAATTGCCCTTATAATAATTTTCTTTTACATTTTTATGCGCTTCCGGAAATGGCAATTCGGTTTCGGAGCTGTCGTATCTCTCTTCCACGATACTCTGGTTGTTATAGGTATCTTTTCATTACTATGGGGTATTATGCCGTTTTCAATGGAGATCGACCAGGCATTCATTGCGGCAATCCTTACTGTTATAGGTTATTCAGTGAACGACACTGTGATTGTGTTCGACAGAATGAGGGAATACCTCCCTGTTTACCGAAAAAGACCTTTTAAGGAAATACTGAACATGGCAATCAACTCAACACTAAGCCGTACTATCAACACTTCTCTGACGACATTGCTGACAATAGTTGCAATGTTCATTTTTGGCGGAGCAGTTATACGAGGATTCATGTTTGCACTTATGATAGGCATCTTTTTTGGCACCTATTCGTCAGTTTTTGTGGCTGCTGCTCTTATGTATGATACATCAAAGAAGGATAAATTTGAAAGAGCTGATAAAATAAACTAAGATGAGATTATAATAAAACAGGTAGAGGAATGTCTTGCACTCCTCTGCTTTTAATGGTAAATGTTTTTAACCTGGATATTTTCCCTGACCTGTACTATATTACTTTTTAAAATATTAAATTTGCATTGGTAACGGGAAAGAAGATATGAATGTGCTTTTATTTATAAGTGGACAGGAAATATTTATTGTATTGATTGTCATATTGCTTCTTTTCGGTGCTGATAAAATACCTGAAATAGCCAGAGGACTGAGTAAAGGAATGAGAGATTTCAGGAAGGCTACCGAAGATATTAAAAAGGAAATTGAGGAAAGCACAAGGGAAATAAAAAATGAAGTGTCTAATATCCAGAGTTCGGTTCAGAATGATATAAATGATATATCGGACAATATCTCAAAAGAAGTTGAAGAAGCAACAGAACCTATCAGAAATGACATGGAAAAAACGGCAGATTCAATTAATAAACAGGTTGATGATTTGAACGAAAATATGAGCTAATGCCTTTATCTGTACCGCCCCTTCATTACAATCTCAATAAAAATATTTTTTAATTTTGTCTTTCCTTCTTTATGTTATGATTAAAACCACCGGAATAAAAAAATCTTTTGGAAATTTGCATGTTCTTAAGGGGATTAATCTGGAAGTTAGCAAAAGTGAGATTGTTACAATAGTTGGAGCAAGTGGAGCAGGCAAAACTACACTTTTACAGATAATAGGCACTCTTGACAGGCCCGATGAGGGTCATATTTTTTATGACGGCACTGATGTTACCCTTCTCAGAGGGAAACAGCTTGCTTACTTTCGAAATAAAAACATTGGATTTGTTTTTCAATTTCATCAACTTTTGCCTGAGTTTACCGCTGTCGAGAATATATGTATTCCTGCATTCATTGGTGGAACAGGGAGGGCAGCTGCTGAAAAACGGGCCTACCAACTTCTGAAGTTTTTAAACATCTCTAACAGGGCTAATCACAAACCTTCAGAACTCAGTGGAGGAGAACAACAGAGAGTGGCTGTTGCACGTGCCCTGATAAATAATCCGGCCGTAATCCTTGCAGATGAGCCTTCTGGAAACCTTGATACCGCGAATAAAACTGAACTTCATAAACTATTTTTCCGCCTGCGTGACACTTTCGGTCAGACTTTCTTAATAGTTACTCACGACCATCAGCTTGCATCATTATCTGACAGAATTATTCAACTGAAAGATGGTGTTATAATCAATGAGCCCGGCTAAAAAAGCAAATAAAACCACTTCCTCTGAAATACGGGAATTCCTTAAGGAAAAATATTTTCAATATAACATTCATAAATTCATTTACAGGAAATATCTTGTTTAAATACCTCACAGGTTTACCGGGAAAGCACTTTGCTGATAGCCCCCATGATGCCAAAGGGAAACACTTTGTTATGTTTATGCAGATAATTATGGTAGCATAATTCTTATACTATATTTCCTTATTTTTGTTAACCCCAATTTAAGGAAATGAAATTAAAGAAGCATGAATTAAAGGAGTTTCTTGATGAGAAGGTTGATTTATATAACCGTCCTGCCTTTATAGAGCTCGATCCAATCAGCATACCTCATTTATATTCAAAAAAAGAGGATATAGAGATTTCGGGTTTTCTGGCAGCAACTATTTCCTGGGGTAACCGGAAGATGATTCTCAGAAATGCAAAGCGAATGATGGAACTCGTTGATCATTCTCCATATGAATTTATAATGAATTCGAGCAATAAAGATTTAGAAATGATCAAAGGGTTTGTTCACAGAACGTTCAATTCCGTGGATTTGATTTATTTTCTAAAAGCCTTGCAAAATATTTACAGAAACAAAGGTGGCCTTGAAAATATCTTTAAAACATTTCAGACATCAGATTCACTTCAACCTGCTATCCATAAGTTCCACAAAATATTCTTTGAACTTTCTCATGAAAAAAGAACAGAGCGGCATATACCTGATCCATTCAAGGGTTCGGCGGCAAAGAAATTGAATATGTATCTTCGGTGGATGATAAGGAATGACAACAGGGGTGTTGATTTTGGCCTCTGGAAATCAATATCACCTTCAATTTTATCTTGTCCACTTGATATTCATTCAGGTGAAGTCGCCAGGAAACTTGGTTTATTGACACGGAAGGTGAACGATGCGAAAGCAGTGATAGAATTAGACTATTCTTTACGAAAAATGGATAAGGAGGATCCTGTCAAGTACGATTTTGCACTGTTTGGGTTAGGAGTTTTTGAAGGATTTTAAACTGTTCTCTTATGATTAAAGGTACCATTCGTTTTCAACAGGATAAAGAGGCAATGATATTTTAACTTTCTGACAAACATTATTGCTTTCACTAATAATTCTACTTCGACAAATTCGTAAATTCCTTTAAATAAGTGTTAATTTCAGTTTAATTATATGCCACTATTTCAATCCGATAGCTATCGGATAAAAAGTAACGCACTTTACAAATATATTTAAAAGTATTTATGAAGGTTAGTTTGTTAAAAGAAGGAAATATCTTCTTTTTTCCAGACTATGGGGGTTGAAGATAGTGTTTTTCCATATTCTTTTGTATTGTTAACTCGTGTTGGACATGAACACGAATTAAGAAAAACTTATTTTTCGATGCCCCTGAAAAGATTAACTTTTCAGGGGTTTTATCAATAATTTGGTAATCTGTTAAAGTAGAATTAGATAATATGGAGATTTTTTTTGATACCCCTATCTGCAAAATAAGCAGGAAAAATTTGTAAATATTTAACTTTAAATATGCTTGGAACAACCAGTTTCTGACAGTGGATAAGCTCTATTCGCTTTTTGACAGCCTATTTCATTACCATCGGAGAAAATTGTTCAGGGAAAAAGAAAGTAAAAAGGATTATATATTACGGATTCATTCCGGTGATCAATATTATCATATTTCTCTTAATTTACCAGTATTCTAATGTCTGAAAAAATAAAGGTTTAAAAAAATTATTTTACTATTGGAAATATAATATATATTTCGTTATTTTGCGAAATCAAAAAATGAAATAGTCTTAATACAGTTATGTCAGATTCAATTGAGTTTTCACCCGATATAATAGATATAGCAAGGATAGCCAAGGCTTTGAGCCATCCTGTCAGGGTTCACATTATAAAAAAGTTATCAAAAAAAAATGCCTGCTGCTACAGTGGTGACCTTGTTGAGGAACTCCCAATTGGCAGGTCAACACTATCACAGCATCTTAAAGAACTTAAATACGCAGGTCTGATTCAGGGGGAAATAAATCCTCCCTATATCAAATATTGTTTGAATGTTGAAAATTGGGAAAAGGCTAAAAAACTGATGAACAAATTTTTTACAGAAAAGCAGATTTCAATGAACCTGAATGAGGCAAAATCAAATACACATATAATTATTTGAATTAAATAATTATTAATCTTTTAATTGTTTATTTTTTAAAATAAAAACTATGGAAATAAAAATTCTTGGGCCAGGATGTCCGAAATGCAGAACTCTTGAAAAAGTTACTTATTTAGCTTTGAACGAACTGGGAGTTGAAGCCAGAGTGGAAAAAGTTGAGGACATCGTAAAAATAATGAGTTACAATATTTTTTATATTCCTGCACTGGTGATCAATGAGAAGGTTGTAGTTTCTGGCCAGGTGCCATCAGTGAATAAGATTAAAGAGATAATCTCAAATCATTTATAATGTATGAACAAACTCAGAATATTTGTATTATTATTTTCAGTAATAATGGTAGCAGGATGCTCATCAACACCTGCATCTTCAGTTAATAACGATGAGGATGATTATCCTGTTTCAGATCTGATTGAAGTATATTATTTCCATTTTACTCTTCGCTGTGTAACCTGTCTGACCCTCGAAGCGAAAACTAAGGAATATATAGAAATGCTGTATCCGAACCAGGTCAGGGCAGGTCTGTTAACATTCCGTGCAATGAATCTTGATGAAGAAGAGACAAAACCTTTAGCAAAAAGGCTCGGTGTAAACGGGCAGTCATTAATCATTATAAAGGGAAAAAAGAAGATTGATATTACAACCGAGGGATTCCTCTATTCAATGGTAAAGCCCGAAAAGTTCAAAGAAATAATAAATGAAAAAATTGACGGTTTGTTAATTCAATGAGTGTATGGAATTTCTTACAGATCTTCTTGATAGCTCCACAATGCCATGGCTGACCGCGTTTCTACTGGGGCTTATGACTGCAATAAGTCCGTGTCCTCTGGCTACCAACATCACCGCAATAGGGTACATAAGCAAGGATATTGAAAACCGTAACAGGGTATTTTATAACGGACTGTTTTACACATTTGGAAGGGCAATCACATACACCGGTATTGCGCTGATTATCTTTCTGGGTGCAGACCAGTTGAAATTTTCAGGATTCTTTCAACGATACGGTGAAAAATTCATTGGACCATTATTATTGTTCATTGGGTTACTGATGCTGGATATTATAAAAATAAAATTCCCAGTATTCAACCGGTTCACTTCAGGTATGCAAAATAAACAACGCTGGAGCTATTTTGATGCTATTCTTCTGGGTCTTGTTTTTGCTCTGGCTTTCTGCCCATACAGTGGAGTATTATACTTTGGGATGCTTGTTCCGATGACAGTTGCAAGTGCATCAGGGCTTTATCTTCCACCTGTTTTTGCTATTGCTACAGGTATCCCGGTAATTATTTTAGCCTGGCTACTTGCTTACACTGTTTCCGGAGTCGGTGCTGTATATAATAAGATGAAAACATTTGAACTCTGGTTCAGAAGGTTCATTGCAGTTCTGTTTATTGCTGTCGGGGTTTATTATATAATAAGGATTTATTTGTAATTTTTTTTTGGAATGTTTCGTTATTTTACGAAATAACATCTTGAATAACAATTAAGAATTATCTCAAACTTAACTTTTCAAATTAATGTGGAATTCAAAAAAGAATTAAAAATACTGTTCTGGATAACAGCTGTTTTTGCATTTGCATTCTTTCTGCCCATAGAGAGCGCACGATTCAATACGGCGATTGCTGCAACCCTTGATCTTGTAAAATGGTATGCACAGGAGCATGTTATTCTCTGTCTTCTCCCTGCATTTTTCATTGCCGGAGTGATATCTGTTTTTGTCAGTCAGGCTTCAGTTCTGAAATATTTTGGTGCTCAGGCGAAAAAATGGGTGGCATATACAGTAGCTTCTGTTTCCGGTACAATTCTGGCAGTATGCTCATGCACAATCCTTCCTTTATTTTCGAGTATTCACAAAAGAGGTGCTGGTCTTGGGCCTGCAATTGCATTTTTATATTCAGGGCCTGCAATCAATATTCTGGCAATAATTCTTACAGCTCGTATTCTGGGTTTGGAACTTGGAGTCGCAAGAACAATTGGAGCAGTTGCATTCAGCATAATTATCGGAGTGACAATGTCATTGATCTATCGTAAAGAAGAAAAAGCAAAAAGGGAAGAACAGATGAATATTATTCCCCTTCCTGAAAAAAGGCCGATGTGGCAGACATCACTGCATTTTTTTACCCTGGTTTTTATTCTTGTCTTTGCTAACTGGGGGAAGCCTGCAGAAGGTGATAGTTCAAGTATATGGTACTATATATGGTATTATAAATGGTGGATCACCGGCTTCTTCAGTATTATTCTTTGCTATTCACTTATAAAGATCTTAAAAATTAAATGGCATTGGGTGCTTGGAGCCTTCATTGTTACTTTAGCCTCTGTTATTCTTTCAAATAATTTTATTGAAAGCAATAAATTGAAGCCTCTTGTACCAATGCTTGTCGGAATAATTTCATTAAGTATTATTACGATTTTCGATAAAGTAGATGGAGAAAACAAAACATGGACACTTGCAACATGGGATTTTGCAAAACAGATACTCCCGTTGCTCGGGATCGGGGTGGTTATTGCTGGTTTTCTGCTTGGATCGACTCATGATGGAAAAGCCATTGCAGGGATTATTCCAGACGAATGGGTTTCTGCTCTTGTGGGAGGAAATTCATTATTCTCCAACTTCTTTGCATCAGTTGTGGGTGCATTCATGTATTTCGCAACCCTGACCGAAGTGCCGATTCTGCAGGGATTGATCGCTTCAGGAATGGGCAAAGGGCCGGCTCTTGCGCTTTTGCTTGCCGGGCCATCACTTTCACTGCCAAATATGCTGGTTATAAGAGGCATAATTGGAACTCAGAAAACCGTGGTTTATGTAAGCCTTGTGATTGTAATGGCTACGATTACCGGTTTGATATTTGGTTCGATATTTTAATGCATGAAAATGAATAATCTCAGAGCAGGAGGAACCCTTTTAAAAACTAAAATATGGAGAAGTTCAGTTATCTTAATTCAAAAACTATCGGGCTTGCAGGCATCTCTGCATCAATTGCAGGAGGTTGTCGCCACTGTCCCGATTATCATTTCAAAAAGGCCATTGAAGTCGGCTGCAAACTCGATCAGGTTTAAAAGGTCATAGAATTGGGTAAAATGATAAAACAACGGCCTATAAAAGACATTTACGAACAGGCTGAAAAACTTATTGAAAAATGGTCAGATAAATAATGAAAAAAGATGAAAACAATTGATGTCATTCTAAAAGGAGGGCTGAAAAGTTGTTGTTCAACTTATTCGGCAGACGATTTAAGGTACTACACAAAAAGCTGGTTTGAGGATTTGCCTGATATTAAATTTAATATCATAGATATTGAAAATGATTTTTATGAAACATGCCCTCTGGATGATAAAGCTTACCATTATTTTGGGAATGCTATTTTTCCATTGGTCTATTGCGATAACCAGCTGGTTTATATTGGACGTTTTCCTGACAGGAATGAATGCCTCGATATTGCTGCCAATCCGGTACCAATAACTATTGAAGATATTGAGGAAGAAGCCAGAAGAGTTAAAGAATAATCAGGTAAATCTGGATGAATTCGTTATGAATTTCATTTAAAATTATGCTTGAATACAGAATAATAGCAATTGGAACTCCTCCCGGACTGGCAACAGCCGTGGCAAATAAATCTGAAATAAAATTTGATGCTACTTCAGGGCGGGATGATGTTTTGCCAAACCCGGCAGAATTACTACTGGCTTCACTGGCAGGCTGTATATTAAAAAATGTACAACGCTATTCAGAAATTCTGAAAATACCGTACAAGAGTGCGAGGATAACCATCAACGGAATACGAAACGACAACCCTCCCTATATGAAAGAGATAAACTATATTCTCGAAGTAGATACAGATACAGATGAAAAGAAAATACAAAACTGGCACAAGAATATCATGAAATTCGGAACAATTACAAACACGCTCATGCGTGCCTGTGAAATAAAAGGTAAAATGATAAAGATTTAAAAACAATAAAAATTTAAGATTTAACAATAAAAATTTAAGATTTATGGCATGGCTAACAGATTATCCGAGAGAAAAAGTTAACTGGCACCCTACAGTTGATCTCAACAAATGTACCCAATGCGGTATGTGTATGAATTGCGGGAAACAAGTTTTTACCTGGACCATTAAAGGGCCTGAAGTAACAAACCCGCAATCCTGTACAATTGGTTGTACAACATGTGCTAATCTTTGTGAAGGTAATGCTATAACTTTTCCGAGTAAATCGGCTCTGAGAGAGTTATATGAGAAGGAACACCTTTGGGCAAAGGTCACCAAACAGATGAAAAAGGACGGTTTTCTGATATTTAAAGAAATTTAATAACAATAAAATTTTTACAATATGGCATGGTTAACAGGTTATCCAAGAGAGAAAGTTAAATGGCATCCGACCGTTGACTTAGATAAATGTGTAATGTGTGGTATGTGTATGAACTGCGGTAAGCAGGTTTATACATGGACAAAAAAAGGCCCCGTTGTTACCAATCCTGACAGTTGTGTTATTGGATGCACTTCCTGTCAGACGCTGTGTAAAGGCGACGCAATCTCTTTCCCTGTTATTAATGAACTTCGGGCCTTTTATAAAAAGGAGAATATCTGGAGCAAGGTAAAGGAACAGATGATAAAAGAAGGGAAATTAAATCATCATAAATTTATAAAGTTATGATTGAGAAGATTAACAGTTTCAGGAAATCTTTGTTTCTTGTTGCAACCCTGACAACAATTATTCTGAGTACTGATTGTTCAAGTCAGTCAACAAAACAGGCAAATAAAAATAATACCGGTTCTGAAAAAACCACTTATAAAGCAACTTTCATTGAGCTGGGTTCTGTTCGCTGTATCCCCTGCCAGATGATGCAGCCAATAATGAAATCCGTTAAAGAAAAATATGGCACACAGATAAATGTTGTTTTTCATGATGTATGGACTGAGACTGGTGCACCTTATGCACAAAAATATCAGATTAAGGCAATCCCCACCCAGGTCTTTCTCGATGAAAACGGAAAGGAATATTTCAGGCATGTTGGGTACTTCCCGGAAGAAGAACTTGTTAAGGTACTTCAGCAGAAAGGCATCAAATAATTATGATCACTTTATAAGCGCATGGTCTTTAAAACTTTAATATTTAGGGTGTTAAACACATTTTCAAATTAAAATATTATGGAAACAAAAAAATTTCAAATTCCTGACTGGGCATTTGAGTTCTATGGACACAATTGCCCCTTTATGCCTATTGGTTACAGAATGGGAACCCTGGCATTGAAAAAACTCGGCGTTGAACGTTGCAAAGATCACGAAATGCGCGTCTTTTCCGAAATGGGAGTCGGACATCCTCAGACCTGCATGCAGGACGGTCTAATGATGGTGACAGGAGCTACTTTTGGAAAAAGCATGATGGACCGTTTATATTACGGCAAAATTGCTGCAATATTCTGGTATCCCGGAATTAAAGGAGCTGTCAGGATTTACCTGAAAAATGAATTTCAGGATAAGATGGTGCCCCATGAATTTTTTGTGTACAGGAAAAAAGGTATAGAACCATCACATATTCCTGATTCAGTATGCCAGGATATTATCAACATGGTTCTGGAAGCCACTGATAATGAACTTTTTGATGTGATCGAACTTCCCGACTTTGAATATAAGTCTGTTAAGGGATCATTCAATAAGGCAAAATGTGAACTGTGCGGTGAATACGTGTTCGAACGTTATCTAAGGATAAAGGATGGGAAAAAGGTATGTATTCCTTGCTCCGGTCATGAACCGGATGAAAAAGTGTTTTATCATCCTGACATACATTAAAATTGTTAAATTATGATGACTTACATCATTGCAGGAATAACAACCTTCGTTTTTACTGTGCTCTTAACGATTGCTGGTCATGGAGCAGCGTTCATATTAGTCCCTATCTTCCTCTATCTTGGGATTCCTCTTTATACTGCAATGTCAATTTCTCTTCTGTTGAACGCGATTTCCATGTCGCTCGCCTCTATCCCATATGCTAAGGAGAAACTTATAGTATGGAAAAGTGCCATCCCTATCTTAATCACCGCCACCTTGTTAGCTCCGTTAGGAGCTGTAACCGCAAAATACATGCCTGAGAATATACTGAAATGGCTTTTTGTTGGCTTTCTCATTTTTGCGGGCTTTATGACATTATTTTACAAATTTAAAGAAAGACCCGTTGATTCAAATACTAAAAAGGCGGTAGTTTTTGGTTCAGGAGTTGGCGCTTTCTCAGGGTATCTCGGAGGACTACTGGGAATTGGGGGCGGCAACTTTATCGTATTGTTTTTGGTTTGGGTAGGCTTTAATCCTAAAAAAGCTTCGGCCACAACTGCGTTTATTGTCATATTTTCTTCTCTTTCAGGATTTTTAGGCCGTGTAACCATGCAGAGCATGGACTTTACACTTTTGTTTTGGTGTGCTTTAGCTACTATTGCCGGTACTATTTTAGGCGCATGGCTTATGTTGAAAAAACTCAGTTCTAAAAATGTTAAACGAATTATTGGTATTACTATTTTATTGATCGCATTTAAGATGATCTGGGATTTGCTGAAATAATTATTTTTAGTAACTATAAGACTCATTATCATTAATATAAAGAAAAGATAAAACCAGGAAATCTTAAGTGGAACCCTTGATTATACTAACATTAATTTGCCAGGGGATTTACTTTTTTATTAGCAGAGAAAAGGATATGATAGGCATTAAGAAGGGACTTAAAATGTTTATCAAGGTGCTTCCCACTCTTTTATTAATGCTTACTCTGGTCAGTATCGTCCTGTTTATGCTATATAGTGAAACTCTTGTTAAATATATGGACGTAGGATCAGGTGTTGCAGGATGGATAACTGCTGCAATTTTTGGACCTGTAGCCTTAATCTCTGGATATATTGCTTATCCACTCTGCGAGATCCTGGTTAAAAGCGAGGTTGAATATTCACTACTTAAAGTATTTATTACAATCCTTATGATGGCAAGATTAATCACGTTTCCTGAAGCAAAGTTCTTCCAGTGGAAAAAAGTTTGATCAGAAACATTTTCATCTTCCCTGGCATTTATTCAGTAATTAACTCAAGTTCTGGCTATATATTTGTAAAATAATAAATAGTTTTTGAAAATTTGTGTGTATTAAAAAAGTTATAGTAGTTATTAACAGTTTTCCATTTTTGTTAAATAAAAAATTTAAATGTCATTAACATAATTTGTTAAGTTATTAACACTGAGCAAAATACTCAGTATAAAGCTATTGTAAATTTAAAAAAATCCTTCAGATTAAGGTTGTCAAACCAAATCCGGATAGTAAGTTCAATGCTAATTTAGGGAGAGATTTATAGGGGTAAAAAAGTCTCAATGCGCAGATACTTTTATGGATACAATTTTCATATTCTTTCCACTGTTGACGGTATTCCTGTGGAATATACCTTCTTGCCTGG
>DYKN01000107.1 GCA_020722575.1 Rikenella microfusus | reverse complement strand
CTGACGCATTATAAGCATTCTTTACACACTCCTTAGGAATAGCTGATGTAGATACGCCAGATATCATAAGTGTACGAGAGCCATAGACCTCAACATATCCCAGGCCGTTAAAGTTATTATTACAACCAGCAGTGATAATCTGATCCATTGGATTAATTGGTGAGCTGTCATCTGTGCTCTTGATGTAAAGTGATCCATTTTTTGCGTAAATTGTGGCAGTCCATACATCGTTAGGGCTAAGATAAATCAGGAAGTCCAATACTTCACAAGAGGTAGTTGACTCGCGAAGAACTACCTTCGCCACCTGAGAATAGATGGTGGATGTATTTATGACCTTGATATCAGTACTCCAGGTATCTCCAGCATAAAACATAGGAAATATTAACGCATCACCAACGCCTTCTGCATTTACATAAACGTGGTCATTTTGATCGTAAGCCTGCGCAGACTCAACCCCAACCATAACCCCAGCTACAGCCAAAAATGCTGCTGTTGTTGCCAAATACTTTTTCATAAATTGTAAATCCTCCTTTGTAATTAGGTGTTAACCTTGTTTAAATTAAATATTGCACAAACACAACAAAACTATCCAACAAATCAAGTAAATACCCTTCAAGCAAATACCCTGCCAACTTTTTTCTGCCACCACCTCCTTATATTATTAATTTTTATAAAAATAAACTTACTAATAAAACCTGGCATGGAGCTTGTCAAGAAAAACATACAACTTTTAGACAAATTTTTCTATCCAGCCAAGCCTCCAGACATGCCACCACTTGCCATTGATTCTGACCCAAATTTCCTCAGGAAAAACAACTTCTTCCTTTCCTGTCACAGGGTCTTTAAGTGTTAACTCAGCGCTGATTCGATATGAGTTGTCTGTCAACTTCTTCAGATTTTTCACAACAACAGAAGTAGCCTTAGGCGCTTTAGCCCTGAATTGCATAAATTTTTCCTGCGAATAAGCCCATCTCACATGAGGCGCCTCCATGCTATATATCACGCCCCAATCAAGCCTTGCTCTCGCAGCCCAATACTCAATAAATGCTCTTTTAAAATCTATAGACAATTGCTCTTGAACAGCAGGATCAAACTTGACCACCTCTGCCCCTTTAGGAGGACTATAGCAAGCTCCCAAACAGCAGCACATCAAGAGCGCCATTATTACACTGGCGAAATTACGCCAACAACTGGTTGACACAGACCGATTCAAAAAAGCTGCCCTCATTAACGTGCTCCTACAGGAGAGGGTTCGTTTTTCATTAATTCGATCACCCAATCTTCCCATTTAAAGCTATGCGCTACGGCCAGCTCATCAGAGTGTTTTTTAAGAGCCTCCAGACCTTTTAGCTCCCTGGCTTTTGCAAAAATTTTGGGCCTGGCTTCTTCTAATGTTTCTGGCTTTGATTCATCCACCGATTTTATATAATAGACAAAATAAAAACCATCTGAAGAAAATGGGCCCAACACTGCTCCTGCCTTGAGTTCCCCTATATGCTCCTTAAGGGAGGCAGGCAGCCTTTCTTCAGTCACCTTACCCATTGCCCCTTTTTTGGGCTTAGTTGCAGGATCGCAACTATACGACGCAACGACTACTGAAAAATCCGCCCCAGGGGATGATGCCTCACCCAATGCCTGATTAGCGACAGCTTCATCCTGGGTGATAAGTCTGAACAACTCAAAACTTCGAGGCTTCTGAAACTCTTCAAAATGAGCCAGATAATAAGACTCCAACGCTTCATCATTGAAATTTAAACCCTTTGAAAGAAATGATTCAGCGTAGGCATCAGCCAACAGCTTGTCTTCAATAAAACTGATTCTGTATTGCAGATTGGTTTGTTTATCCAAGCCTGCCTTGCGGGCTTCTTTTGCAAAAAGCCTGACTTGCAGCATCACATCCAACAATGCACGATTTGTTGGATCTATATTAGGAGGCACCATATATTTACGCCATGCCGCTACCTCATCAGAAGTGATCTGAATGTCACTTCCTTTGCCATAAAGTTGTTGATCTAAGCTTACCCCAGGTTTCTCAGCGGTTGGCTGATTTTCAGCAAACACATTACCACTCACGCCAAATCCAAGCATCACCACGCCGGAACAAGCACATAACAACGTACGAAAATACGAAACTCTCACGATATACTGCCTCCTGTAAAAATTAACAACTAAGCGTAAAATCAAGCAAAAAACAATTACAATGTATTGTTAATCCGTAACAATACATTTTGACACTATTTTTTCTGATGGCAAACCGACTTTCATAATTGCACTATGGATTTCCTCACAGGCATTTTTTTTATCCTTGGCATCAAATTGCCTGTATATAACAGATAACCACTGGAAGATATTAGGATAATAAGGATGAAAGTGGTATGACTCAACAGCGTAACGCCGTGCATCGTCAAAGCGCCCCAATATGAATGCCGCCATTGACATCTTATGATATTTTTTATGTTCAAGCTTAGTGGTGTATGCTCCGCGCTCCTCCATGCGTCCCAGCAAACCAGAAATCACCACAACAAACATTGAACGCGACTGCTCATCACATTTTCGCACAATACATTCATTTTCTATTTTTTTGACGTAATGCGATAACAAAGAAACATCATATTCTCTTTGAAGAAAAGAGATAGCCTCAATACAGACAACAAAAAAAACAAGAATTGTACAGGTTGCGACAAAATTACACAATATTCTCAAGCCATGCCCCTCAATACACAGGAAGGCGCAGATCGAAGATATTAATGTCTTGTTTCACTGTATTGTTCCACTGATAATACTGCTGCTTTCCCCAAAAAATATCAAAAACATATCTTTTGTTAACAGGGCAACCCAAAAAATATGCACCATCGTAAAGGGTAGTCAGATTTTTCTGAAATACAGGACCAAAAATAGCATCTTCTTCTTTTACTCCAATAGACACCCCCTCTATGCCTTCGCCATAATCATAACGTCCATTAAGGTTTACATCCTCATAGACATGACCTAATATTACACCCCCCTGAACCGTATCAACCTCGGCCTCGCTTGCCACATCAATATTTAACAAATAGACATTGTGCCAAGTGTCTTCAA
>DYKN01000106.1 GCA_020722575.1 Rikenella microfusus | reverse complement strand
ATCGACTTGCTGAATCTGAGTCTCAGGAAAGTGCAATGTTTACGAGACCCTTGCTATGAAATGAGTTTATTCTAAATAGGGAAATTTTTATTGGACACTACTGATATGGTTTATTTGCAGAAATTAAATATTTTCTCCAGTGGCTACCAATATCAAAAAACTCTATCCTGGTTTGTTGTGCAAGCTGTTGTAGATTATTTGTGTATGTTTTATTATATAAAAATTCATTTCCTTTTTTTCCCATTTTGCCAAATATTTCATTCATAAAAATAATCTCAGGGTTTATTTTCTGTCTTACCTGCAAAATGACATTTCTTATTGCATCAACATTTCCATTGTTGCTTATCCCTCCTATTATCAAAAGGTCTGGTTTAAAATCTATCACATAACCTTGTACTAAATTATTTTTTAATTTCTTCATATATAGTAATTCTTTTTTATTCTTTCGTCTTCTTTTCATCTGTTTCTTGACTCTACCATGGTTTTATCCGTGGGAAATTCCCTTCAGGATTATTACAAACCTCATGTAATAATGTCATAAACTTACAGAGATTCTCAAAAGTAACAAGAGGTTGAATCCCATGGTCTGCATTAGGGAAATAACCACCTTTTTTAATAAGATAAGGTACCTTATTCATTATTTCATCTTTGATAAGATGGCTATTTCCCTCATTTAAGACTTCTTTTTCCAACCATCCGAAAAATATAAATCTGGAGAACTTTTTCCTGAGATAAAAAAAGGTCATTTCCAGCTTTTACTTCACAAGGATATATTCCATTAACACCCAACTTTTCAACTGTCTCAACATATTCCATAATATTTCCATCAGAGTCTATCGTAAAAAGTTCCACCCCACATTCACGTGCAAATTCAGCAATTTTTTCATAATAAGGACCCAGATATTTATTGAAAGTTGTAGGGCTGATAAGCATACCTGACTTATAACAGATATCTTCACCTATACTAATAATTTCAGGTTTTAATATTTCAATCAGGGGAAATGTATAATTTTTATTTATCCAAAAACTCCATTCCAGTATTTCATTTGCTAACTCGGGCTCATCATAAAAAATGGTGCATGCTTTTTCAGGACCCAATAGTCCCCTTAATGTACCACCCCATGAAGGTCCAACACCTATGACCAATGGTTTTGTTCTATTTTTAAATCTTGCGCATTCCTTTTCTATCTTTTCACTATCCCATCTTTTCCCTGGTGTCACTCTATCTCTATAGAATTCCCAGGATTTTTTATCTCTCACAGGAAACCTGATAAACTCAGGCATTGAGTATGTAACATCATTATCTATCACCTGTCTTGTAATCGCACCTGCCTCATTTTCTATTATTTCAAATTCACCTTCTACCCTTTCCCAGGATTTTAATCCTTTTGCAGGTTCACCCGGGAAAAAATCTAATCCAATGGGTCCTGTAGTACCCCAATACTGATGCCATGATTCTAAGTTTGTTATACGATACCCTATACCCCAACTCTCTCCTACATCTTCAGGCATTCCTGTTTCTATCAATCTTTGATGGGTCTTCTGCATTGCTCCATGAGATACGCCAGGTGCTCCATAAAAAGCAAAGATTGGAATATAATCTGGCTTTTCAAAATGTATTATAGCCTTAAATCTCTCAAGGTCATTCATAGGTCTTTTCCTTTATATCCCATTTTTTTCCATATTTTTCTTGCAAATGCAATATCTTCAGGTTTAGGTTTAATAAAACCAAGTATGCTTGAAGGTAGTCTTTTGCTTGTTTGTGCATCAGGAAATGGAGACGCATCATCATTTTCATATTTTTTCCTCTCTGATTCCTTGCTGAAATCAGGTACATCATACGGTTTCCCATCTTCAAGTGCACTTTTCCATGCAAGTATTCCAATAGAACTCATCGCAACAGCCCTGTAAACATTGAGAAACGGCTGTTTGCCGGTCCTTATTGCTTCCGCAAAATACCAGTTTACCCAGAAATCTCCTCCACCATGTCCTGCCTTTGATGCAAGGTCTCCCTTTTCAGGCCATTCAGGAACATAGGTTCTTTCAAGAGGCTGATTTTTTTCTCTTGTCCATGCTTCATGCCAAACTCTTATAAGTCCTGGACCAAAATATCCTGGACCGCGAGTAATTTCCATTGCTCCCTTTGTACCATGTATTCTGTACCAGTTAGAATGTCCAGGCAAAATAAGTCCGAATAATCTGAATACTGCTCCATTATCCATCCTGCATAAAATTACACATCCAGTGTCTCCTCTCCTTGCAGTCTTACTGTTAATCTCCTGAAAAGGAATGGAAAAACCATTGACCTTTACTGGCATTTTTTCTGTGATATAAACAAGAGGGGCAATGGCATGTGTGCAATAATATGTTGGGGGTATCCAGTTACGCCAGTGATTTATCCCAGGGGATAAACTTGCAATTGACTCTGGAGGCATGGGATGGTTGTATTCTCCTTCTGCATAGGTCACCTCTCCAATCTCACCACTTTTATAAAGGTGCTTCATCTCCATATTGAAAACTGTATAAGGATAATTTTCAGCAAGCATATAAATAAGACCTGTTTTTTCTACTGTTCTGCAAAGTTCAACCCCCTCTGCAATGGTACTATTACTCATCGTCTCACTCAAAACATGTTTTCCTGCCTTTAATGCCTTTATAGCAAAGACCGCATGCTGGTGAAAATAATTGGCAAGTACAACTGCATCCATATCATGTTCTAAAAATTTATCATAGTCAGTGTATGTCTCAACTCCTAATCTTTTACCAGCTTCTTTTAACTTTTCTTCCCATATATCGCATAGAGCAACAAGTTTCATACCTGCATTTTCTGCCCCAAAAGCAAAACTCATCCCTCTTTTTATTCCTACAACTCCAACCTTTATAGTCTTCATAGGCCTCCTTTATTTAAACATCCCGGGAAAATATGAACTATGCTTTTGTAAGATATTACTTCAGGCTTTCAATCAGAACTTCATACATCTTTTCTTTTATTTCAATGAGTTTTTCTTCAATATCAATAATTTTTCTATAATCATTCTTATCAAACACTACTGTCCAATAAAAATTTAGCAGGATAGGATTTAGTGGAAACCTCCTGTA
>DYKN01000105.1 GCA_020722575.1 Rikenella microfusus | reverse complement strand
GCATTGGGAAAGATAAGTCGCTCTTAAAATCACTTTCATAAGTGTTTGCGGTATGCAATGCAAATGCTCCAATATAATCATCAGGCATAACCCCGATTAACCCTAATTGATAAAGGTGCGGTTCGTCAGCATTTGCAGTGTTAGTGCTACTTAAACCTGCAAAAAATGAGAAAATGATTGCAAAAGTAACCAAAATAGTTAATACTCTCTTCATAATTCCTCCTCTTAATAGATTTATTTTAATTTTATTCATTTATATTAACCTTGAAAATTCAAAGAAAATAATACTAAGTCAATGCCATTTATAATGCCATCTCCATTGAAATCTGCGTCAGGGTTAAAATTTACATCACCTTTGCTTGTTCCAAAACAATCTTCTAAAATTTTGAGATCGTCTCCATCAACTTTTCCATCCTGGTTTAAATCATAGGGACTAAATTTTGACTCCAAAATCTTAACATGAATTGGAATCGCGTAAGTTGACCCTGTTTTATTCTTAACATACAAATTTAACAAGAAATCACCTGTTGGAGTATCTTTCTCACAGAAGATTTTGACAGTAACTTCTCCTGATGTGGTAAGCGTTTCTTTAGAAATTTCGCATCGAATCCCCTCGACATCAATCGAATAACCAAGAGTAGCAGTAACTCCATTTGCCAGTTTAACATTTACTGAAGTAGTAGCTGACCGACCCTGGGAAATTGTCAAATTTCTTTCATAAGAGTTAACGGAAATACCTGTCGAGTAAGAACTATTAATTCTCAATGATGGGTCCCCATATAAGTTATAATCGTAGAGATTCACAAAGTCGGATTCCCAAGAATGAGGGAATTCAAAAAGAGAAAGGTCAAGTGCATCGCCTACACCTAAATTATCAAGTGCAAAATGTTTCACAAAACCTTTAAGAATAGGGTCGATTGTCCCGCCTCCGTACGAAATTCTTGATGCACCGATATACACTGAAGCTCCACGCAGCAATGCTACTTTCGCAAAATTATTCCGTTCTGGCCATGCAGTCTCACAGCTTGCAGAATAGATAATCGATGGTGCAAGTTTGTACCCATTTAAATCTGTCGTAGTTAATAAATCAATCCATTTAATTTCTCCACTATCCACATTACCATTATTGTTAGCATCAACCCAATATTTCCTTGCAATATATTGCGGGCTTCCATGCGCATTCCAAAGGATTAAACCATACTTTGCACTCTTCATTTCGGAAACAAAGTTCTCATTAGTAAGAGGTATAGAGGATTCGAAGATAGATGGTTTAGTACCTTCCTGCTCATACATTGATACGACATTGAAGTTTGATGGTTTAAGATAGTTTTCATAAACAAAATTCAAAACCATCGCCCCATCCAGCCTATGCTTACCTTCCTCTGCATAGTAGAGCATTGCTCCAACAAGCAATGCAGATTTTCTGAAATTCTCTTCTGAATTCTCGTATTTAACAGCATTTGATAGTACTTGGCTTATGTTTTCTCCGTCATCAAAAGGAATTCTTCCCACAAACACATCAGGGTAAAAATCTTCTACATAGTCTGTATCTTCTCCAAATTCTCCGGGAAGTTTATCACCATCATAATCCCAAGTTGAATCAAGCTCAGAATAAAAGAAATCAGTTGGGGTTCTTCCAACATACCTTGTCCTTGAATCTTCATCTCGCTTTTCATTTGGTTCAGGGTACATATAACACATTGGAAGAGTCCTAGGACTACCAACAAAGAGAACATACTTAATCCCCCACTCAAGATAATGCTCCTTTATATAGTTTCTTATACGTTCTTCGATGCTGTCACCTTTCGACTGGACATTTATTTGTTGAAGAGAAACAATCTTAACATTGAATCCATCTGTCTCCCGTTTGTACTTAACAAACTCGGAGATAGCAGATTCAAGTGAACTATTCGATAGAATAATAAGATAATCAAATTTTTCACCTTCCTCTATAATTAAAGGCTTCTTATACCAGTCTTGAGCAGTCTCAAAATTCACAAACAATTTTGAAGCAATCGTATCAAATGCATTATCAGAAAGTTCAACTGAGTTTAAAGGGTGAGTTTTATAGTTTATTGTGAAGCTCACATCATCAAAAACTCTTATATTGCTTCCCTCATCAACAAACGGCACATAGTACACTTTTACAAAGTTCCACTTCCTCATTTTACCCTGTTCAAAATACAAACAGGGTAAATCAGTCTTTCTAAGGTGAGCCTCAGCGTTAAACCTGAGGCTCTTAATGATTCTCTGCTCGTTCACAGGAATATCTTTAGAACTTATAATGTCAGCTTTTATTGAAGTTACTTCTACCGATGGAGGAAGTGCATAAAATAGAATCTTAACAGGGGCACTTTCAGAAAAAGTTGGGTAAATAGAAAACCCGGGTGCATTAACCAGAAGCTTATTATCGCTCACTGAAATAGAAAAGTTCTTAATAGAAACAGAGTAAGTGAGCGCTTCCTTCGCGAACAAATAAGGCGTAAAACCCAACAAGTTAAGTAATAAGAGTAAGATCAAAAATAAGGAAATCCTTTTATTCATATTCTATCCTGTGTTAAGGATACGTTTCACCGATGTGGGAAGCAAATACAAAAAGATCTTTCCCATCGATAACTCCATCCATATTAAAATCGGCAAGCGGAAGATAATTAGGATCCTTTGGTTCTGTGCCAAACGCAGCACCAAAAATCTTGAGGTCTTCAGAATCCACTTTTTTATCTCTGTTCAGATCCCATGGGTTATCTGCTTTATTAACGGTTATGTGCCAAGGAAGGAAAACTGAGGAAATAGTTGAACCATCATTGCGGACGAGTAGACTTTCTTTAAAACCAACCGAAGATTTTCCAGGGATTCTCCCCTTAAGAGAGAAATTAAGCAAGTTGCCAATTCCTGTTATCTCATGCCCTTGTTTCATCGTTATTTGCACAAAAATTTCTCCTGTTGTATTGTCAACAGTATAAGTGAATTTGTCCAAATCATCTTGTTTCAAAATCTCTCCCTGTGAAACACTCTCAACTCTCAATAAGTTTGCGTCGAAGGAAATTATGCCTTTAAAACCTGCAACTTTTTCAGAAGTATCGAGTTTTACAGAGATTG
>DYKN01000013.1:71715-72332 GCA_020722575.1 Rikenella microfusus | reverse complement strand
CTAAGGTAGCGAAATTCCTTGTCGGGTAAGTTCCGACCTGCACGAATGGTGTAATGATTGTGAGCACTGTCTCAACGTGTGACTCGATGAAATTGGAGTGGAGGTGCAAATACCTTCAAACTGTGGCTAGACGGAAAGACCCCGTGAACCTTCACTGCAACTTGATATTGAGTTTTGGAAAAACATGTGTAGGATAGGTGGGAGACTTTGAAGCCGGTGCGCTAGCATTGGTGGAGTCGCCCTTGAAATACCACCCTTGTTTTTCTGGGATTCTAACTGTGCGCCCTTGACGGGTGCCAGGACAGTATTTGGTGGGCAGTTTGACTGGGGCGGTCACCTCCTAAAGAGTAACGGAGGTGCCCAAAGGTTCCCTCAACACGGTTGGAAATCGTGTGTAGAGTGTAAAGGCATAAGGGAGCTTAACTGCGAGACAAACAAGTCAAGCAGGTACGAAAGTAGGGCTTAGTGATCCGGCGGTAGCGTGTGGAAGTGCCGTCGCTCATCGGATAAAAGGTACTCCGGGGATAACAGGCTGATCTTCTCCAAGAGTCCATATCGACGAGAAGGTTTGGCACCTCGATGTCGGCTCATCGCATCCTGGGGCTGAAGAAGGTCCC
>DYKN01000013.1:0-71704 GCA_020722575.1 Rikenella microfusus | reverse complement strand
AGGGTTTGGCTGTTCGCCAATTAAAGCGGTACGTGAGCTGGGTTCAGAACGTCGCGAGACAGTTTGGTCCCTATCTACCACAGTCGGAGGATGATTGACAGGACTTACTCCTAGTACGAGAGGACCGGAGTGAACATACCTCTAGTGTATCAGTTGTCACGCCAGTGGCAGTCGCTGAGTAGCTACGTATGGAATGGATAACCGCTGAAAGCATCTAAGTGGGAAGCCACCCTGAAGATAAGTCATCCTGGTCCGTAAGGACGGAAGACACATCGAAGACTACGATGTTGATAGGCTGGCGGTGTAAGTGCAGCAATGCATTTAGCCTACCAGTACTAATAAGTCGAAGCTTGACCATATTATTTTGTACTAACAGGACTTTATCCAGAAACAGATTATTCGTGATATCAAATTTGAAAAAATTTGTCGGTTGCCATAACATAGAGGCAACACCCGTTCCCATCTCGAACACGGAAGTTAAGATCTATGGTGCCGATGGTACTGCTTGGGAGACTGAGTGGGAGAGTAGGTCGCAACCGACTTTTTTTATTTGAATATAAGAAAGCTCCAGTCGGGGCTTTTTTTTTATTTTTTTTACTTTATTTTCAGGAGTCCCTTTTCTATGTCTGGTCATAATAAGTGGAGTTCCATAAAACATAAGAAGGGTGCAGCTGATGCAAAACGTAGCGCCTCATTTACAAAGATCATCAGAGAACTGACTGTTTCTGCTCGTATGGGTGGCGGTGATCCAAAAATGAACCCTCGTCTTCGCGTTGCTGTTGATAAGGCCAAAGATGTCAATATGCCTAAAGAAAATATTGAAAAGGCCATTAAAAAAGGGACAGGTGAACTTGAAGGTGTCAATTACGAGGAAATGACTTATGAGGGTTATGGTCCGAATGGTGTCGCCCTCATGATTCATGTCCTTACAGATAACAAAAACAGGGCTAGTGCCGAAGTCAGAAGTATCCTGTCAAAACATGGTGGAAACTTGGGTGCTGCAGGTTGCGTGTCATGGATGTTTGATAAGAAAGGTGTTATTATTATTGATGCAAGCGCCACATCAGAGGATAATTTGATGGAAGTTGCCATCAATGCGGGTGCAGACGATGTTCAGAATAGCGAAGATGTTTTTCAGATTTATACATCTCCAGAGTCTTTTGCAGTGGTCCTTGATCATTTGAAGAGTGCAGGGATTACTCACAAATATGCTGAAGTTGAAATGGTTCCGAAGAATCTCATAAAGTTGGATGAAAAAAAGATAGATTCAGTTGAAAAACTTGTTGATGTTCTGGAAGAGAATGATGATATTCAGAAGGTATTTACAAATTACGAGACTGAATAAGGCGGTGTTGCATTAGGATTCTTGGTATTGATCCTGGTTATGCGTTGACAGGTTTTGCTGTCATAGAAAGCAGTCACTCAGATACCAAGTTTGTAGACGCTGGTGTCATTGAAACTTTCAAACACCAGAATTTCAGCGAAAGGATATCAATTGTCAGGAACAGGTTGATTGACTTAATCAATATGCTTAATCCTGATGAGATTGCGGTTGAAGAGCTTTTTTTTAGCCGTAATGTTAAAACCGGAATTAAGGTTGCGGAAATGCGAGGTGTCATACTCGCTGTCCTTGTTGAAATGGGATTCGCAATTCATGAGTATACTCCCAAAGAGGTCAAACAGGCCTTTACGGGTTCTGGCAATGCTAAAAAGGAGCAAGTTCAAAAGATGGTACGACTGATTTTGGGTCGTGACGTCAGACCTGATGATGCAGCTGATGCTGTGGCTATTGCCTGGTGTCATTTGCAGAACAGGAAATTCGAAGAATTGAAAGAACGATGAATGATCGTGGATTAATGATATTCAAGTTTTGGATATTATGAATCAGAAGTCGTCCATCGTCCTAGATAAGCCGGGGTGGTGGAATTGGCAGACACACTAGCTTGAGGTGCTAGCGGGAGCAATCCTGTGCAGGTTCAAATCCTGTCCTCGGCAAAAGAGTT
The DNA here is from genome assembly GCA_020722575.1 of Rikenella microfusus. Classification (GTDB taxonomy): domain Bacteria; phylum Bacteroidota; class Bacteroidia; order Bacteroidales; family VadinHA17; genus LD21. The sequence goes on along the minus strand of DYKN01000013.1, from coordinate 69,701 downwards.
AATAAAAAGAGTCTATAATGGATTTGGTTTTAAATGTATATTCAAAACCAAATTTAAGGAGAATGAGATGTTGACATATAACATTAAAAGTAAGGATCTGGTCCGGAAATGGTTTCTGATTGATGCTAATGGTAAGGTTCTTGGAAGATTAGCATCACGGATTGCAAGTATCATACGTGGAAAAGAGAAAGCAACCTATGCTCCTGGACTTAATAATGGCGATAACATAGTTGTCATAAACGCTGGTAAAATCAAAGTGACAGGGAATAAAATGAAGGATATGATTTATCGTTCTCATTCAAATTTCCCTGGTGGCTTAAAAGAAACAAAAATGGATGTAATGATGAAGATTCATCCTGATCATGCTTTGAAACATGCTGTATTAGGGATGCTTCCACATAATCCATTAGGTCGGAAAATGATGAAAAATGTCCGCATATATGCAGGTGATAAGCACGACATGTCGGTAAAAGATATTGTCGAGCTCAAGGTTTAAAGGAGGATTATAATGGCTACATCGATTATTCAGACAGTAGGTAGAAGAAAAAATGCAGTTGCCAAGGTTGCTATTAAGCAGGGAACTGGAAAGTTTATGGTTAATGGCAAAGAAGTACAGAAATATTTCCATAGAGAAATAAACATCCTTAAGGCAACTCAACCCCTTACTGTGACTTCAACCGAAAAAGTTTATGATGTTTTTGTTAAAGCTTTAGGTGGTGGAGAGACAGGACAGGCAGATGCGGTAAAAATGGGATTAGCAAGAGCTCTCTTGGTTTCCAATGAAAAGTTTAAACCGTCCTTGCGTCAATTTGGACTCCTGACAAGAGATCCCCGCATGGTTGAACGAAAGAAGTATGGTCAACCCAAGGCAAGGAAGCGGTTCCAGTTTTCAAAACGATAATTTTTATATTTGCTTATGCCTGTCATTACTGAAATCAGGCAAAATAGGAATCAACGCTATTCCGTATATGTTGATGATCAATTTCTGTTTAATGTTTCAAAAGAAATCATTTTACGATATTCACTTCATAAAGATGATTCTATAAACCAAGACAAAATTGATGAAATACAAAAAGAATCCTTATCAAAAGATCTTTTTGCATATGCGTTAAGACTGCTTTCTTTTCAAAACAGGACAATTTCTGAAATCATTAAAAGGCTTGAAACTCGGACTGCTTGCAGGGACGTGATTGATGAGATTGTTGAAAAACTAAAAAATTATAATTATATCGATTCTGATGATAGGTACATGGAAAAAGTAATAGAAGCCAAGGCTGGATATGGCTATTATTATTTTTTTCAAAAATTTTATATAAAAGGGATTTTAAAGAATATCATCAGGGCTAAATTGGATAGCTATTTTATAGGGGAAAAAGAGGCTGAATATGCTCAAATATGTCTTGAAAAGCATAAAAAAAAACTGGGGAACCTCAAAAATATTGAAAAAAAGAGAAAAATAGCTTCCCTTCTTAAATCACGTGGGTTTTCTGACAACATCATTTTTGAAAAATTGGGAGAGTAAAGTATTAAAAAATTTGACAATTCCCCTTATTTTCATTATAATATAGCTTTATAATGGCATTATTATCTGAATCATATAGATTGTTGGCTAATGCCAAAATCAATTTGTTTTTAGATATTGAAAACAAAAGGAGTGATGGATATCATAATATTCTCTCTGTTTTTAGGGAGATAAAACTGTCAGATGAACTCATTATCAGAATAAAAAAGACTCCAGGGTTAGAGTTGGATTCAGAAATACCTTATCATGAGAACATTTTGACAAAGACATATGACTTGTTCCAGAAGGAGCATGGTCCAATATCTGGTCTCATAGTGAAGTTGAATAAACATATTCCTATGGGAGGTGGGCTTGGTGGAGGTAGCAGCAACGCGGCTGTTTTTTTAAAATATCTCTATCATAAGTTTTCTCCAGTTACGAATAAGGAGATTTGGCTAAAGACTGCTGAACAAATAGGAAGTGATGTTCCTTTTTTTCTCTTAGGTGGATGTAGAATCGTGAGAGGAAAAGGAGAATTATTGGAGGCTATGGGACCAAGCCCTATGTTTTATGTAGTATTGGTTAGTCCTGGTTTCCCCATTAGTACTGTAGAAAGTTATCGAAAGATAACAAATGTTCAGCATAGACAAGGATTAGGGCAGTTTGAAGCTCTGGTCGATGGAATAAGGAGTAAAGACATTGTAAGAATGGCGATGAATATGTATAATGTATTCGAAAAAAATACATTTGCTGATTATCCTGTTCTTGAGAAGATCAAGAAAAAACTGATATCTGTAGGAGCTGTAAACGCTTTGATGAGCGGATCAGGTTCGACGATGTTTGGCATTTTCGTTAATAAGAAAAAGGCTCAATTGGCTTATGATGTTCTTAGCCGTGAATATCCTAAGTCGTATTTAGCTCAAACTCAATAATAAGGTGGTGCGCGCCATGGAAATCACTGACATCCAGATCAAGAAAGTTGAAGGTGAAGGAAAATTAAAAGCATATGCGTCATTGACATTTGATGACATTTTCGTTGTGCATAACATTCGGATTGTCGAAGGTGACAAGGGATTGTTTATAGGCATGCCAAGCCGAAAGACAAAGACTGGAGAGTTTAAGGATGTGGCTCATCCGATTAAACAGGAATTCCGCAAGAAAATCGAAGATTCAGTCATTGCGGCGTTCAATAAAATGCAATAGTTAAACTTAGGGGCGTCGCCAAGCGGTAAGGCACGGGGTTTTGGTCCCTGCATCGTGGGTTCGAATCCTTCCGCCCCTGATTTTATAAATTTGAAAGGACATTATGAATAATCTCAGGATATTCAGTGGTACTGCAAATCTTCCTTTATCGGAAAAAGTGGCAACGCATCTAGGGTTAAAGCTAGGTGAGTTGACAATAAAAAATTTTTCTGATTCAGAAATATTTGTCCAAATCAAGGAAAGTGTACGAGGCAAAGACGTTTTTGTAGTTGTTCCTACATGTAAACCTGGTCATTATAACATGATGGAACTTCTCATTATTATTGATGCCTTGAAAAGAGCTTCAGCGGAACGAATCACACCTGTAATACCATATTTCGGTTATGCTCGGCAGGATCGGAAGGATCAACCGCGGGTTGCGATTACTGCAAAATTGATAAGTAATCTGATTACAAAAGCCGGAGCTGACAGGGTTTTGGTGATGGATTTACATGCGGCTCAGATACAGGGTTTTTTCGATATTCCTGTAGATCACCTTTCAGCAATACCTGTTTTTGCATCACATGTCAAGAATATAAAACCTGAAGATTTAGTAATCGTTTCACCGGATGTTGGGGGGGTTGTACGGGCGCGACGGCTGTCTGGAGCCTTGCATACGAACCTGGCTATTATTGACAAAAGACGGCCAAAACATGGACAAGCGGAAGTGATGCATATTATTGGAGAGGTGGAAGGGAAAAACCTGATTATTGTGGATGATATAATAGATACAGCAGGAACACTTTCAGAAGGCGTAAAAGCCCTTTTTAAAGCAGGAGCAAAGTCGGTTATGGCTTTTGCAACCCATGGTGTTTTTTCTGCTAATGCTTATGAAAATATCAATAATTCCGGTATTAATAAGGTATTTGTGACTGATACAATACCTACTTTGGCTCATCCCAAAGTAGAGGTATTGTCAGTAGCCAAAATTTTTGCCCAAGCGATAGAACGGATTCACAAGGGCGAATCTGTTGGTGAATTATTCAAAGACTAAACCAAGGAGGCATACGCCATGCAGACGGTCCAATTAAATACTCTCAAACGGGAGAAAACAGGTAAATCAGAGAATCATAAACTCAAACAAAAATCTCTTATTCCTGCAGTAATATACGGTGGTGAGAAAAACATCAATATTTCTGTTCCTTACAATGACTTCAACAAGTTCTATGTGAAGTTTAAGCATTCAAATGTCTTTTATGAATTGAACATGGAAGGGGATTCCAGGAAAATCCAGACACTTGTCAAAGAAGTGCTCGTGCATCCAGTGGATAATAAGGTCCGTCATATTGATTTTTATGAATTGCGTGAAGACAAGAAATTGAGAACCAATGTCCCTGTAGAAATTCAAGGAACTGCAGTTGGTGTCAAAGAAGGGGGTGTTCTGGAATTTTTTGTGCGTGAACTTACCATTGAAAGTTTTCCTAAGGACATTCCTGATAATATTATCATTGATGTCAGTGACCTTAATATCAATGATTCAATTTCTGTCAAGGATATAAAAGTAAAAGATAGTGTGAGAATAATAGATGATAAAGATGAAGTTGTAGTCATTGTCGGGTTGCCACAGAAAGAAGAAGTTGCAGCGACACCTGAAGCCGCTGCAGTTCCTGGAGCTGAAGGTACTGCTGCGACTGCCACGGCGGCAGCTCCAGTTGCTGGAGCTAAAGGGGCTACTCCTGTAGCTACTCCAACAGCAGGTGCAAAGGGAGCCACTTCCGCTGCTGGTGGAGACAAGAAACCCGCTAAATAAGTGTGGCAATGAAAGTATTTGTGGGCTTGGGAAATCCAGGTCCTCAATACAGTAATAACTTGCATAATCTTGGTTTTCTTTCTTTAGAATATTTTGCTGATCATAAAAATATGATTTTCAAAGATAAAAAATCATATTCCTATGCTGAATTAAATTTTAACAATAATAAATTATTCCTATTGAAACCTACATTGTTTATGAATCTAAGCGGGGAACCGGTTCAGTATTTTTTATCATTCTATAAGAATGATATAGAAGATTTATGGATAGTCATGGATGATGTAAGTCTTCCTTTTGGTTCCATCCGTATCCGTGAATCAGGTTCAGATGGAGGGCATAAGGGCCTTCGCGATATTATTTTAAAACTTGGTACTGACAGGATTAAAAGGATTCGGCTGGGATGTGGACCGATTCCTCCTAAGATTGACTTAGATCGATATGTCCTTATGAATATACCTCGTGAAAAAAAACAGGTTGTAAAAGAAATGATGGAAAATGTATCCAGTATCATTGAACAGGTCGTAGAAGGAAGAAGTGTCAAGGATTTGATGAATGAATTCAACAGGATTAAAAGTGAATCCGTCTGACATCGATCTGAAAAGACTTGCTACCTTACTTATTTCAAAAAAAATCATTTTTCCTAAGAATAGATATGTATTGGGACTTTCAGGGGGACCAGATTCGGTATTCCTTTTTCATCTTTTTTTGGAGTTTTCAAATTCCTATGACATTGTTTTCTATGCGGCGCATTTCAATCACTCATTACGGGATGAAGCGGATCTGGACGAGTTGTTTTGTAAACAGCTTGCTGACCGATATCATGTTCAATTCATCTCCAAAAAAGAGAAAATACAAGAGGATTATCAAAAAAGCAAGCTGTCTTTGGAGGAATATGCGAGGGTAAGACGACATCTTTTTTTTCAGGAAATATTGAAGGAATCTGATTCGGACTGGATTGTATTAGGGCATCATCAAGATGATCTGATAGAGACTTTTTTTATGAGGATTTGTGTTGGCACCGGATTGGAAGGGTTGTCATCTATAAGACCGATTTCTAAAAAAATAGTACATCCTTTACTATGGACTTCAAAAGATGAAATCATCAGTTACTTAGTTAAAAAAAACATCCCCTATAGGGATGATTCCAGTAATTTTGATATGGGGATAATAAGAAATTTTTTCAGACATTCAATCATTCCTCAGATTGAACAATCCTATAAAAATTGCAGACAAAACGTGGCAAATCTTGTTGAAATTATCAGGGATGAAAATGAATATATCAAGAAAAATACTGAAAAATTTGTTAAAAAGAATATTGAAAATACCGGGTTAACAGTTAAAATCAGTCAAAAACCTTTTATGAATCTTCCCATAGCCATCCAACGAAGGGTTTTTTTCAAATATTTACCTGTTCCTCAATTTCGATTGATTGATGAAATCATAAGAAAGATAAAAACCGGCTTGTGTGATGGTAAACATATTGTTTCTCAAAACAGATTGAGTGTTTATTTAGATGATGGAAATATTATTGTTTCCAGCATGTCTCAATCCCTGCCTATGGAATTTTCCGAAAAAATCAATTTTTCTAAACACGGGCAAATATTACTAAAACAGATACAATGCCGGTTGGTTTGGGAAATCCTTCCAAAAGTGAAAAAAAATATCCTGATAAAGAAGAATGAAGTCTGTCTTGATGCTTCAAAAGTGACAGGATTTGGTATTATAAGGAACCGAAAAAGTGGAGATTCCATCAAAATGATAGGAATGAATGGGCGACAATCTTTAAAAAAAATGTTCATAAACAGAAAAATATCCGTACATAAAAGAGGATTGATTCCGGTTTTGGAGCATAAAAACAGGGTGTGTGCGGTATTTTTGAATTTTGCCGACTCGAAAAAAAACAATTATATTTCCAGCGATGTGGTTCTAGATGAAAATTCACAGTTCATGCTTAGAATCTGGACTGAAAAGGTAAGATAGGATAATTGATGTCATATGTCACTAATCTGTATGAAAAACTCGGTCCCAAAATTATTTCCAGAAAACAGATACATACGGCTGTAAAACGGATTGCAAAACAGATCAACAATGATTTTAATAATAGAGAAGTTACATTAATTTCCAATTTAAAAGGAAGTTTCAGGTTTGTTTCTGATTTGATAAGTCATTTAAAAGTACCTATACGCATTGGATTTGTCTCTTTTAGAAGTTATAAAGGTACAAAACGTATTGGTAAGAAGGTTGTTATTGACAAAGATCTGGATCTTGATATAAAAGGCAGACATGTTATAATTATCGAAGATATTGTAGATAGTGGACTAACAATGGATTATAGCATCCAATATTTCAAGAAACAGAAAAAGGCAAAAAGCGTGAAAATATGCACTTTGTTAGATAAAGAGGTAAAGCGGCAGGTTCCCATAAAAATTGATTATTGCGGTTTTAAGATATCAGATTTTTTTTTAGTAGGATATGGATTGGATTACGATGAGTATTTTAGAGAATTGAATGATATATCTGTTTTTAAACAAATCATAAATGGAGAAAAAAGTGAGTGAAGACATGAACAAAAAAAACAACGGACAAAATCCCCATAGCCCCACTTCGCGGAATTTCGCCTTATTTTTAATAATAGTATTGATTTTATTTTCGATTTTTTATCTGATGAGACAGGATGTAAAAAAGCAACCTGTGGAATTGATTTATTCTGATTTCATCACAAAAGCGAGTCAAGGACAGGTAAAAAAAGCTGACATTATTGAAGAGAACATTTCTGGAGACCTTGTTGATGGGACACTGTTTCATACTTTTATCCCCTACAATGACCCAAATCTTATAAACCTTCTTATCAATAATAAGGTAAATGTTTCAGGCTCCCCGCGAAAAGAATTAAACCCTTTCCTTTCCGGTTTGATACAGATTCTTCCTTGGCTATTGATCTTAGGGTTGTTCTGGTTTTTTATGTTTAGGCAGATTCAAGGATCTGGAAATAAAGCCATGTCTTTTGGTAAAAGCAAGGCGCGTATACATAAAAAAGGCCAGATGAAAGTCACATTTGATGATGTAGCTGGTGAGGATGAAGCAAAGCAGGAACTTCACGAAATTATTGATTTTTTAAAAGAACCAAAAAAATTTACTAAAATTGGCGCACGAATCCCAAAGGGAGTCCTTCTTGTCGGTCCTCCAGGAACAGGGAAAACACTGCTTGCTCGTGCTGTTGCTGGTGAGGCGGATGTCCCTTTTTTTTCAATTAGTGGATCTGATTTTGTAGAAATGTTTGTTGGTGTAGGTGCTTCTCGTGTACGTGATCTATTCCAGCAAGGGCTGAAGAATGCTCCTTGCATATTATTTATTGATGAAATTGATGCTGTAGGTCGGCATAGGGGGGCAGGTTTAGGGGGAGGTCATGACGAACGTGAACAGACGTTGAACCAGCTCCTTGTTGAAATGGACGGTTTTGAAGCCAATGAAGGAGTTATTCTCATAGCTGCAACAAATCGACCCGATGTTCTGGATCCAGCGTTATTACGACCTGGTCGTTTCGACAGGCAAGTCGTCGTGGCTACACCTGATTTAAAAGGACGTGAAGGGATTTTAAAAGTACATTCAAAGAAAATTCAAGTCGATGCTGATGTAAATATCAGTGTTATAGCAAGGGGAACCCCAGGGTTTTCAGGTGCAGATCTCGAAAATCTGGTAAATGAGGCTGCCTTATTGGCTGCTAGAAGAAATAATGATAAAGTGACTATGAAGGAATTTGATGAAGCGAAAGATAAGGTTTTGATGGGACCTGAACGAAGAAGTATGATATTGCAACCTGAAGAAAAAGAGGCTGTTGCTTGGCATGAAGCAGGGCATGCGCTATTAGGTTTTATTTTGCCTTATGCAGATCCTATACATAAGGTGACCATCATTCCGCGTGGACAAGCGCTTGGCTTGACACAATCCCTGCCTGAAGGTGATAAACATAGTAGGGACAAGAAATATCTTCTTGACATGTTGGTCATGATGTTTGGTGGCCGTGCATCTGAAGAAATCAAGCTTGGGCGTGTTGATACTGGTGCTGGTAATGATATCCAGAGAGCTTCAGATATCGCACGGCGTATGATATGTGAATGGGGCATGAGCATGAAGCTTGGTCCTATTTATTATGGTGCTAAAGAACAGGAGATTTTTTTAGGGCGTGAGATTACTGAACATAAACGATTTGGAGAAAGAACCTCACAATTGATAGATGAGGAAGTGAGTAATCTCCTCTTAGGATGTTACAGGAAAGCGCTTAGCCTATTAAAAGAACATATCAAAGAACTAACCATCCTTGCTACGACACTCATTGACAAGGAAACACTGGATTTAGAAGAAATCAAGGCACTTGTGAAATTGGAAAAACTCAAGAAAGACAAATATCCCATTAAGATCTGAGTTTGATGGGGATGTTTAATATTTTTTCCGGACTCTTTAAAAAAAAAGGAACTTTCCAAATTGACAAGATTGTTGAAGAGCTTGAAGAAGCACTCATCACAGCAGATGTCGGATTTGAAACCTCCCAAGAAATTATTAGGATTATTAGAAAGAAGAAGAGTCTTTCTTATGAAGATCTGCGTACCAATCTCAATGGCGTAATCACAGCTTTGTTCCAAGATGTTCCTATACCGATTGACATGATGGAAATGACTGGAATGAGTATCATTATGATGATAGGGGTCAATGGTACCGGAAAAACAACAACACTTGCAAAAATGGCGCATATCCTTAAGCGAAAAGGGAAAAAAGTGATTATTGCCGCAGGCGATACGTTTAGAGCCGCTGCTATTGAACAGCTTCAAGAATGGTGTCATAGGCTTGATATCCCCTTAATCAAACAGAAACAGTTCGCTGATAGTTCTTCAGTCATTTTTGACGCTATTTCATCAGGGGAAGCTCAAAAGGCAGATTATATCCTAATTGATACGGCTGGCAGGATGCATACAAATGATGACCTAATACGGGAATTGGAAAAAATGGATAGGACTATACTTAAAAAAATCCATGAAAAATCGTTTTTTAGGATTCTCGTCATTGACAGCCAGACAGGACAAAACAGTTTCCAACAGGTTCAAAAATTCAGTTCCTTGTTTAAAATCCATGGTATTGTTCTTACCAAAGTTGATAGCGGGTTTAAGGCCGGTATGGTGCTCAGGATCATAAGAGAACTGAAAATCCCAATACTTTTTAAAACTACTGGTGAAAGTATCAATGATATCCTTCCATTCAATCCTGCCGAATATATTCGAACCCTTTTTTAATAGGTGTAATTTGACAAATTCCATGATTATGAATATCTTAAGTTATGGAATTTATTACTATCAAAGGTGCAAGAGAGCATAATCTAAAAAATGTAAATATAGCGCTTCCACGTAATAAATTTAATGTTATAACCGGTTTATCTGGTTCCGGAAAATCTTCTTTAGCTTTCGATACGGTTTATGCAGAGGGACAAAGAAGATATGTAGAGTCACTTTCCGCATATGCCCGTCAGTTTCTCGGTCAGATGCAAAAGCCAGATGTTGATTCGATCGAAGGTCTGTCTCCTGCCATTTCAATCGAGCAGAAAACAATCTCAAATAATCCACGTTCTACAGTCGGCACGATAACGGAAATCTATGACTATTTAAGACTTCTTTTTGCGAGAGTGGGGAGACCTTTTTGTTATCAGTGTGGGAAGCCCATTACAAAACAGAGTTCCTCATCGATTATTAATCAGATTATGGCTTTTCCTGAAGGCAGTAAGGTCATTCTGATTGCACCTGTTGTAAAAGGACGTAAAGGTGAATATAAGAAGATTATTGATGAAGTCCGTAAAGAAGGATTTCAGAGAATCCGGCTGGATGGGAAACTGATAAATCTTTCAGAAGAGGACGATATTAAAATTGAAAAAAACAGGAAACATACTTTAGAGGTTATTATTGACAGGCTTGTCGTAAGAGAGGATATTAAAAAAAGGTTGTCTGATTCTGTTGAGACAGCATTGAAAATTGGAGAAGGGCAGGTCATCGTCAATCATAATGAGCATGACCATCTTTTTTCCCAATATTTGACATGTCCAACATGTAATATCAGTTATGGAGAACTGTCTCCGCGATTGTTTTCCTTTAATAATCCATATGGCGCATGTCCTGAATGCACTGGCTTGGGAGTCAAGCTGCAAATAGATCCTAAGCTTCTCGTACCAGATATTGACAAGTCAATAGATGAGGGCGCAATCAGGTTTTTTGGGTTCAACGAAAGGGGATTTTATTCTTCATTTATTTCTCAATTAGCAAAAAAATTCAAGATTAGCCTTTCAACTCCATGGAAACAGTTGCCTGATAAATTTAAAAAGATGGTTTTGTTTGGTACAGATGAGAAAATAAAATTTGTCTATAAATCTGACAAGTTTCAAGGAGAATATTCGTCAGGATTTGAGGGATTGGTTCATAACCTGGAGAGGCGATATAAGCAGACAACTTCCCAGATGATGCGCGAAGAAATAGAAAAATACATGTCAGAAATTCCTTGTACAGCATGTAAAGGAATGAGGTTAAAGGAAGAGTCTCTTGCAATAAAAATTGAAGGTTTGAATATCATACAGATTACACAGATGTCAGTGAGGAAAGCACTTGATTTTTTTAGTTCATTGACATTGACGAAAAAAGAGGCGGACATAGCAAAGCTTATTTTGAAAGAGATCAATGAACGGTTGACCTTTCTTAATGATGTCGGACTTTCATACCTGACTTTGGATCGTAAAGCCGGCACGTTATCTGGAGGAGAAGCCCAGAGAATCAGGCTTGCTACACAGATAGGGTCAAGACTTGTCGGGGTCACCTATATCCTTGACGAGCCAAGTATCGGTTTGCACCAGAAAGATAACAAGAAATTGCTTGATAGTCTTGTCATGTTAAGGGATCTTGGTAACACCTTGATCGTCATTGAGCATGATGAAGAAACAATGAGAACTGCAGACTATATCGTTGATATGGGACCAGGTGCAGGGGAAAAAGGTGGTCATATTGTCTGTCAAGGGGATTTGAAAGATATTTTAAAATGTGAAAGTTCATTGACTGGACAATATTTGTCTGGAAAACTTAGGATTCAAATTCCCAAAAAACGAAGGCTTGGTAATGGACATGAGATTGTGTTAAAAGGCGCGGTTGAACATAATCTTAAGAATATCGATGTTGTTTTTCCATTAGGAAAGTTCATCTGTATTACAGGAGTGTCGGGTTCTGGGAAGAGTACTTTGATAAATGATATATTATTTCCAGAGTTGTCAAGAAAAATCAATAGGGATATCATGTATGGAGGGAAATACAGGAGTATTACTGGGACAGAGCATATTGACAAAATCATCTGTATTGATCAATCTCCAATAGGGCGTACACCTCGTTCAAATCCTGCAACATATACTGGCGTTTTTACGCCGATTCGTGACCTTTTTTCAAATCTGCCAGATTCAAAAATGAGAGGTTATCAGCCAGGCCGTTTCAGTTTTAATGTTGCCGGAGGGCGTTGTGAAACATGTGAAGGGGATGGAGTCATTAAAATTGAGATGCATTTTCTTCCCGATGTATATGTCCAATGTGAAGAATGCAAAGGACGCAGGTTTAATCAGGAAACTTTGGAGATAAAATATAAAGGGAAGGATATTTCTGAAGTGTTGGATATGACTGTTGAAGAATCACTTTCTTTTTTTTCAAATATTCCAGTGATACGCAACAAATTGCAGACATTATATGATGTGGGATTAGGATATATACGGCTTGGTCAATCTGCAACAACTTTTTCTGGTGGCGAAGCTCAAAGAATCAAGCTGGCTTCGGAACTTGCGAAACGTAGTACCGGGAAAACATTATATCTTCTAGATGAACCTACAACAGGTTTGCATTTTGCTGATGTCATGCAGCTTATCGACGTATTAAATCGATTTGTTGACAGTGGGAATACCGTGATTGTCATAGAACATAATATGGATATCATTAAAATGGCAGATCATATTATCGATTTGGGTCCAGAGGGTGGTGATGCTGGTGGAATGGTGGTGGCTGAAGGAACTCCTGAAGAGGTATCTGCAAATATCAATTCTGTAACGGGTGTGTTTTTAAAGAAACACCTTATGGGCACCTGATGAAAGACCGATTAAATCTTCTTGTCCTTATCCTTGTCCTTTGTTTAGGATTGATTTTCACACGTATCATTTATATTGATTTTTTCTCAAAAAACAGCCAAAAATTGGCTTATGCAAAATCCGATTTGATGTCGTATGAGCGAGGCGTCATTCAAGATAGGAATGGAAATGCTCTTGCTTTAAGTATCCGACAGACATCTATCGCAATAAATCCAGAAAGGTTAAAAATAGACCGCTTGAAGGAATATTCCACGTTATGTAATTTATTGAATATAGATTATGGCGAGTTTAAGGAATTATCAAAACGGGATTCCAAATTCGTATGGCTTAAGAGAAAAGTCGATAATTCAACATTGGAAAAAATCAGAAAACTGGAATTGCCTGGACTTCAATTTATACCTGAATATAAGAGATATTATCCTAACCAACATCTTGCTTCCCATGTCTTGGGATGTGTTGGCGTTGATAATTATGGACTAGAAGGACTAGAACTTTTTTTCAATAATGAATTAAAAGGGGATGTATCAGACCAGGATTTTCAGAAGGAAGATGCTGCAAAAGACAGTTTTTTTAAGGTTACCGAAGGGAAGCGAGTCATACTGACATTGGATAAATATATCCAACATATTGTAGAGAAGGAGATAGGAAAAGCTTATATTGAATTCAAGCCTGAATCAATAACAGCGATCGTCATGAATCCTGGCAATGGTGAAATATTAGCAATGGCAAACCTGCCTGATTTTGATCCGAACAATATAAAACTTTTTTCTGCGAGCTCGTTAAAAAACAGGGCGATTTCAGACTATTACGAACCAGGATCCGTATTCAAACTGATAACTTTAGCGGCGTTATATCATGATAAAAAATTCCCATTGGAAGGTGTGTATAAGTGTACTGGCAGCATAAAAGTAGGGAACAAGCGGATAAAATGCTGGAAAACACATGGAGTTATAAATTATTCTGATGTTTTGAAGTATTCCTGTAATACAGCTTTGATTGACAGGACCCTTTCATTGGATCCCAGATCGTTTTTTTCTGTGATAAGAAATTTCGGTTTTGGAAGCATGACAGGTATTGAATTGCCTGGAGAATCAAAAGGACTTCTCAGGCCTTCAAGTCAATGGACGTACTTCTCAAGGGCAAGTATAGCCATAGGACAGGAAATTGGAGTAACACCGCTACAAATGATTACGGCAGCCGCGGCTTTTGCTAATGGCGGGAATCTCTATCATCCACATATTGTCAAAGAGATTACTTATGCTAATGGTCACCCTTATAAATCTTATTCTCCTATTGCCATAAGAAATGTGATGTCTTCTGTGGTTACAAAGGAGATCAAGGCAATGATGCTTAAAGTAACCTCAAAAGGCGGAACTGGAGAAAGAGCGAGTATTCCTAAATATGAAATAGCAGGAAAGACAGGTACTTCCCAGGTTTATGATGTGAAAAATAAAAGGTATTACACTGATAAGCACATTTTATCTTTTTTAGGTTTTTATCCTTTGGAAAATCCAGAGATCATTATTCTGATTGTTGTCAGAATGCCTAAAAACATGATTGATGCGACAGGTGGACTTATTGCAGCTCCTATTTTCAGGGAAATTTCCATTAAAATTAACAGTTATTTGAACATCATTCCAGTTGGAAATTTTGTCAGTGTCAATAACAAAGCTGAATTCCCAAATAAAGGAATTTCTTTAAAGATTTATGATAATTATGAAATCATCCCTGACTTTTCGGGATTGAATATCAAGCAGAGTGTCATTTTAGCAGAGCGTTTGGGTATGACACCAAACTTTATAGGATCAGGAATCGCTTTTAAACAGTATCCAAATGTTGGTGTGAAAGTAGACCGAAAGATCCCTCTTACAATTTGGTTCAAATAACGTAACAGTTTAAATAACGGCTAAACTGATCAAATTGATTGTGTAATTTTTATACATATAATTATTTTTTTTTTAAATAATATATTATTTATTAGATATTTATATATATAGTGATTATTAAAAATGGAACGATTATTGCATGTTTTAGTTATGTGAGGTGATTATGAGTATGGCCAAGCTCGTAAGAACCGCATTTATTCTATATATACTGGCATTTGTATTTGCATCATATTTAAATGCGGACAAGTTGATTTATTCAGTGGTGACCAATATCACTGAAAATTATGTTATTATCAAGTGGAAAACAGACCAACTTTCCACTGGAAGTGTAGCCTATGGAGAAGATTCGGCTCGATTACATAACCAAGCATTTAGTATTGGTGAAGCAATCAACCATCAGATTCTTCTCAATAATCTTCAAAAAGGGACAGTTTATTATTACGAAATATCTTGTAATTTCCAGTATAAAGCAAACAAGCCTGTAGTTGTAAAATCAGGGATTAAGACCTTTTTAACAGCGGGGAATCCACTTCCAGTTATCACAAAGAATGAAGTATCAAGCCAAAGTAAGGAATATGTTCGTATCAAGTGGGAGGCGAACGCAGCAGTCCTATCATCACTTATTTATGTCAAAGAGGGTGAGATTAATCGTAATGTGATACCCATGGAAGAAACGGCTTCTGGTGAGTTTCTTATTTCAGGATTAAAACCTTCAAGTAGATATTACTATTTCATCCAGATAGTGAACAAAGACAATATTACTAACAATACAGAAATCAAGTCTTTTTCGACATTGGAAGATAATCTTGCCTTGGGAAAAACCGTATCAGGGACTTTTACCAATTATGTTTATGAAGATGGACTTTTTGATATGAGTCCGAATTCCCTTCAGCGTATTACTGATGGTCGAGTGGACTATTTCAAAGGGATGTCCGTTTCTGGCGATATTCGTTCCAACAACCAACAGATTATAATAGATCTTGGTAAAAAGACGAAGATCTCCAAAGTCATTGTTATCTGGCGTGCTTTGGCTTATAGCACCGAATATAATGTTGAAATCAGTGAGGATTTAAAGGTATGGAAGACTATTGCTTCCCAACTTGATGCGGATAAGGTCCCTCGGACTTACATGTCCGGCACACCTGTTAAAGTGCAGGAGATCCAGTTTCCAACAAAAGAAGGCCGTTATGTGAGGTTAACAGCTATAAAGTCCAAGTATTTTTCAAAACACGGCAAATGGAATTTTATCCAAATACATGAGATTAAGATTTTTCCATAAAAGGAGGTGATAGGATTCTGCTTGGCCATATTCTGAAACTAAGGAGGTTGCAAGGTCATAAAGGTTGACCACCGATTCCGAACCTGAAAAAAAATCAATAAGAGGTACATCAAAATGAAAAGTAAAGAGAAACATCTGAAGAGGAACGAGATTTACGACATTTCACAAAAAAATAAAAACAAGGAGTCAGTCATGAAAAGAATCATTACCGCGCTTATGGCGCTTTTTCTATTTATTCCGATGGCATTGCATGCCTCTGGAACCGCTGCAGGAGTTGGTGTTACAAATACTGTAACAGCCATTTATTCCAATTTGGGGAATACACCTTATTCAAATAAGGCCTATGAAACAAATACAGTCAATGCCATCTATGGTCTGAAGTCAGATTATAGCAATTATGCCGTAAAATATGTTGCTCCTGGTGCAGGAACAACATTTATGATGTCTGTTACCAACCGTGGTAACACTTCTGTGGTCATTGCATTGTCCAACTACAGGATTGCTACTGTTGGTACTCATTCTTGGTACTACAATTTCTATACAAATGTCAGTACAAGTGGTGGAGCTTTCAAATCCTTCACTCTTGCTGAAGATGATTTCCAGACTTTTTATCTTTATATGAGAGCTGATGCTGCTGCAGTTGATGGCGAATCTTCAACCAACATTTGGGGATCACAGATCAGCAATGCAGGTGTCTATAACAGTGTCTATGGTGCTCTCTCCGGTCTGACAGCCTATACCAGCATGAACGGCACAACCATTTTTGGTGGACGTGATTTCATCACAAATGGAATTGCTATTGCTATAGTTCAGGCACCGAGCATAGTGATTTCAAAGAGATCGGAAGTTACCAACTCTGCCTCTTTCATGGCTCTGGCTGCAGGCGCCCACTGGAAAGATGTTGTTCCAGGTTCAGAAATTGTCTATGTAATCACATGGACCAATGCCGGATCTGGTTTTGTCAAGCATCTCAGTTTCTCTGATCCCATCAATACAACAGTCTTTGACTTTGTTTCCGGATCGCTCGCATATACCAATGATGTGAAGATAACATCTGACTATTTCATATCATATAAGACTGCTTTTGATGCTGGAAAAGTCCTTGCTGATGATGGCTCAACACCAATTAAATCTTTAGCTAAAAACTATGGTTTGACTGGTTCCGCAAATTCAGGCTCTGTAGTTTTCAGTTATAGCTCCAATATCCCTGGAAGCGCAAAAGGCACCCTTATGTACAAGGTCCGAGTGAAATAATACCTAAAAACTTAGGAGATTTCATGACTTTGTCCGGATAGTTGTTTATCCGGGGAACATAAGGGAGTTCATACACTTTACTTGCATTTGTATCTGCCACAATAACATTTTTTGATACTCGCATTTTTATCCAAGACTATAAGTAGATTTATTATTTATGAATCTTACTATAACAGTAGTACCAGTGTTATTCCCTTTCCCCATGATAATGCACTTTCCTGACATAATCTAAAACCAAAGGTGAGAGTTCATGGGTATACTTAAACGTATTCCCATAGTCACTGAAGCCCTTGCAACCAGTTTATTCAATCTTGGCTCCTCAGTGAAGTCCTGGATATTTGGACGGTTACGTCCGAGTGTGACAGGTGTAATGTTCCTTCTGGCATTACTCATGGCGGACTCCGCACTAATGGCTAAGACTCCTTCCGGAACAGGTCTGACGAATACCGTAACTGCGGTTTATTCAAACCTTGCTGGTACGGGGTATTCGACATCGGCCTATGCTACCAATGTCGTTTCAGATTTCGTTCAGTTCAACGTAACCTCGACAACCTCTTATGCTGTCATAGGTTCTGTCTCTTCACTTCCCTTTGATATCCAGTCATCCAACAATTATTCAGACATATTCCGCGTGCGTGTCGTATCCAATATGGTTACGAACATGACGACTGCTGTCTATGGTGATACGAATGACAATGGAACCTTTGACGCTGGTGATATCAGGATCACCAATACGCCGGCATTGGGCGAAGGCGACCTCTTCACCTGTTTCCTCCAGGTGAGTGTGCCGCCTTCTGCTCCCATCGGCATTACCAACAGGGTTGTTATCGAGGTGAAGACAGTCCGTTCGAACGTAATGAGTAATTATGTCCGATGGATTACAAACACAATCATAACTTATGCTCCTACAAATGCTGTGAAGGCTGTAACTGCGAACGATGGAATGAAATTGATAACGGATTTTGGAGGAAGTCAGTTCCTAAATGCTTCGGATATTCTTGTGAATGTAACACTTGATAGAGACCCGAAAGATGCAGACAATGTCTGGATATATTATGATGTCTCAGAGAATCCAGATGGTGCTTATGGACCAAATATGAACGATCGTGCTGTTAAACTGTCTTGGAACGGTATGACTTGGCAAGGTCTGATACCCGCCAATGATTCTGAATTCAAGGATGGTGAAACTGTCAAATTCATAGTTTCAGTAGATCATGTTGTTTATGACAATGCTGGAACACCTTACATGTACCAGATTAAACAACGGCCAGACCAAGGTCAAAATTTCAATGTATTCCCAACTATTCTTGATTTGCGTATTGATCAGAACATAAATATTCTTTATGAGGTTGTGAAAAAAGGACGTGTACGAATTGATATCTATGACCTCAAGGGTGATCTTGTCAGACGGTATGATGAAGGTGTGAAAGAACCAGGTAAATACGGACCAATTCTTTGGGATGGTAAAAACCATGCTGGAATGACTGTTGCTGTCGGTATGTATTTTGTTACAATTCGAGCTAAAGATGTCAATCAAGTTAGGAAGGTGATTATCATCAAATGAGACTTTTAACGCTCGCCTACATAACCGTTTTACTAACATGTTTACCACAACTTTTTGCGACTGGCAGTCTTACGGATTTTGCCGGTACAGACGGTATGAACCTATTCCAATTTGAATTGAATAGCAGGGTGAATGGGTTAGGAGGCGCTTATTGTGCAGCTGCTGAAGACGTGACGGGACTGACCTCCAATCCCGCAGGACTTGTTCCATTGAACAGGAATCAGGCAGCCTTTGTACATCTCGACTGGTTTGATGATACTTCAGTAGAATACCTGGCGTATGCCCAGCCAGTGAAATTTGGTAGGGTGAAAGGTACAATGGGAGGTAGTTGGACATTCCTTCATTTAGCACCTTTCATTAATTATGACAAATATGGCTACCCTGATGGTACTGTGGATTTTGGAAGTTCAGTCATCAATCTTGCCTATGCTATGCGGTTGAAACAGTATTCAGTAGGGATGCAGCTGAAATGGGGTGTCTTAGGAATCAATGATTTGAAGATCAATGCTTTTGCAGCTGATTTAGGAACCCAGTTTTTTGTTAAGAACCTCAAAATTCCATATTTCCCAAATAAATGGTTATCTTTGAACAATGTCAAGGTGGGGATAGCCCTGCAAAACATATCAACAAAAGCATATACGGATATCGTTCCTCTGAAATTAAAGGCAGGTCTTTATTATCCTGTTTTGATAGGAATGGAAGGCACTGGAAACCAACATCATAGCCTTTATGCGACACTGGATCTGAACAAATACCTCTATAATATCAGAAGTGTTATTGACCTTGATTATAGGCTGAACGCTGGAGTAGAATATGTTTTTAGAGACCTTGTATTTGTCCGATGTGGGTTTAAACTTGGATATGATCTCAATTTTTTTACTGCAGGAGTAGGGATCCGTTATCGGTTTAAAGGTTTTGATACACATGTGGATTATGTCTATTCACCTTATGCAGTATTCAATTCTGTAAACAATTTCTCTGTCAATACTAAATTCGATCTCTTTGAGACGATCAGTGGATTAAACCCAAACCAACAGAAGTTGATAGAACTTCATTATTATAAAGGATTGTCCTATTTCGTCCAGGAAGAATTTGAGAAGGCCATACTGGAATGGAATAAAGCTTTGACCATTGATCCTGAAAACAAGGTTATTCAGAAAAAGGTAAAAGACGCCGAAGATATACTCAAGAATATTAAAAAATGAACTATAAGTCACTTTTAACCATATTTATGATACTAACCGCGTTTGTACTATCAGCCATGCAGAATGAACCTGACAGATCCCAAATCAATGCTATTTTTATTAAAGGTCTGGAATATTTTAATAACAAGGAATATATCAAGGCAGTACAGGAATGGGATCAGCTTATTGATAACTATGGATATGTAGATATAAAACTGAAAAACTATTATAGAAAAGCCTATGACAGGATCCTTTCAAAACAGAGACTACTTATGAAAGGTCTGGACTATTATAAAGAAAAAAATTATCCAGAAGCGATTGTCATTTTTAACAGTGTTTTGCAGGAAACACCTTATGATGCAACAGCAAAGGAATATATAGAAAAATCGAAAAAACAGCTTGAACGTATTAACAAGGAAATCCTTGTACAAAAACGTGAAGAAGAAGGTGATCGTCTTTATCAGCAGAAGGAATATCTTGCAGCACTTGAAAAATATAGGACAGTGCTTGTATTAGCTCCTGACAATATTACAGTTATGGAAAAGGTCCATAAACTCAAAGCGTTGATCGATGAACAGGAAAGGCTGGCGGAGATTGACCGTCATCTTGAACAGGGACGGGCTTTTCTTGAACAGAGGAAACCGGATTTTGCAATTGAAGAGTTGAATTATGTGCTTGGATTAACACCGGATTTTCAGGAGGCTCGTGATTTGTTGCAACAAGCAAACCGCTTACGTAGTGAAATGCTCCAGCTTCAAAAAATGACACTGATGATGTCCAATGCTGTCAGATTGTTCAATGAACAGAAGTATGGGGAATCATTGGATGCATTCAATGAGATCCTTGTATTAAATCCGCAGGACGATATCGCTTCTGATTATAAGGCAAGAATATTGGCACATTATGATTCTTTAAAGCAGCAGGAGATCTTCCGAGCACAACTGGAAGGGTTTTATTCTCAAGGTGTCATAAGTTATAATGCTAGAAATTACCAGAAAAGCCGTGAAAATTTCATGAATGTTATTTCATTGAACAGCAATTATAAGGACGTTAACAAGTATCTTACACTCATACAAGACAGGATAAACGAGGAACGAGCCAAAAAAATACAGGAACAACAGGACAAGATTCTTGAATACTTGAACAGCGGTATAACTTTTTATCAGGTAGGTGAGTATAAGAATGCCATATTTGAATTGAGCAGGTGTCTTGATTTAGATCCAGAAAACATATATGCGAAGGAATACCTGGATAAGGCAAAAGAAGTGCTCTTTTCACGAAGTCAGGAAGAGATTGATGATGATTCACCCTATTATGAAATCGTCATGAAACTTTACTTTGATTCAATCGCATTTTTCAATAAAGGGGACTATCAAACATCAATGTCTTATCTAGAGAAGATATTATTATTGTTTCCAAATAACAAATTGTCAAGAGACTTGCTTGTAAAGAATACTCTGATGCTGGAACCGGAAAAAGTGGAATCATTTCTTCAAAGCCATTATGATACTGGAATCCTCCAATATCATAACCGGGATTATGCGAATTCAAAAAAATCATTTACGTTGGTCATGTCGATCCGACAGGGGTATAAGAATGTTGAGGATTATCTAGAAAAGATAGAAGAGAGACTGAATCCCCCAGCTATCGTTATTCCCCTTGAAACACTTCGTCAAGCCTATGAAAAGGGGCTTGTCTATTATTCTGAAGGCAAAATCGACTTGGCTAAAAAGGAGTGGGAAAAAGTCTTACAAGACAATTCACCACGTAATACATATCGGTTAAAAGCCATCATGAATCTGAATAAGATAAACCTTAGAAAAAAATATCAAGAAGAGACATCAGTACTCACTGACCAAGGACGAATGAGTGACAAGGAGATTCAGGTTAACCAGTTTTATCTGAAGGGTGTAAGTTTTTATATGAATGGAGACTATGTAAATGCGTTAAAAGAGTGGGAAAGGGGGCTAAAAATAGACCCTCAGAACCCCAAGTTGATAAATAGTGCTAATAAATGCAGAATGAAGCTTGATGTACAAAAAACAGAAAATTAGTTAATTGTTGAACTTGATTTTCCGATATTTCATATATATTGTATATATTGTAAAATAAGGTAATAAGCAAAGGATAATAGTATGGCTGCGAATCAAATTCATATCTTAAAAGGGCGATTCAAAGCGCTGACAACAAATACATTTGGTATTTTCATTGTTTTTATAGATAGGACTTCGAAGAACATAGACAAGATGTCTATTATTGCTTCCCATTTCAGTTCAATGTATGATCATGATCCGGCTCAAAGTTGGGAAAAGTTTGAAGATATCATAGCGCAGATGAGATTTAATGGGGAGATTTCAACAAGTCTATCCAATGATTTTCAAGCGCTTTTTGTATCGTCATTTTTAACAGATATCGTCGAACTGTTTATAGATGATTTTGATTCAAAAAATTTTTCAAAAACTGAACATACCATACAATCTTTGATTGAAAAAATCCTGTCAGAAAAGAACATATCACTCCAGTTAGAAAAAGAGACAGTTACAAAAGATGCGATAGATGCTGTAAAATCAGAAAGGGACCAATCTGTCAAGGCCAGTGACCCAGCTCCATCTTCAGCATCTGTACAGGAGAGCGTAACCTTTCAAGTTGATGAGGGGGGCGTCGTTTTAAATGTAGGACTTGTCATTGGGCCAATCAGTGGAATTCCAATATATGACGTCAAGCCTGGTGATCAAATTGTGGTAAAGATAGCAGGAAGGACACAAAAAGAGCAATACTTCATTGATTTGCTGGGAGCTAGAAACGAAAGTGGAGAGGTCATCCCTGTTCCCGCAGTTGTCAAAGAAGTGCGTTCCTCATCGAGTTCTCCGAAAGAGTATAATTTGTTAGTTGAAATAGGTCCGGGAATTTTTGGCAAAGCCACAGAACAAGAACAAGTCAAATTGAAACGATATGATCCCTTGTTGGATTCTCGAAATGTTAAAAAACAGGCTGGTGGAAATTCATCATCAAGTTCTTCTGTAAAATTCAGCACATCTTCATCAGCTTCTTCTGGTAAGTCATCTTCTGCCATCTATTTATGGCTTATAGGTGGAATCGCCTTGTTATTAACAGTGGTATTTCTTATTTTTCTTCGTTAATTCCTCTTTTTCTTTCATTAATTTTTCATTTTTTGCACTATACTATATTTATATTTAGTAATTTCAGTAAATAGGAGATAGACATGGATCCATCCATCAAAGCTATGAATGAACGAATAAAAAAAGAGAGTGCGTTTATTGAAGAACTATTAGAGGAAATCGGTCAAACCGTTGTTGGGCAGAAGATATTTATTGAAAAAATGTTGGTAGGAATTCTGACAGGTGGGCATATCCTTGTTGAAGGGCTTCCTGGGTTGGCTAAAACATTAACTGTACGTACTTTTGCCTCCTGCGTTAAAACTGATTTTAAACGGATTCAGTTTACTCCGGATCTTCTTCCAGCAGATGTTTTAGGGACATTGATATATAATCCGAAAACGAGTGAATTTGTGACCAGGAGAGGCCCTATTTTCTCAAATATCATTCTTGCAGATGAAATTAACCGCGCACCTGCGAAAGTCCAAAGTGCACTTTTAGAATGTATGCAGGAAAAACAGGTCACTTTAGGTGATCAGACTTTCAAATTGGATGAGCCCTTCCTTGTGTTAGCTACCCAAAATCCTATTGAGCATGAGGGGACTTATCCTTTGCCAGAAGCGCAACTCGATAGGTTCATGATGAAGATAAAAGTCACTTACCCTGAAAGAGATGAAGAGAAAAAAATCATTGGGATGTATACCACGGGAAATGTAAAAAAAACAGCATCAGTAATCACTCCCAAAGTATTGTTATCAGCTCGTGATACTATCAATGAATTATATATCGATGACAAGGTGATTGAGTACATACTTGATATTGTTATGGCTACACGAAACCCTGAATCCTTCGGACTTGCTGAACTTAAGCCATATATTGCTTTTGGTTGTTCTCCACGCGCTTCTCTGTCATTGACGACTGCCTCGAAAGCCCATGCCTTCATCAAACATAGAGGATATGTTGTCCCCGAAGATATAAGATCCATTGGTGCAGATGTTCTTCGGCATCGACTTATCCTGACATACGAGGCTGATGCTGAGGGGATGACAACAGATGATATCATTAAGAAAATTTTTGATACATTAGAAGTCCCCTGAGAGGTGTCTTTTGGACTTAAGCGCTCTTGATAAAAAAGTTAGGCTCATAGAGATACGAAGCAGGAAAGCCGCTCAAAATATCTTTTCAGGACGTTATAAGAGCATATTCCGTGGGCAAGGCATGGAATTTGATGAAGTACGGGAGTATCAATACGGGGATGATATAAAAAATATTGATTGGAATGTTACTGCCCGGTCGAACCATCTGTATACAAAAAAATTCATGGAAGAACGGGAGCTTACAATAAATATCCTTTTAGATGTAAGCCATTCATTGAAATTTGGTACCAAAGGACGGCTGAAATCGGAGTTGGCTGTTGAGACGGCTGCCCTCATTTCATTGGCAGCTTTGAAAAATGGTGATAAGGTGGGGCTAACATTATTTTCTGAAAAAGTTGAAAAATATTACAGACCTCAGAAAAAGAGGGATCATATATTTCAGGTTATCAGGGATATCCTTGTTTATCCTCCTATATCTGGTAAATCGAAACTTACAAATGCCATAGAATTCATCCAGAAAGTCCAAAGGAAACGTTCCATAATATTCATACTTTCAGACATGATTGTTGATAATTATGAGCATGCTTTATATCTATTAAGTAAAAGGCATGATGTTTTTGTTTTTTTTGTAGCGGATCCTGCTGAAAAAACATTGTCAAATCTTTCTGCAGCAAGTTTGGCTGATTTGGAGGAAGATTATGATGTTTCCCTTCATCCTTTTCGGGATGTTAAGAATGAAGAAAAATCGCTTTCCTCCTTTTTTAACAGGCACAAGGATGCCCTTCTCAGAAAAAACATTAAATCATGTGAGTTACTGACAGACAGAGATCCCATTAATGACCTTGTCAGGTTTTTTAACCAGATGAAAGTGGTTCAATCCTAAACTGTTGGATAAATCACCTGTTCTTTAGATGGACGAGAACCGTCATTTCCCTTCATTTTAACATGGGGGAAAACGCCAAAACTTGATTATCCACTTGCCTTTTAGTATCTTTATCAAATGGACAAAAGTGTTCTGGTTCTAAATAACACTTACGAAGCTGTGCACATTTGTTCCTTGCGTCGTGCTGTCGTATTGGTATTAAAAGGAGTTGCAGTTGTAGAGGAATCTACAAATGTACTTATACATAGCGTCAATAACCAGTTCCAAATTCCAACAGTCATCAGGCTGTTAAAATATATCTATATCCCTAAAAAGACGATCCATCTGACAAGAAGGAATGTCCTTTTAAGAGATAAGCATATATGTCAATATTGTGGCAAGGAGTTCGCAACATCGGATTTGACAATGGATCATATCATACCCAAAGCATCAGGAGGGCCCACAGTTTGGGAAAATGTGGTTACCTGCTGTAGACGGTGCAATAATCGGAAAGGAGATAAGCTTCCCAAAGAGGCCGGTATGAAGCTTATTAAGAAACCGGAGATGCCCCATAAGATCATTTATCTTCATATTGTCCGTTATATTGGACGGGATATGGAGAAATGGAAAAAATATATTTTTTATTGAACAGGAGGGTTTCATGCCAAATCCCAAAATGACTGCTGTCCTTGAGAGTTACAACAAAGGATTAGAGCTTTATAAGGCAAAACAGTTTCAAGAGGCTAAGACGTATTTCCAAAAAGCATTGGAATCGATACCTGATGATGGGCCTTCAAAACTGTATATTGAACGGTGTGACCAGCTTATTGCGACTCCTCCTCCTGCTGATTGGGATGGCGTTTTTACCATGACCACGAAGTAGTTTCTTGGATATGGGATCAAATCGGTTTTTTTTGACTTTTTAGCATTAACCCAATAAATTGACAGGTCAGCATTATTCAATATGGAAGGAGTCATTATGAAAAAGCCTATTATCATTTTTGGTAGTGTGATAGTTTTTCTTTCTTTGACCTATTTTTCAATGTGGTTTTTCATTTCACAGACATTTGCTATCAAAATTTCTCATTTTTTAGAACCAGTTTATCCGGTTCTTGAATCAACCTCTATTGAAGATTTCCGCAAAGGAATGCAGTCATCACGAGAAAGATTTGATATGGAAATAAAGCGTGAGGATGATACTCCTTTTGCAGTTTCGTTGCGTTCAATCTATACAAAATATGATAATAAGATAAATGATGAATTTTCTGGAAACGATATTGATCTGCAACTTCTAAAACTTGGTTTTCTTGGTGAAATGATCAATGTTGGATTAGGTAGAGCATTGTATGAGGATAAAAGTGTCCCTCTTGGAGCTATGAAGACACCATTGCTCCAGTTTGTAAAGTATTATGATACGATTGCGATGTTGATTGAAGGTGAGTTAGATCCAACCGTTTCAGATAGGATCATCCGTAATTACAGGACATGCCAGTTCATCCTTAATGGAAAAGTCAATGTGCTTAAGGAATATCTCAACAGTGATAACAAGGTTAGGATTATGACCGCCCTTGATGAGATAGAAAAAAACAAGATCAAGAAGCTTCAAGCAGAAGTTGAATCCCTTTTTACTGCAACACAAGATAGTGAGATCAAGTTTGAATGTGTAAGAACCGCTTTTTCACTCCCAAAATATAAAAACAGTGAGATGGATAATTATATCATATCCTTGTTTTCAGGGACAGACATTCCTGTTGCGTTGATTGAATTAGTAGGGCAGACATACAATGTAAAATATATGCCCTATCTGACAGAACTGACCAATCAAAATATGAAAGCCGATATTCGTGATGCGGCCTTGACTGCTATTTCCAGGATGCAAGTCAAATAAGGATAAAAAGAGACTTTTCAGGTGTTTGGGAGGTAGTCATATGACACTGATTATTTTAGGTGTTATTGTTCTGATTTTAATATTTACCTTAATAGGTATCTATAACAGACTTGTCACATTACGAAACAGGTTTAAGAATTCATTTGCTCAGATTGATGTCCAACTTAAAAGACGTTATGACCTGATTCCGAATCTGGTTGAATCAGCAAAAGCATATCTTTCACATGAACGCCAGACTTTGGAAGCCGTGATTTCAGCAAGGAATTCAGCGGTTTCTGCAAATCAGAAGGCTGCAGAAAATCCCATGGATGAAAATGCCATGAAAGGGATGGTGGGAGCAGAAGCTATGCTTACTGGCGCAGTCGGGAAATTTTTCGCTTTAGCGGAACAATATCCTGATCTAAAAGCCAACCAGACCATACAGCAGTTGATGGAAGAGTTGACTTCAACAGAGAATAAAATCTCCTTTTCAAGACAAGCTTATAATGATTCTGTGATGGCATATAATAATGCCTGTGAGGTTTTCCCCAATAACATATTTTCAGGAATGTTTGGTTTCAAAGCAGCTGTACTCTTCGAAGTGACTGTCCAAGCGGAAAGGGAAGCGGTCAAGGTCAAGTTCTAGGATGGATTTTTTTTTACATCAGGAACAAGCCCGCAAACAGACAGGCCTTCTTGTTTTTTATTTTATACTGGCTGTTGTTTTTATCATTCTCGCCATATATCTTGTTGTTACTTTTCTTATAGTGTATGCGCAGTCAAAAAATTCCTCTTCTTTACCTTCAGAACAGATGGATTTTACAATGTTCTGGGATCCTTCACTTTTTTTAATGGTTTCCATAACAACCTTATTGATTGTCTTGTTAGGAAGCCTTTATAAGTCAGCACAGCTGGCAACGGGAGGCAAGGCTGTAGCAGAGATGCTCGGGGGAAGATTGATAAGCCTATCTACAAAAGACTTGAATGAAAGGAAAATATTGAATGTTGTAGAAGAAATGTCCATTGCCTCTGGCACTCCCATTCCACCTGTCTATCTTCTTGAAAACGAAAGCGGTATAAACGCTTTTGCTGCCGGATTCAAACCGAATGATGCTGTTATAGGTGTTACAAAAGGCTGTATAGAGCAACTAAGCCGTAATGAGCTTCAAGGTGTCATTGCACATGAATTCAGTCATATTCTTAATGGAGATATGAGGTTAAACATCCGATTAACAGGAGTCTTACATGGTATTTTAATAATCGCCATGATAGGATATATGATGTTTCGTAGTCTCATGTTTTCGAGGTCATCATCTGATAAGAAAGGAGGGGGGGCAGCAGTCATTGCCATATTTGGTATTGCAGTCATGGCTATTGGATATATAGGTGTTTTTTTTGGGAAGCTGATAAAGAGCGCTGTCTCAAGACAGAGAGAGTTTTTGGCTGATGCATCAGCTGTTCAGTTTACAAGGGATCCCTCAGGAATTTCTGGAGCTTTGAAAAAAATAGGTGGGTTTTCAATAGGATCAAGATTGATTACACCAGCAGCAGAACAAGCTAGTCATTTTTTCTTTTCAAACGGATTGAGTCATGTTTTTTTTGACTTGATGGCAACACATCCACCATTAAAAGAGCGTATCAAACGGTTAGATCCCTCATTTCAAGATTTGAATGTGAAAACATATAGGCAGAACTCTCTGAACACTGTACAGAATTCATCCTTTATTGGTAATGAATCGGACGCTCCTATTCATCTGCGTCAAGAAAACATAATACTTGGCGTAGGGAAGCCTTCACAAAAACACGTCGATTATGTTGAAAAAACAATATCCAATATCCCTAAAAAACTGATTGAGTTTACCAAGGACAAGGATAAGGCACATTTGGTTGTTTATGCTCTTTTATTGGGGAAAAACCAGACGATCAGACAAAAACAGTTGGAGATTGTAAAAAATTACAACGAAAGAACAGATTCTGTAAATGAATGCCATGCGTTGATTGACCTTTTGCCAGGATCTGCCAAATTACCACTAGCAGAAATAGGCATCAGGTCTTTAAAAGAGATGACCAATACAAAATACGAACAATTCAGGAAAGTGATCGATTCGTTGATACATGCTGATAATCATGTTGATCTTTTCGAATATGCCATGAACAGGATGGTTCTCAGAAGATTAGATCCGGTATTCAGAAAACAAAAACAGTCGATAGAAAAATATCATTCAATTCATAGTGTTTTACCATACGTAGAAACGTTAATTTCTTATTTATCACGATCAGGTACAAAAGATACTGATAAGATGGAAAAAGCATTCCAAGATGGAATGCTACGTGTTACTTCTATGAAGACTTCCTTATCGAAAAGTATAGATTCCGATGATGTAAGCATATTAGATTCTTGTCTTACCCATTTATCTCAATCAGTCCCTTTCATTCGAAAAAAAGTGCTTGAAGCGTGTGTCTATTGTGTGATGTCAGATAACAGAGTCACAGTGGAAGAGGGTGAGATGTTGAGAGCGGTTTCAGATGCGCTTGATTGTCCGATGCCCCCTTTTTTCAATCCAACGTAAAGCTGTAAGCATAATCCTCAATTCCCTTTGGGATATTGGACGGGTTTCATAGATCATCCTTATTTTTCGGATAAAACCAGAAATTTTTTCTTTTGGTTGATAACCACCTTCCGTGATCAATGTTTCAAAAAGTTCAAACAATCTGGATTTTTCATGATGCTCTGGAATTTTTATGGTAGTCATCATTGAATCATTTGAGAGATTTATGTTTCTTGAAATAAGGTTGTACCATTCGTAAAGGTAAACCAATACAGCTTGAGAAAGATTAAGGCTGCCATGGTCTGTAGTAGATATGGTGCTGACAATATCACAAGAGTAAAGTTCAGTGTTGGATAATCCTGATTTTTCATTGCCAAATACAATGGCTATCCTTGAAATTTTATGTTTAATAGCATCATTTAGGCATGTTGCAGGTATATAAGTTTTGATCCCTATATGTCTGGTGCGTCTTGTAGTAGCAATGGAAAAATGACAGTCATAAAGCGCTTGTTCGCACGATGAAAAAATGCCTGCTTTTTTTACTATTTTTTCTCCATCACAGGCCAGTGCGAGCGCATGTTTCATATCAAAAGGGAGTGGATTGACAAGTCTTAGTTCTGTAGCTCCAAAATTAGCCATCGCTCTTGCTGTCGCTCCTATGTTTTATGCAAATTGAGGTCTTACAAGTACGATGATAAGGGACTGCTGTGTTTTCATAACATGAAAATACCTGTAAAAAAGATAGAAATCAAGTATCTATAAGTCAATGAGATGTATTCAGTTAATTTGAATAAAGCGTATAAAAAGATTATATTATTGAACAAAATAACCAGTAAAGGAACATAAAATGGCAATGAAAATGAACTTTATTGACTTGAAATTACAATATGAAAACATGAAAGTTGAAATGCAAGAAGCAATCAACAAAGTCCTTGAATCTACCCAGTTTATACTTGGGCCTGATGTATCAGCATTGGAAAAAGAGATTGCAACTTTCTGTTCAACAAAACATGCTATTGGGGTTGCTTCAGGGACAGATGCCCTATTAGTACCACTTATGGCTATGGGAATAGGTCCAGGGGATGAAGTCATTACCACACCTTTTACATTTATCGCGACCGCAGAAGTGATTTCCCTTTTAGGAGCGACGCCTGTTTTTATTGATATTAATGAAAAGACTTATAATTTGGACACGTCACAATTGGAATCTAAAATAACGAAAAAAACCAAAGCGGTCATTCCGGTTCATTTATATGGCCAATGTGCAGATATGGATGAGTTACTTGCTATCACACAACGTCATGGTATTGCAGTAATTGAGGACGCATGTCAAGCTATTGGAGCGGAATATAAAGGGAAAAAAGCCTGTTCAATGGGGAAAGCTTCAGCACTCAGTTTTTTTCCAAGTAAGAATCTGGGTTGTTATGGTGATGCTGGGATGATACTTTCCAATGATGAGGATTTTGCTTTGAAAATGCGACAAATAGCTAATCATGGGCAAGATGTAAAGTATTCACATAAATATATTGGGATCAATGGCAGGATGGACACAATACAAGCCGCTATATTAAGGGTCAAGCTTAAGTATTTGAATGAAGAGCTCAAGTCACGTGAACGATTAGCCGAAGCATACATTGATAAATTAAAAGATGTAGTCACGGTTCCGTATAAAGAGGATTATAACAGACATGTTTATAACCAATTCACGATCCGCACTACACAACGTGATGAGTTATGTCGATTTCTGAATGATCATGGTATCCCCACGGCTATTCATTATCCGATAGCATTACACATGCAGGAATGCTTCAAGTATCTTGGTTATAAAAAAGGTAGTTTTCCAATAGCTGAAAAAAGTACGACTGAAGTCATGTCTTTGCCGATGTTCCCACTTATGACAGAAGAACAGCAAACTGAAGTGATTCATCAGATAAGAAAATTTTTTGGAAAAGCATAGGAGTCCCTCTATGAGCAATGAAAATATGTCCCAGGAATTAAAAATTGAAATTGGCGAGCATGAAGCAGAAGGTGTGTATTCTAATCTGGTGATTGTCTCTCATACAGATTCGGAGTTCATACTGGATTTTGCGAGATTGTTGCCTGGGAAACCTAAAGCCAAGGTTCATTCCAGGGTTATCATGAATCCTAAGAACTGCAAACTTTTTTTGAATGCATTGCAGGATAATCTCAATAAGTTTGAAGCTAAATTCGGTAAAATCAACGTCATGACAGGCATGCCCTATATTCCCAGTGACGCTTCGGAGAATATGCAATAAGATGATGTTGCGCCCAGCTATAATTTCTGATGCAGACAGTATTGTCAGCTTGATCGAGACGTTTGCTGAAAAAAATCTGATGTTGCCGATAACACATGATTTCTTATTTGAACATATCAGTAATTATCAAATTGCTGAAAAAGACGGTAAAATCATTGGTTGTGTTTTTTTACGTGTTTATAACGGCACTTTAGCTGAAGTCCGTTCTTTGGCAGTTGACCCGCAATACCAAGGTCAAGGGATTGGAAAAGCTCTTGTTGAACAGCTTAAGAAAGTGGCAAGAGAGATTGGTCTTAAAAAGCTGTTTGCATTGACTGTGACCCCTCTTTTTTTCAAGCATCTAGGTTTTGTAGAGACTGATAAGGAATCTTTTCCAGAAAAGATATGGCTGGATTGTGATAAATGTCAAAAGCGTGACAAATGTGATGAAATCGCTTTTGTATATGAAATAGGGTCGTCATGAGGATCCCGGATGAAATCATTGAGAGGATAAAATCTACAGCACTGATAGAAGATGTTGTAGGCGAATATGTCCGACTCAAGAAAATGGGAAGAAGCCTGAAGGGCTTATGCCCATTTCATTCAGAAAAAACACCTTCTTTTAATGTCAATACAGAAAAAGGTTTTTATCATTGTTTTGGTTGTGGAGAAGGTGGAAATGTCTTCACTTTCATAATGAAAATGAATAATATGAATTTTGTGGAAAGTGTCAAGTTTTTAGCGGCAAAATATGGGATTGCCATTCCTGAAGAATCCCAAGCTGTCACCCAAGAGGATCTTGAGAGACAGGAAATATTTAAAGTCAATGAAAAAGCGGCTTATATCTATCATTTTTTTTTAACCAATAAGCAAGAAGGTCTTAAAGCCAGGGAATACCTTAAAAAACGGAACATTTCTGAAGAAACAATCAATAAGTTTAATCTTGGTTTTTCACCTGCTCCAACCAGTCAAAATGAAGGTTGGAATAGGTTGTATCTGGATTTGAAACAGATGAAATATTCAGATATGATCATGGAAAAAGCCCAACTTATACGGAAAAACCAGAAAGGGAATTATTATGATTCCTTTCGCAATCGATTAATGGTTCCCATACAGGATATAGCAGGGCATGTATTAGGTTTTGGGGGACGAGTCATCCCAATCGTCATGCATACAAGTGACTTAGAATCTGAAAAATTAGGTTCAAAGGCAATAAACAACAAGAAAGAGGGGCATGAGGATAAAAATATTCCGAAATATATCAATTCAGCAGAATCACCGGTTTTCAAGAAAAGCGAGACACTTTTCGCATTGAATCATTCCAAAAATATCATACGTGATCTGGACGAAGTGATCATTGTTGAAGGATATTTTGATGTGATGATGCTGTTTCAGAAAGGCGTAAAAAATGTAGTTGCCCCTTTGGGCACTTCATTGACTGAGGGTCATATCAATCTGCTCCGTCGTTATACAAGAAACGCAGTCCTGATTTTTGATCCTGATGTGGCGGGTGAGAAAGCGACATGGCGTACGGTTGAAATGATGTTAGATCATGAATACAATATCAGGATATTGAGACTTCCTTTTGGAATGGATCCCTTTGATTATCTTAATACACATGAATATGAAGCTTTTATGGAGCTTAAGAATTCTTGTCCGGATGTTTTCACATATATGATCAGGTATCTCAAGGAAAAATTTGATATCAAGACGATGTTAGGTAAACTTAAGCTCCTTTCCTACATTTTTAAATATCTGATTAAACTGAAAAATGCCTTAGAACATGATATTGTCATTAATACCTTGGCAAAGGAATTGGATGTGACAGTAGAAGGGATAAAGGTTGAATTAGAAAGATACAGGAAGGATATTGAAAGTTTTGTGAGAGTACCATTGCCCGTCACAAACTTATCTAAAACAGAAAATGATGACATTTCATGGAACAGGTTAGAACGTGAATTTATTCTTCTTTTGCTGATGCATAGTGAAAAGATGGAGGAGATTTTATCCATATTTAAAGAACAGGATTTTTCAGATGATATATCCAAAAAAGCCTTTAGAACAGCTTTTGAGATTTATGAACAAAAAGGACATTTTAATGTTGATGATTTTATAAATTATTCCCAGGATCCCGTTGTAAATTCAAAAATAACAGCCATTATGCTTTCAGATAAGTTCAAATCAACAAATCATATGATGAGCCATGAAGAGACTGAAAACAAGATGTTTTATGATTACCGTAATAAGATCCTAAAAAAAAAGCTTGATAAAACGATAGATGTGATTAAAAAACATATCGTAGATGCGTCACGGATTGGAGATGTTGAGGCTATTGGACGTTTACAATCAGATTATGATCAGACAATCAAGATGCGAAATACACTATTATATAAGAAACATTAGCAGGGGAAAAATATGACTTTCTTTGAAGTAGGAATGTTGATGTGTTTTGGTGCAGCATGGCCTTTATCAATATATAAATCATGGAAAAGCAAGACAACAAAAGGGAAAAGTCTCATGTTCTTATTGATAGTCTTACTTGGATACCTGTTTGGAATTATCCATAAGTTGATTAATGACAATAATTATGTATTATATTTTTATTTGATAAATATGATAATGGTTTTATTTGATGTTTTATTATATATTCGCAATTATAAATATGATTTGTCATCATCAAAACATTATAGGAGCATGAACTGACATGCAATTTATCAATACAAATGACTATTTCAATAAAAATATTCCGAAGTTGCATTATTCATTGCAGGATGTCCTTTTTATGGGACAAGCCCCAGAAAAGGGGTTGTTTGTCCCTGAACAGCTCATCCGATATCCAGAGGAAGTCCTTCGAGGTTTAAAAGGAAAAGACTATAAGAATATCGCTTTTGAGATTCTATATCCTTATTTTGATTCTATTCCGAAGAATGATTTTTATGGGCTGATCAATAAGACTTATGATGGCATTCAAGCTCCTATTGTTGAACTTTTTCCCAGGTTGTTTTTTCTGGAACTTTTCCATAATTGGACTTTTGCTTTTAAGGATTTTGCAGCCCAGTTATTGGCATCTGTTATTGAATACTATCTTGCCAAAACGAATCAGAGCATAACCATCTTTGTAGGAACAAGTGGGGATACTGGACCTGCCATTAATGAGGCTTTTTATAATAAGAAAAACATCAAGGTCTATTGTTTATTCCCCAAAGACCGGGTCACGCTGACACAAAGAAAACAGATGACAACTCTTGGAGGAAATATTTTCCCTATTGAAGTAAATGGTGATTTTCATGATTGTCAGGAACTCGCTAAGAATGCTTTGAATGATAAGAGTCTGAACAAATTCAATCCTACATCCGCGAATTCTATCAATTGGGGGCGATTTATTCCTCAGTCGGTTTTCTCGTTTTGGCTGTATTCTCAGATTGCCGATTATCCGGAAGAGATTATTGTTTCCATCCCAACTGGGAATGCCGGTCATATAGGTTCAAATTTTCTTGCCATGCCAATGATTGGTGGCCTACCGATAAAGAAATTTGTAGCCCCTCATAATGAGAATAATTATCTTGTCAGAATGCTTGAAGAAGGTAAATCAGCAGTTACCGTAAATGAAACCATTGAATGTTTAAGCAATGCCATGAATGTTAAGTTGCCTAATAATATTCCAAGAATACTTTATCTGTTTAATAATAATATGGAAGAAATGCAACGTATGATAAGTCCCATAACAGTAACTGATGAAGAGACTTCAAAAATAATCAAAAAAACATATGATGAAAAAGGGTATATTTTGGATGTTCATGGTGCTGTCGCTTTGGCAGGAACTCTTAAGTTCCAGGAGAATTTTCCTCAATACAGAGATGTTAAGACAGGAGTATTCCTTACGGCAGATCCTTCGAAATTCCCAGAAAAAATTTCCAGGATACTTGGTTTTGAACCACCCATTCCAGAAAAACTCAAGAAAAAACTTGATACGGATGATTCACATGTTTGGAACATTGATGCTGATGATAGGGCTGCATTTAACAGGATTGTCATGGAAACCAATGTATAAATCATAAGAGGAATATCAGGAGATGAAAAAAGAATGGACGTCATAAGAAAAAGGAAGAGAAAGTTTCTTTTTACTTTTATTATTGCGGCATCCGCTTTAATCACAATGGACTCTATCCTTATTTATGACAGTATTAACAGAAGAAATGAGCTTAAAAAATATGATAATTTTTTGGCGAAAGTCACAATGGTTTCAGGTGATGTTTCATTGGTAGAAAATGGGGGCGCTTCGCCTTTGAATTTGCACCAGGAATTCATTCTTGATAACAAGTCTTATCTCTTGCTGACGAAGGGTTCTAAAGTGACTCTTGCTTTTAATGATAAAAGTATTGATCAATATGAAGGACCTCTGATGCTCCCCATCCAACGTATATATAACAATAAGATTTCGTGGAAAATTGCAGGAATCGATGAACAGATAATAAGTGAACAGAGAACTGTCATATTCATTACTGTCCTAGTTAGCTTTTTTATGGTCTGGCTGTATCTTTGTTATCATAGGAATTCCAACCTTAGCTATCCTTTTTATCTTTCTCTGCTAGGATTGATATTGTTTGGGATGGTGTTTTTGACAATTCATGGTCTTAAGTCTCTCAAACATATTTCATTGTTTTTATCCCTTATGGTTTATCCTTTTTTATTCTTATTAAGCCTATTTCTTTTACCTAAGAGGGAAGATATCCCAGAATCCGAAGCGATGGAGACGAAAGCGGTTGATTTGCTATATGAAGGCTTATCACTTTTCGACTCTGGGAAAATGGAAGAGGCATTAAAAAAATTTCATGCAGCGCATATTCTTTCACCAAAACGTTCAGATATCAAGAATCTGATAGGTATCATGGAAATGAAAATCAATGATCCTGAAAAACTGGAAAGAATTGCCGTATTAAAAAGGAAACTTGACAATTCCTTCAGGAAAAAGCTTTCTGATTTTTTTATGCACAATAATAAAAAACTGGGAATCACCAATAATGAATGAATTTACTGCTTGGAGCGACAATGTCTAAACTTATACTGGTTGCTAACAGGCTTCCTGTTACTGTTGAAAAGACAGAAAACGGATTAATCTATAAACAGAGTGTTGGCGGTTTAGCGACAGGAATGTCTTCTTTATCTGCAAAATTTGACTGTTATTGGATTGGTTTCCCAGGGATAACTTCGGAATCTGTCAATGAAAAAGAAATGAAAGAGATCACACAAGTATTAAAGACTAAATATCAGTGCATACCGGTTTTCCTGTCAAATACTGATGTTTCTGAATATTATGAAGGATTCAGTAATGAGACATTATGGCCTTTATTTCACTATTTCCCGAATTATACGAAATTTAACAGTTTGCATTGGGATACCTATCATAAGGTAAATCTTTTATTTCTTAAAAATGTGCAAGATACCTATATGACGGGTGATTATGTCTGGATACAGGATTATCATTTTTTGCTGTTACCAATGATGCTAAGAAATGTTGAACCAAATGCAATGATAGGCTTTTTTCTCCATATACCATTTCCGACTTATGAGGTATTTCGATTGCTTCCTTGGAGAAAAGCTATATTGGAAGGCTTACTTGGTGCTGATCTGATTGGCTTCCATACTTCGAGTTATGTCCGTCATTTTTTAGATAATGTACACCATCTGCTTGGTTACGAGGATGTTTTTGATGTTATCAGGTTTTCAGAACGCAAGGTGAAGGTTTCTGCATTTCCAATGGGTATTGATTATAGAAAATTCGAATCCGTATCGAAAATCCCAGAATTCAAGTCATATCTCAAAGAATTAAAAAAGAATACAGATGGATATAAGATTATCCTTTCCGTTGATCGGCTTGATTATTCGAAAGGAATTACTGAAAGATTGGAAAGTTTCCAGGTTTTTTTAGAGAAACATGCGGAGTTCCTTAAAAAAGTAATATGGATTATTGTTGCTGTGCCAAGCAGGACAAATGTCACAGCATATGGTGATCTCCATTCCAAAGTCAATGAACTCGTTGGAAAAATCAATGGAAGATATGAGACAGTCGGATGGACACCAATACATTATTTGACACGATCCATCGATTTTCCGGAATTATGTGCATTATATTATTTGGCAGATGTAGCTTTGGTTACCCCATTACGTGATGGGATGAACCTTGTTGCAAAAGAATATGTCGCAGTCAAGCATGATTTGGATGGAGTTCTGATTCTCAGTGAGATGGCTGGAGTTTCTGAGGAATTAGGAGAGGCTTTGACTGTTAATCCTCATAGTAACGATGAAATCTCATCAGCCATCATTACAGCCTTAAAAATGCCTGTTAACGAAAAAAAACAGAGAATGCGTATTATGAGGGAAAGGCTTTTGAATAAGGATGTATTCAAATGGGCGGGAAATTTCATGGAAGACTTGCAAAATCTGGAAACAACAAAAAACAAGCCTTCCGCCCGGTTTATTGATATGAAATGGATCAAGGAAATATCTGCTTATTATAAAAAATCAAAAAACAGGGTTATTTTTCTTGATTATGACGGAACTCTGGTTCCCTTCAAGAAGAAACCTCAAGGCTTGACTTTTGTACCCAAAGCTTCTGATTTTATATTTGATTTGGTCAAAAAACTAAACGTTTTTGAAGTAATCAAGGATTTTAGTGATGATATAGAATTAAATGATATCCTGCTTCAGCTTGAACGTGATAATGAGAATAAGCTTGTCATTATCAGTGGTAGGAATAGAAGGTTTTTAGAGGAAAAATTCGGGAAAAGGAAATTTTTTCTTATTGCTGAACATGGTGCCTGGATCAGAAAACCTGGCGCTCAATGGGAGAAGCCTATTGATCTCGATTCAAGATGGAAAGAGCATCTACGTCCACTTTTTCAGCTTTATCTTGATCGGACCCCAGGGTCATATATTGAAGAAAAGGATTTTTCACTTGTTTGGCATTATCGGATGGTTCATCCTTCAATTGCTGAATCACGTATGCGAGAATTGAAACGAACCATACTGAATACCATATCAAATATGAGTCTTAAAGTTCTTGAAGGTAACAAGGTTTTAGAAGTCAAAAATGTGGAAATCGATAAAGGGCGGGCTGCCAAAAAGATTCTTGCTGAGACGGGAAGCTCCTTTATTATCGCTATAGGAGATGATATGACTGATGAAGATCTTTTCGAGGCATTGCCTGAAGGAGCTATTACTATCAAAGTTGGAAATGAGCCTACCTATGCAGGTTCACGTGTGCATGATTATACAGAAGTTCGAAAGATACTTTCTGCCTTTTATCAGAATTGATTTACAATAAATCCGTCCTATTTTCTTTAATTTGAGGTTATCACATGAGCCTATTGGAAGAGATACAAAAACGAAGAACTTTCGCTATTATTAGCCATCCTGATGCTGGAAAAACCACTTTAACGGAAAAATTTCTTCTTTTTGCAGGAGCCATCCATACTGCAGGAGCTGTCAAATCAAACAAGATTAAAAGGTCAACAACCTCAGATTTCATGGAAATTGAGAAAGAAAGGGGTATTTCTGTCGCTTCTGCAGTCATGAGTTTTGAATATGATGATTTAAAAATAAATCTATTGGACACTCCTGGACATAAGGATTTTGCAGAAGATACATATCGTACTTTAACAGCTGTTGATAGCGTTATTCTTGTCGTTGACAGTGTAAAAGGGGTTGAAGAACAGACAGAAAAGCTGATGAATGTCTGTAGGATGCGGAACACTCCTGTCATTATTTTTATTAACAAGCTTGATCGAGAAGGCAATGATCCTATCCTATTGTTGGACGAATTGGAGAACAAGTTATCTATCAAAGTATGTCCATTAAGCTGGCCTATTAGCCGTGGTTCAAGTTTTAAAGGTGTTTATAATATTCATCATCAAAGTCTTCATCTCTTTGTAGCTAATAGACCTTTAGAGGAAATGGGCATATTTGATATCAAAGATCTTTCAAGTAAGCTTCTAGATGATAGGATAGGAATGGAAAATGCAATAAGACTCAGACAGGATGTTGAACTTGTTAACGGTGTGTATGGTTCTTTTGATAAAAAACAGTATTTGGAAGGGCATCAAGCTCCTGTTTTTTTTGGTAGCGCACTTAATAATTTTGGTGTGAAAGAATTGTTGGAAACTTTTGTTGAAATTGCGCCACCTCCATGTCCTCGTTTGACTGACAAGAGGATGGTATATCCTGAGGAAGGATCATTTACCGGTTTTGTATTTAAAATACATGCAAATCTCGATTTGCGTCATAGGGACAGGGTGGCATTTTTTAGAGTCTGTTCTGGAAAATTTGAAAGGAACAAATTCTATAGGCATACAAGAATTGATTCAGATTTAAGATTTACGAATCCAGCAAGTTTTTTAGGCCAAAAAAAAGATGTCATTGACGAAGCTTTTCCTGGTGACGTCATCGGATTATATGATCGCGGGAATTTCAAGATAGGTGATACATTGACGGAAGGAGAGAAGCTTTTTTTTCAAGGTATACCCAGTTTTTCACCTGAAGTTTTCAAAGAACTTATCAAAACCTCAACAAAAGTAAAGCAACTTGATAAAGGGATAAAACAGCTCACTGACGAAGGGGTTGCACAACTTTTTGAACTGGATAACGGCAGAAGAAAAATTGTTGGAACTGTAGGATTGCTTCAATTTGATGTCATACAATACAGGTTAGCCAATGAATATGACGCAGAGTGCCGTTTTGAACCTTTGAATTTTTATAAGGCTTGTTGGATCACATCAGATGATAAAGAGCAGTTTGAAAAATTTCTCGGTTTCAAAGCTGGAAGTATAGGAACTGATAAAAACAATCATTATGTCTTTTTTGCTGAATCAGAATGGATGTTAAACTATTATAAGCAACAATATCCTTTGGTGCATTTCCATCATACATCCGATTTTGATAAGCAATGAGACCTGAGATTCAGACATCCTCATTCTATGATTCCAGAATAAATGATGGAACACATTTTATATTCCATGGAATCAAGGGGTATTCCCTTGCATTGTATTCATGGGGATTGTCATCTAAGCAATTTATTGTATGGGAATGCAGGATGGTTTTTCCTGGGTTTTGATGATTCTTTAAACGGACCTGCTGTCCAAGATGTCTGGATGATGACTCCGGCACGTGATGAAGAAGGATTACATCAAAGAATTTTTTTGGGATTGGGATGAAAGTAAAAAGGAATAATTATCTTGAGCAAAATAGGAACCGTTTAACATAATTTGACAAGGTCTTCTGATATGAATATATTATATATGAAATTCAGTTTAAATGGGAGGTTTTCATGAACCATCCATTAAAGAATTACGGAATGGATACATATCGATTCCCTGTGGATCCATGGAAAATCATTGAAAATAGTTTTTCAAATTCAGACTATGGCAAGACCGAAACACTTTTTACTGTAGCCAATGGATATATAGGAATGCGAGCCAATCCTGAAGAAGGTAGGGAAGCGCATACACATGGTACTTTTATCAATGGATTTCATGAGACATGGCGTATCAAACATGCAGAAGAAGCGTTTGGTTATGCAAAAATCGGCCAGACTATTGTCAATGTACCTGATGCTAAACTGATCAAATTGTATGTTGATGATGAACCCTTTCTTTTGTCACATGCTGATTTAGATGAATATGAGCGTGTCTTGGATTTTAGAAGTGGTGTATTATCAAGGAACATAGAGTGGAGAACCCCTGCAGGACGCCGTATTTCCATCAAATCCCAACGTATGGTGAGTTTTGAACACCGTCATCTTGCTATGATGACTTATGAAGTTAGAACGTTGGATCATAAGGCTTCTATTGTCATATCATCACAACTATTAAACCGTCAGGATGGAGAGGATGAATACTATGTTCCTTCGGCTGCTTTAGGAGAAGGAACTGATCCTCGCAAAGCCAGTAGATTTGATCATAGGGTCCTGGAGCCACGTCTGCAAAGACATGAAAAAGATGATATTATTCTAGGATATAGATGTAATAATAGTAAGATGACAATAGCCTGTGGTTACAGGCATCTTGTAGCAGCTCCGTCTGAGTATAAAATTGAGAATATGGTAAACAAGGATTATGCAAAATCAGTAATAAAAGTCCAGTTGGAAAAAGGGCAGTCTTTAAAAATAGTCAAACTTGTCGCCTATCATACATCAACAGGAGTACCTGCAGAAGAACTTGCCGATCGTTGTCAACGAACACTGGAATGTGCCTCTGCAGATGGATCTAAGAAACTATTCGATGGACAAAAACAATGGTTGGCTGAGTTTTGGGAGAACAGTGATATTGAGATTGATGGGGATTTGCAGTCTCAACAAGCAATCAGGTGGAACCTGTTTCAACTTGCTCAAGCTACAGGAAGAGCCCAGGAAAATGGGATTGCTGCAAAAGGGGTCACAAGTTCTGCCTATGAAGGTCATTATTTTTGGGATACTGAAATCTACCTGTTGCCTTTTTTAGCATATACAAATCCTGAAATGGCAAGGAAACTATTGAGATTCAGATGGCAAATGCTACCATCTGCCAGGGAACGTGCAAAAGAATTGAATCAAAAAGGGGCGTTATATCCCTGGAGGACAATCAATGGACAGGAAGCATCAGCCTATTATGCCGCAGGAACAGCCCAATATCACATAAACGCCGCTATAGCCTATGC
This sequence comes from Rikenella microfusus, assembly GCA_020722575.1. GTDB lineage: Bacteria > Bacteroidota > Bacteroidia > Bacteroidales > VadinHA17 > LD21. The sequence continues at coordinate 27,460 of DYKN01000013.1, read as the reverse complement.
TTTAAAAAAATATTATAATGCAACTGGTGATTTTGATTTCCTATCAAAAGAAGGAGCTCATATCCTGATTGAAACTGCCCGTCTTTGGGAGGATCTTGGTTTTTTCTCTGAAGAACAGGGGAAAACATCATTTCATATACATCGTGTAACTGGTCCAGATGAATATACGACAGTGGTGAATGATAATTTTTATACGAATGTAATGGCAAGATTCAATCTCGATTATGCAATGAAAACCATGCAATCTATCAAAGAAAAAAAACCTGAGATTTATGAAGCGCTCTGCCGTGAAACGGGACTTAGTTCAGAAGAGCTGGAAAAATGGAGAAAAGCTTCTGAGCTGATGTACCTGCCATACGACGAAAAAAGGAAAATTCATCCACAAGATGCTAACTTTCTCGATCTGGAACCATGGAATTTTAAGGATACACCACAGGAAAAGTTTCCATTATTACTTCATTACCATCCTTTGGTTATATATAGACACCAAGTCCTTAAACAGGCAGATGTTGTTTTAGCCCTTTTTCTTCATGGAGAGATGTTTTCGATAGAGGAAAAAAGGCGAGATTTTGATTTTTATGATCCTATAACGACAGGCGATTCGTCATTGTCTGTTTGTGTGCAATCCATTGTTGCAGCACAGATTGGATATAAGGAATTGGCCGCACAATATTTTCAACGAGCTTTATACTTGGATTTGATGGATTTACACGGGAATACGGCAGATGGTGTGCATGTCGCGTCTGCTGCTGGAGTATGGGCGGTTATTGTTTATGGTTTTGCAGGATTTGTCGATAAAGGAGAATCGATATATTTTATTCCAAAATTGCCTTTAGACTGGAAATCCGTATCATTCAAGTTAAAAAGGAACAAAAGTTTATTACAAGTCAATTTAGAGAAAAACAGATGTACTGTTCTTGTTTTAAAAGGTACTGATGTATGTTTTGAGAAAGAGGGAAAATCTGTTTTTCTAAACAGCGGTGAAAATATTGTTTATCAAGAAACATAGTCTTTTGATCTAATAGGAGAAATCATGGCAGTTAAGAAAAAAGAAATCAAGAAACATGATGTGACAACAGTCTCCCAATCATTTAAAATCATAGATTGGGAGAAGATCAAAGTCATATGTCTCCTGTTCTTGTCCTTCAGTGTGCTTCTTTTCATTTTTAACCTAACAAGAGATATTTTGGTGCCTTTTGTTATTGCTGTATTCATCTATTATGCAATGGCTCCATTAGTGAATTGGTTCCAGCATTCTATGCGTATTCCCAGGATGATTTCATTGTTATTGACTTTTTTTTCAGCTCTTCTTGTGGCGACTTTGATCATACTACTGGTGATAACTTCTTTTTCGGGTGTCATAAGCAGTTTAGATCAGTACCAAAATAAACTGATAGAATTTACAAGTACAGTAATAGATTTTATCAATTCATTGCTTGCACCAGCAGGGATAGTCGTTGATTCTACGACAATCATTGATTATTACAGGAAACTGCCTTTTCTTTCATGGGCAAAAAGTGTTTCTACAGGGATTGTCGGATTTTTTGGTAAAACCATATTAGTCGTTCTTTTTTTTATCTTTTTAATTGCAGGCACTAAGTTAAAACGAAAAATCATAGAACATCCTGAAAGTATGTCGTATAAAATCAATGACAAGATTGCAAAATATCTCGCTACGAAATTCCTTGTTTCTATAGCGACTGGAGCATTGACCGCACTCGTCCTTTTCATAATGGGAGTGGATTTTGCACTTTTATTTGGATTGTTGGCTTTCCTTCTTAATTTCATTCCCAGTATAGGTTCCATAATAGCTGTGCTCCTGCCTCTTCCTGTTGCACTTATGCAGTTTGGACCCAGTTGGCAATTATTTCTCACGTTAATCATTCCTGGTTCCATTCAGTTTACAATTGGTAATCTCATTGAACCACGTTTGATGGGGGAATCACTAGGGCTTCATCCTGTTGTTGTTTTGCTTTCCCTTTTATTATGGGGTTTTTTATGGGGAATCCCTGGTATGCTCATGGCTGTTCCCATGACTGCCATTCTTAAGATTATTTTGGAACGATATGAACTGACAAACCCTTTTGCACGTATTTTGGCGGGTCATATTTATCATTGATTGAATGAAGATTTTTCTTTTGCTTTTATCCATAATTAATGTTATCTTTCTAAACCTTTCTAATTTATATGAGGATGTCGACCAATGAGCAAAGATACAAAGAGAATTATATGTACGATGAAGGATGTGAGTCGTGTCCATCCTCCCCAAAAACAAGTCTTAAAAAATATCTGGCTTTCTTATTATTATGGAGCCAAAATTGGAGTGCTTGGTCTGAATGGGGCAGGGAAAAGTAGTCTGCTCAGGATTCTCGCTGGTATCGACACTGGCTATACAGGAGAAATCGAATTTACAAAAGGGTTTTCAGTTGGATATTTGGAACAAGAGCCTCAGCTCGATCCTTCAAAAACAGTGCGTCAGGTTGTTGAAGAAGGCGTACAAGAATTGATTGATATCAGGCACAGGTATGAAGCAATAGGAGAAAAATTAGGAGAAGACATCAGTCCTGATGAAATGGAAAAATTAATAGAAGAGCAGGGGAACCTTCAGGAGCAGATGGATAAATATGAAATATGGGATATTGATAGCAGATTGGATATGGCCATGGATTCTTTACGATGTCCCAATCCTGATACCAGTGTATCTGTCATTTCAGGTGGTGAAAAACGTCGTGTCGCTTTGTGCAGGCTTCTTTTAAAGAAACCAGATGTCTTACTTTTAGATGAACCAACAAACCATTTAGATGCTGAATCAATTCAATGGTTGGAAAAGCATCTCCAGAAATATGAAGGAACTGTCATTGCTGTAACTCATGACAGGTATTTTCTTGATAATGTAGCGGGCTGGATCCTTGAACTGGATAGAGGAGAAGGAATCCCATTTGAAGGGAATTATTCCTCCTGGTTGGAACAGAAAAGGAACAGGTTAGAACAGGAAGCTAAGACTGAATCTAAGCTTCAAAAAACTCTGGCACGTGAGTTGGAGTGGGTGAGAAGTTCACCTAAAGCGCGTCAAGCAAAGAGCAAAGCTAGATTAGCGGCTTATGAGAAACTTCTTGAACAGCAATCTGAACAACGCAATGAAGAAATGGAAATTTTTATTCCACCAGGACCAAGACTTGGTAACATTGTCATTGAAACGAAAAATGTGTCCAAGTCTTTTGGTGACAAATTATTGTATGAGAATCTTACATTTAAACTTCCCCCTGGTGGTGTTATCGGAATCATAGGCCCAAATGGAGCTGGGAAAACGACATTATTCAAGCTAATAACAGGGCAGGAAAAACCTGACTCCGGAGAGATTCGTATAGGAGACACTGTCAAACTTGCTTATGTTGACCAGTCACGTGATTCATTGGATAATAATAAGACCGTATGGGAAGCCATATCTGATTCTCAGGATATTGTCAAACTTGGTGACATTGAAGTCCCAGCACGAGCGTATGCTGCCAGGTTTAACTTTTCTGGACAAGACCAGCAGAAGACTGTTAAAGTCCTTTCAGGAGGAGAGCGGAACAGGGTGCATCTCGCAAGAATATTAAAGACTGGTGCTAATGTCCTTTTACTCGATGAACCGACCAATGACTTGGACGTCAATACCCTGCGTGCATTAGAAGAAGCCATAGAGAATTTTGCTGGATGTGCGGTCATAATCAGTCATGACAGGTGGTTTTTAGACAGGGTAGCAACGCATATCCTTGCGTTTGAAGATGACGGCAAAGTCGTATGGTTTGAAGGCAATTTTGCTGATTATGAGGAAGATAAGCATAAGAGACTAGGAATAGATACTGATCAACCTCATCGGATCCGATATAAACCTCTTGTGAGATGATTTTAGGCTCTTGTAGCTGATCTTCGATCAAAACTATTGACAGAATTCATTTGTCTTGACAATATGCTAATAAATGAATATCTTCATAAATAAAGTTTTCAAGGATGTCTTTATGCCTATCCAGTTTTTGATTCTACCATTCATACTTTTTTCTGCAATAAAAACTGTTTTATCTGATATCTCAAATAACACTCAAAAACTTTACTTTTATAAGCCTTTTACTACTTTACTGATTGTTTTATTATGCATATTTTCATTTATACAGCCAAACATCAACCATGGATATGTATTTTTAGTATTGATAGGTCTTACGTTTTCATTAGGTGGAGATATTGCTTTGATGTTCAAAGGGGATAAGCCATTCATTATAGGACTCATCTCATTTCTTATTGCACAGATGGTCTATTCCATTGCTTTTCTATCTTTGACACCTTTTTCTGGTTCAGATATCTTTCCAAGTTTCCTTTTGCTGGTTATTGCTTCAGCTGTTTATGTTTTCTTGTATAAAGGGTTGGGATCAATGAGAATCCCTGTTGCGGTCTATTCTCTTATCGTCATGTTCATGGTTTCCCGCGCAGTCGCTGTCATGTTTCAAAAACATGTCGATATCATACCTTCACTTCTTCTTGTTATTGGAGCTGGCTTGTTTTATATCTCTGATATGATTCTGGCTTTAGATAAATTCAGGATAAGGATTCCTAATAATGCTTTATATATACTTTCTACTTATTTTTCAGCACAGACATTATTTGCTGTATCTACATATTTGATTGTTTTTTAATATGAGGAATGATGAAAAAACTTAGATTTGATGAATTATCCCTTTCTCCTGAAATTCAGAAAGCAGTGACTGACATGGGGTTTGAAGAAGCCACCCCAATACAGTCCCTTTCTATCCCTGTTATCATGACAGGAAAAGATGTTGTTGGTCAGGCACAGACTGGGACTGGCAAGACTGCTGCTTTTGGTATCCCTTTATTGGAGATGATTGATAGGAAAAACAGGAGTTCACAGGCCATTGTTTTATGCCCGACAAGGGAACTTGCCATACAGATTGCTGAAGAATTGATAAACCTATCAAAATATAAGAAAGACATAACAACACTGCCTGTTTATGGGGGGCAACCCATTGAAAGACAGATACATGCCCTACAAAGAGGAGTGCAGATAATTATTGGAACACCTGGACGTGTAATGGATCATCTGGAAAGAAAGACTTTAAGACTTGAAACAGTGACAAAAGTAGTACTTGATGAAGCAGATGAGATGCTGGATATGGGTTTTCGTGAGGATATAGAAACTATCCTAAAGACGATTCCAAAGACTCGGCAGACTATCTTTTTTTCAGCTACGATGCCTCGTCAATTTATGGAACTTACAAAACGTTTCCAAAATGATCCACAAGTCATCAAGGTTGTCCATGACAAAGTATCTGCTCCTAAAATTGATCAGTTTTATTATGAAGTGAAGAGCTTCTTCAAAATGGAAATATTGACTCGGATTATCGATGTTTATGACTTGGAACTTGTTTTGGTTTTCTGCAATACAAAACGTATGGTCGATGAAGTCGTGGCCCATCTCCAAGCCCGAGGATATTTTGCTGAAGGAATACATGGGGACATGAACCAGACACAACGTGACCGCGTTATGGCCAAGTTCAGAAAAGGAACAGTCGAAATCCTCGTAGCAACAGACGTCGCTGCAAGGGGAATTGATGTAGACAATATTGATGCAGTCATTAATTATGATGTGCCAAATGATGAGGAGTATTATGTCCATAGAATAGGACGCACAGGAAGAGCCGGTAAGGCAGGGAAAGCATTCACCTTCGCTTCAGGACGGGAAGTCTATAGACTCCGTGATATTATGCGGTATGGACGTATTGAAATCAAGCGTATGCAGGCCCCGACCCAAAAAGATGTAGAAGATATAAAAGTATCACAGCTTATAGAGAAGATCAAGGTGGCTTTGGATGATAAGGATCTTGAAAAATACGTTACCTTGGTTGAACGTTTAGTGAATGATAAAATTTCATCACTTGATGTTGCAGCTGTATTATTAAAGATGATGATGCCTCCACCTACACCTGTTCAAGAAATCCGTTATGAAGATAAGGCATCACGTTATCAAAATTCCAAAAATAACAGCTCCCGTGATAGAGGTCGCTCTTTTTCACGTTCTCACAGTAGTAATAAGGGCAATCGACCACATGAGGAAGGCATGACACGGCTTTCGTTCAGTATAGGACGATCCAGCGGGATACGGCCTTCAGATATTGTTGGTGCGATTACAGGAGAAACGGGAATCCCTGGAAGAAGTATCGGACATATAGATATCGCTGATGATTTTTCAATAGTCGATGTGCCTCATACCGATGCAAAAAAGGTTGTTTCAATTATGAATACAAAAAGAATCAAAGGATATGAAATTCGTGTATCTTTGTCATAAATGTCATAGTGAATGGACAAGTGTTGATCCTCCAACGAGGAAAGATTTATGTTATTTATGCCATTCCCCTATACATGCATGTTTGAATTGTAAATTTTATGACACGGCAAGGTCAAAACAGTGTGTCTTAGATGAAGCTGAACTTGTTACTGAAAAAGACAAGGCTAATTTTTGTGAGTATTTCAAATTTCGATCATCTGATTTGTCTCATGTCACAGCGATGACATCGGATATGACCAAACAGAAATGGTCAAGTCTTTTTAGGAAATCATGATAAGGAAGGTTTGAATAATGACCTTTGAAGAAATTGTCAAATTAACCCAGCAACGAAAGCTGGAAATGCCTGCCGGAAAAAACACGACTGCCTTATTCAACCAAGGGACTCATGCTATTGGGAAAAAACTTGTAGAAGAAGCTGCAGAAAGCTGGATGGCTGCCAGATATGAATCCAAGGAAAATCTCACTCTGGAACTATCTCAAGTCTTGTATTATGTTGCAGTCATGATGGCTGACAAGGGTATATCAATTAATGAGGTCTATGATAAACTATGATAAAAGTGGCACTTCCTAATAAAGGGCAACTTTTTGAACCGACAATGGATCTTTTCAAATCATGCGGATATAAGGTTGCTAAAAATTCACGATCTCTAAGTTCCTTAGATATTGAAAATGCAGTCGAATTCTTTTTTCTTCGGCCTGATGATATCCCAATGTATGTAGGAAAGGGTATTATTGATGCTGGAGTGACTGGCGTTGATTTTGTTGTTGAAGCGGCAGTCCCTTGTGAAAAGGTGCTTGATTTAGGATACGGGGCATCAAAGCATTGTGCTGCAGTCCCGATAGAGAGCCCATACAAAGAGATAAAAGAACTTCAGAACAAGAGGATCGCTACAAGTTTTCCACAGATTGTAAAAAGACATTTCGTGGATAATCCCCCTGAACTCATCGTGTTGACAGGTGCGGTTGAAATCAGCGTAAATCTTGGGGTTGCTGATGCTGTGGTCGATGTTGTTGAAACAGGATCTACCTTGAAGCAGGCAGGACTTCGTATTCTTGGTGACCCCATATTTTTTTCTCAAGCAGCACTTTTCGCTCATCCAGGCCGTGCATCACTTCCGGAAGTCCATGTTTTGCATAAAAGATTGGAAGGCCGGCTTGTAGCCATGTCGTGGATGTTAATAGAATATGATGTCCCCAAAGAAATATTGGAAGATGCTTGTTCGATTACTCCGGGGCTTTCTTCCCCTACAATAAGTTCCCTGCATGAGAAAGACTGGTTCGCTGTCAAAGCAGTGGTTAAGAAAAATGAGGCGAATCTTGTTATGGATAAACTTTCTAATCTTGGTTGTAAAGGGATTTTGTTAACCAGCATTGAGTCTGCTAGAATATAAATAGGATAATCCTGGAGATTTTCTAAATATGTCTTTACTGAAATATGTGAATGAACGTACTGTAAAAATGAGGATGGAGTCCAGAGACAAACAATCTGCCATTGAGGAACTTGTAATCCTTTTAGAAAAGAACGGAGTAATAATTAATAGAGGACTTGTCATTAAGGATGTATGGGAACGTGAAAAACAAGGCTCAACAGGTCTGGAACATGGTATTGCAGTTCCACATGGGAAAACGTCAGGTGTCACTGAATTGACAATGGCCATTGGACTATCTATCGAAGGGATTCCATTTGAATCGTTGGACGGGCAACCTGCCAAAATTATTTTCTTGTTATTATCAACTCCAGACTTAGCTGGACCGCATATAGCCATGCTGAAAGAAATCGCTTTTTTTGTCAATAATGATTCTGTCCGTGAAAAAATTCTTCATTCAGAAAGTGCCGATGAAATTATAGGGATTATTAGGGAGATAGAAACCGGTTTATAGTCTTTTTAGATGAATCTTACAACAATCCACATTGCAATATTAAGGACGATAATGGCAATAATTGGTGAAAGGTCAAAAAAACCAATCTGGATAGGTGTATATCTTCTGAAAAAATTCAGATAAGGATCTGTTATCTCACTTATAAAAAGAACAAGTTTGTTATAGGGATCTGGATTAATCCAGGAAATAATAATCCTGATAAAAATAAAAATACTGAATAACCATAATGCCAGATATATGATTCCTACAACAGGATTCAATTTGAGGATTACAGTAAAATTGGGCATTTATTTTTCTCCTAGCACATCAGCTTTGTTTTTTGCAACTTCGACAGCTTCCATTATCAGTCCTCTGAATTTATTCTGTTCAAGTATATGGATTCCTTCAATGGTTGTCCCGCCGGGAGAAGCGACCATATCCTTCAGTTTTTCAGGATGAATACCTGAATATTTGACGGTTTTTGCTGACCCCAGCACAGTTTCTGTCGCAAGTAAAAGAGCCTCATCACGGGAAAGTCCTACCTTGACACCGCCATCAGCAAGAGCTTGTATGAACATAAAGACAAAAGCAGGACCTGATCCTGAAAGCCCAGTTACAGCATTCATTTTAGATTCATCCGTTTCAAGGATTTCACCGACTGACTTGAAAATAGCTTTTGTCAGTTCCCGCTTTTTTTCATCGACAGACTTATTGTAGGCTATGACATTCATACCTGCAGAAATCAACGCATTCATGTTTGGCATAACCCGGGCTATAGGTTTTTCTGTCCCAAGGATTTGAGAAATATGGCGAATCGTGATACCTGCTACTATTGAAATAATGATCCCTTGATTTGTTTTTGACTTTGAAAGTTCTGTGAGCACAGAATCCATATCTTTCGGTTTTACTGCAATGAGAATGGCTGAATATGTTTCTACCAGTGAAAGTTCTGTCAGGATATTTAGATTTTCTATGCCGAGTTTTGAAGTTTTCACCGGATCTTTGTCATAGACACTGATATCAGATGGGTCCAGGAGTTTGCTATTCACACAGCCTTTGATGATAGCAGAACCCATATTCCCAGAACCAATAAATAAGACTGAATCAGACATGTTTTCTCCTTTTTGAATGTTTTATGATGAGAAAAAAAAGAGAAAAATCAGGGAAGGAAGAAATCCTTGAGTTTTTCCTTGCGTGTGGATCGTTTCAGTTTTCGTATGGCGCTTTTTTCAATTTGTCTGATGCGCTCTTTTGAAAGACTGAATTTTTTCCCTATTTTTTCTAATGAGAGCTTGGGTTTCCCGGAAATACCATATCTATGTTCAAGAATAGTCTTCTCTTTTTTTGAAAGTGTTCCTAATACCTTGTCTAAAGTATCTTGCAGGGATTTAAATTCCATCTTTTTCTCAGGAATATCTGCATTGCAGTTGCGTATGACTTCGATAAATGATTTGCTGTTGTCATGACTGATAGGGCTGTCTATGGATATATGCGACTGAGCCAGGTTCAGGAGATGTGATACGTCGCCATCTTCCATGTCCAGGTCTTCCGCAATTTCAGCGATGGAAGGAAGGCGATTTAGGTTAGAAGAAAGGGAGGAGATATTATCTTCAATCTTTTTAAGTTCATTGGCCCTGTTCAGGGGAAGACGAACAAGTCTTGATTTTTCTGCTATAGCTTTTAAAATAGACTGTTTGATCCACCAGACAGCGTATGAAATGAAATGGAATCCTTTTGTATAATCAAATTTTTCAACAGCTTTGATAAGCCCTAGGTTTCCTTCATTGATCAGATCGAGGAGTGATACGCCACTCACCTGGTATTTTTTTGCCACACTTACAACAAATCTCAAGTTTGCCGTGATAAGCCTTTCTTTTGCACGTTCATCATTCAAAGCAGATCTTCTCGCTAGATAATTTTCTTCTTCGCGTGTCAGCAAGGATATCTTGTTTATTTCAGAAAGATATAGTGACAAGGTATTGTCATTGACTGTAAGGGTTTCCGAAAGATCGAGAAGCTCATCTTCTTCTGCACGATTATCAAGATGAATCATGTCATTCATCATGATATCTTTTTCTATAGTCTCATCATCCTTGAATTCTTCTTCTTGTGTTTCTTCTTCAGCACCACTTGTAGGTTCTCCTAGAAAATAGGAGGTCTCTTCGCTTTCCCCTTCGTCAAGGTCATCATCTTTTACATATTTTTCATCTGTCTCTTTGATTTTTCCGGTTTTTTTTATTTTGATTTTTTCATCTTTTTTCTTTGTTTTCGATTTTTTCATTTCATGAAGCTCCTCATTGTATGCACTCATTTTACTCGTTATAGTCTTTTATCTACGATGCCAATATGAAATCACACTCTTTTAATCCAGAGATAATGCTAATTATCGGAAAAAATCCTTAATATTTTAATTAATGGAACATTTGTAGAGTTCCACTTGTTACATATAGTGAGCATTTATAATATAGATCATATTCTGTTTTTTCCACAAAAAAAAATATCTTTAGGAGCTGTGAAATGGATGAAATAAGCATGATTAATAGGTTTTTCAAGATGTTTAATATAACATCTATTATAAGTGATAGTTACATGAGGTCTATCAGAATCTTGAAAATTGGTGATTTTAATCCTCGGTCTGGTCCAGATTTTACGCATTGTTTATTGAAAATAGGTGAGGATATTTTGGAAGGTGACATTGAATTTGATGTTAACTCCTCAAACTGGTTTAAACATGGTCATTATAAGAATCCAGTCTTTAATAATGTCATTTTACAGATTTGCGTATATGCGGATCATCACCCTTTAAGACTAGAGAATTCTGAAGGTAAACGTATTATGTATTCAGTTATCAATCCTGAAATTTTGGATTCAATACGCGAATTAAAGATAAAAAAAAAGACTGAATATGACCGTAAATTAATGTCAGCTTTTATGCCATGTCACAAGCTTTTTTCAAGGGAAGTGTATGAATTTTCAAGAATATCTGACAAACTTCTTCTTATGGGTGCTAAAAGGATGATATTAAAAGCAAAGTTTATCAAACATTTGGATTCCTTTCGGTTAACTTTTAAGGAGTCTTTTTGTAGGCAGTTGTTTCTTTTTTTAGGGAAGCCCCATCATTTTGATGATTTCATAAACATCTCAGAGATGGTGGATTGGAAGGAATTCGTTTTAAATCCAACACAAGGATTGATCAAATTAAAAGGGTATCTATTGGAAGCACCAGTTAAAAGGAGGTTCTGTGGAATAAGACCAGTTAACTATCCTTTGAATAGGTTCAAGAAATCGTTTGAATTGTTTGAAAGTGGGATATGTATGGATTTATTGTATGAATTAGAAGATTTGTATTCCAGGAAAACTGCGTTTCCAGAAAGTTGGTTTGCAAAAATGGATGGGGCTTTCAGGGAATCTGGGTTTTCCGTAGCATATGCGGGGCTTCTCCTTGTGAATGTGATGATTCCGGTTATTATGACATATTTCCCTATCTGGAAAAGGGATGTCATGGCTTATTATAAGAAGATGCCTGGATATGAAGATAACAGGGTTGTCAATAAATGGAAATCTATCTTTTTGGAAAAGACGATAAGAATGGGAGAGCAATTGGAACAAGGTTTTCTATATTTAGATAGGAAACATTGTAAGAAAGCATGCGCTGGATGTCCACTTTTAGTATTAGAAAATAATCAGTTTTTAGGGAAATCTGGCATAGTTGAATATGAACCTTTAAATTGATATATTAAATACAAATAGAAATTTTAGGAAGGAACAAGATTGGAAAAAAACAAGTCTGACACGAGTAAGATTCAACAGAAGATGGATGAACTTGTAGAAAAAATCCGATATCATTCTACCAGATATTATGACCAGGACTCTCCAGAAATCGAGGATTTTGAATATGACATGCTTGTCAAACAACTTAGAAATTTAGAGTTAGAATACCCTCTTTTTAAGAGAAAGGATTCCCCAACTGAAAAAGTAGGAGGGCAGGCTCAAAAGGAATTCAAAAAATATAGGCATTCACGTCCTATGCTGAGTCTGGACAATTGTTTCAATAGCGATGAGTTTATGGAGTTCCATCAACGCATGCTTAAATTGACAGGTTATAATCAGTTAGAATATATCTGTGAACATAAATATGATGGGTTAGCCATTGAATTAGTATATGAAAACGGTTTGTTCAAGGTTGGCGCAACTCGCGGGGATGGCATTATTGGTGAAGATGTAACTGAAAATATCCGGACTATTAAGACGTTACCACACAGGCTCAAAGGAGAACATATTCCTCCCGTTCTTAGGATCAGAGGGGAAGTCATAATGTATAAATCTGATTTCATAAGGCTTAACGAAGAAAGAGAGCTTGAGGAAGAGTCCCTTTTTGCCAATCCGCGTAATGCGGCTGCAGGTTCTTTACGCCAGCTTGATCCGAAAATTACTTCAGAAAGGAATCTCAAGCTTTTTGTTTATGGCTTAGCAACGGACATGGATGTTGTTAAAAAACAATCAGAGATATACACGTTGTTAGGGCAGCTTGGTTTCCCTGTTAATCCTCATTTATTTGTTTCTTCTGACATTGACAATATCATAAGATACCAGCAAGAATGGGAAGTGAAAAGAGACCAGTTAGAATATGAGATTGATGGAATTGTAATAAAAGCAAACAGGATAGCGGATCAAAAAGCTGTTGGAGAACTTTCAAATGCTCCTCGTTGGGCTGTAGCATGGAAATTCAAACCACGACGTGCAGAATCTGTTGTAAAGGATATTGTCATACAAGTTGGACGTACTGGCGCTCTCACCCCTGTCGCCGTACTTGAACCTGTAAAAGTCGGTGGAGTCATCGTTAGCCGAGTTACTCTTCATAACAAGAATGAAATTGAACGGTTGGATATCCGTATTGGTGACACAGTGGTCCTATATCGATCAGGGGATGTCATCCCTAAAATAGAAAAATGCATATTGGAAAAACGTCCTGCTCATACTGTTCCATTTATATTAGAACCGAAATGTCCTGCTTGTGGGAGTAATGCGAAAATATCCGAAGATGAGGTTGTCATCCGATGTACTAATGCGACTTGTCCTGCTCAGATAAAAGAACGCATCATTCATTTTGCGAGCAAACCAGCCATGAATATCGATGGTTTAGGAATCGAATGGGTGGAGAAAATGGTTGATAAAGGGCTTATCAAGGATGTATCAGATCTTTATCATCTAGATATTCATAAACTGATGACCCTTGATAGAATGGGGGATAAGCTTGCAGATAATATTTTAAAGGCTATCGACCAATCACGAGAAGTGGAATTCAGCAGATTTATTGTTGCTCTTGGAATAAGACATGTTGGAGAACGGAACGCCAGGATACTTGCCAATAATTTCCATAATTTGCAGGAATTCATGATCACAAAAAAAGAAAGGTTGCAATCTATTCCTGAAATTGGGGAGAAGGTTGCTGGATCCATCATAGCTTTTTTTTCGCAAAAAGACAACTGTAAACTTATTGAAAGGTTGATGAAAGCTGTAACCATCAGGTATCTTTCAGTTGAGAAGACAATGGCTGGTTTGAAATTTGTCATTACAGGAAGTTTAATTAAGTTTTCACGTCATGAAATCGAAGAGTTCATTGAACAACGAGGAGGTGCGGCTACGGATTCTGTCAGCAAGAATACCTCATTTCTGATTTTAGGTGAAAATGCTGGTTCAAAATATGATAAGGCAGTTAAGATGGGAATACCCATATTATCCGAAGAGCAGTTCATAAGGAAATTCATGAAATGAAAAGATGTCAATTCACAGTTATCATCCTTCTTTCCCTAAAAATCATATTTTCATTTGAGCTTATGGCAGAGGGAAATGGGATTGCTTTCCAAAAAGGTGTTAATGCCTATATGGCAGGAAATTTTTCAGGAGCGATTAAGGATTTATTGCAGTCCTTGACGGAAAATCCTGAAAATTTCGATGCTTATTATTATTTGGGGATGAGTTATTCTGCTGTACAAAAAACAGATGACGCTTATTTTACGTTTAAACGTTCATTGGATTTGAACAACAAAAAGGATAACCTGGTACCTGAAGTTTATGCGTCGATGATGAGGATTCAGACAGATAAATTTAACTATTCAGCAACTGAAAAATTGGGGCTTTATGCCTTGAAAAACGGGTATAAATCTGTCAATCTTTTTTTTGAATTGGCTCGCGCCTATCTTTTTAAGAAAGAGTATGTCAAATCACAGAAAGCCATCGATTTGGCTTTGGAAATGGATCCTATCAATCCCTATACTTACAACCTACAATGTTTATTATATATGAGCAGAGGCATGGTGAATAGTGCCATTACCGCTGCCCAGACTGCCATCGCATTCAAGAATGATATCCATTTTTTTTATGCAAATTTAGCAGCAGCTTACGAACGGGCAGGAAACTATCAAAAAGCTGTTTCATCATATCAAGATGCCTTAAAATATGCACCTAACGACCAGATGTACATCCAATCACTGAAAAGGAATCAATGGCTGTTGTCACAGCAGAATGCTCCTACAAATGCAAAATAATGACCATCCTTGTTTTTTTATTTATAAATGACGATATAAATATATGTTATAATCCGATGACGATTTCTTGTATAGGTTTGATCAGATGTTCAAAAGAGAATATGATATTTTATGAAGAACTTGGTAGTAAGCATATATAAGTGGTCCATTGCCATTAAATCTTTCTTCTCAAAAATACATCAAAAAGGAAAGGAACGAATCACTGTTTTACTCGTTCCAGCCACTGAAGAGCATATTAAAACCCTTCATATCCCATATTCAGCAATTTATCTGTCTATAGCATTAGTTCTGATGATTGTCACGATAAACGCAGTTTTATTATTGAATCGTTCAACATTTACAGAAGATTATTCGAAATTCAAGGACAATGAGTCTAAATTCATTAATGAAAAGAAGATTTTTGAAAAACAAGTATATAGGTTTCAGGCAAGTATCAATGCCTTAAAACCGGAAGTATCCAGAATGATGTGTTTGGCACAAAATGACAAAAGAAAACGGTTTGACGTTTGGGGAATGGGAGGGGCCACTCTGGTACAGAACCTCTCTTTATCAAATGATGTTCTTTTCCCAGGGAAGCCCGATTCTGAAATAGATATGAAATTGAGGAACATTGAACATGATCTGTCCATTACAAAAGATGTAATCAGTAAAATGAATGATTATATAGCATTACAAAAAGATATTTTGGACAAGCTTCCTACGTTATGGCCAATTCCAGAAGGTGGATATGTTTCCAGTGAATTCGGATGGCGGGAACACCCCATTAAAAAACGTCCAGAATTTCACTTGGGATTGGATATTGCCATTTATGCGGGAGCTCCCATTGTCGCAACGGCTGATGGTATTGTACAATCTGGTGGATTTAATTCAGAATTAGGCAATTATCTTATTATTAACCACGCTTATGGTTTTTCTACCAGATACGGTCATTGTCTTCGGCTTAAAGCTGGAATCGGGCAAAGAGTCAAGAAAGGTCAGGTTATCGCTTATGTAGGCAAAACAGGACTCGCTACTGGCTATCATCTGCATTATGAAATACGGATTGGGACGACTGCTGTTGATCCTTGGCCATACATTATTAGGATGAAATGATTTTCTTCTAAATGATCTTTTGAATTTTCTAAAAATATAAAATAGAAAAATCCCAAGAAATGTGTATATTATAACATGCCAAAAACAATGTTTATCACTTTTGAAGGCTGTGAAGGTACTGGAAAATCTACGCAAGCCGGACTTTTGTCCACATATCTTGAATCACTAGGGAAGAAAGTCTGTCTAACTCGTGAACCAGGGGGAACCGCATTGGGGCAAAATTTTAGACAGATCATATTGAATCCAGAGAACCAACGGCTTGTCACTCGCGCTGAGCTTTTCCTATATTTTGCAGATCGTGCCCAGCATGTTGAAGAATTGATACTGCCAAAACTTGAAGAAGGCATTATCGTTATTTCAGATAGATATTCTGATGCAACCTATGCGTATCAAGGCGGTGGAAGGGGAATTGAACTGGATTTGTTAAGACAATTAAATGAATATGCCTGTTATAAACTTGTACCTGATATTACTATTCTGCTTGATATAGATGCCTCAACCGGTCTGCTCCGCGCTAGAAAGAACAGGAAAGAGTTTAATGAGGAAAATGGTGACAGGATTGAGCAACAAACATTGGATTTTCATGAACGAGTCAGAAAAGTTTATCTGGAATTGGCGTCAGCTGAACCTGATCGTTTTCTTATTGTTGATGCGAATGGGACAATAGAGGATGTTCATGCACGTATTATTGAAAAATTTACAAATTGGTCAGGTTTAGAATTATGATTGAAGTCGGAAAACCTGAACAGCCTAAAATTAGGGATCAATATAAGCTGAAACCCAAAAAAAGTGGTGTTTTTACTGTAGAAAAAGTGTCTACCCGTTCAACCTCTTTTCTTGATGAATTGAATATTCAAGGGGTTGGTACGGACAATATGGAGGATGCGTCATTCAACGAGCTAATCAATGAAATGGATAAACAGGGAAAACGGTTTATGCAAAAACCAGGACTGGAAGAATTGGTGAAATACAAAGTGATTGTCAGACAATTCATAGATAAGGCTGTTCATGAAACAATGACCTGTGAAAAAAAGGAAGGGAGAACCATACGCAATAGGCAGACAGGAACAATGCAATCTCTTCCTCCAACAAAACTGGTAAAAATTATCGATAAAAAAATGAATGAGTTGTCACTGCTCATCATACAACAGCAGGGAAAAGCTTTGAATCTGGCAGCGCGATTGTCTGAAATAAGAGGACTTTTATTGGATATGCGGGGATAAGTATGCTGTTCAATGATTTTTTTACAGGGATTGAAGGTCAAAAAGACTGTATTTCTTTGTTGAATCACTTTGTAACAAAAAAAATGATTCCTTCAGCCTTAATGTTTTATGGTCCGGAAGGTGTAGGAAAATTCTTAATTGCACAAAGATTTGCCAGGGCTCTCCACTGCAAGTATTTTCAGGAAGAGACTTTTGGAAATATGCAATGTCCTTCATGCAGGAAAGCTGTCGTTGGAAACCATCCTGATATCCTTATACTGGACGAAGGATCAAAAATCATCAAAATTGATGAAATCAGGATGCTCATTCAGACCTTGAACCTAAAAGCTTTTGAATCAGAATCAAAAGTCTTAATCATCAATAATGCTGAAAACATGACGAATGAGGCTGCCAATGCCATTTTGAAGACGTTAGAAGAGCCACCCAAAAACACACATATCATCCTCATTGTTTCAAATCTTAATGAGATGCTTTCAACTATCAAATCCAGGTGTGTACGAGTGCGATTGAAACCTCTTCAACCTGAAGATATCAGTCTGATACTCCAACAAAATCATTCCATTGAGGCGACTAAGGCTTCTGAAGTCTCTCTGCTGGCTTCAGGAAGTCTTAAGACGGCTCTTGAACTTTCAGATGATACCAGTTATGCTGAACTGAAAGAGATTTCTGATTCAGTCATAAAACTGTTGGAAGCCTCGGAACTGGATCCTGAAATGCTATTGTCTACGTGTGAAGTGTTCGATAAGAGACAGGATAAGGAAAAATTGATTTTTCCGAAATTATTGGATATATTATATCTCTATTGGCGTGATGTCCTTGTCTTGAATTCAGGAGTGGAAGCGAAGAAAATGTATGTAGCTTCCGGTCGTCTGATTTCAATCAAAGCAAACTCAGTGTTTCGTATTATGGAGCTGATTGAGACAGTCAGAAAAGACCTTGTTTTCAATATCAATTTAAGATTAGCCATCGAATATTTGATCTTGGAAATGCGGAAAATCATTGAAAAGGAACAGGAGAATCCCTGATGCAATACTATGTCGGTGTCAGAGTTGAATATGACCCGCTCATTCGATTTGTAAAAACCAAGGAACCCATAGGGCACAAGAATCATTGGGCGATCATTTCAACTGAATTCGGTGACGATATGGCAAAAATCGTTGTAGAATCGGTTGAAGAGGCAAAATGCCATAGGAAAACAGATTATCATCTTATACGACTGGCAAATCCTGAAGATTTTGACAAATTAAAGAAATACAAGGCAGATGAAAACGATGCACTGAACATCATCAAAAAAAAAGTGGAAGAGCATAAATTGCAGATGAAAGTTTTTCGTGCTCATTATCTTTTTGATAAGACTAAACTTCTGTTCTTTTTTTATTCAGAAAAC
This sequence comes from Rikenella microfusus, assembly GCA_020722575.1. Taxonomy (GTDB): domain Bacteria; phylum Bacteroidota; class Bacteroidia; order Bacteroidales; family VadinHA17; genus LD21. Next base: position 9,013 of record DYKN01000013.1, on the reverse strand, counting down.
AGGGTTGATTTCAGGGAACTTGTGAAGGATCTTGCAGGATCGTTTAGAACACGGATAGAACTCCGTCAAGTCGGGCCTAGAGATACTACCAAAATGGAAGGTGGTTTAGGTGTCTGTGGAATGGAGGTCTGTTGTCATAGGATGAGGGTCAATTTTGATGCTGTTACAATGAAAGCGGCAAAAGACCAGAATTTGTCAATGAATGTCAATAAGATTTCCGGAATCTGTGGTCGTCTGCTTTGCTGTTTGACACATGAAAACCAGATGTATAATTTGTTGATAAAGGATTTTCCCAGAGTGGAATCCATGATCCGTGTTACAGCTGAATTTGTCGATAAGGATCTTCCAATTGAAAACGGACCTTCAGAATATAAGGCCATAGTAAAAGACTTTAATGTCATCAAGGGAACCGTGTTGGTAAGATTAGAGACTGACTCCTTTTTGGAGATCCCTTTGTCTGCAATCAAGAAATGAGGTTTTCAATGTCTGAAAAAAAACATTATTATATAACGACCCCTATATATTATGTGAATGATAAACCTCACGTTGGTCATTTTTATTGTACAGTGATGGCTGATGTTTGTGCACGTTATCACAGACTTATTGGTGAGGATGTGCTTTTCGTAACTGGTACTGATGAAAATAGTCAAAAGATATTACCCGTTGCGGAAAGAGAGGGAATTCCGTTAAGGCAATATGTCGATAGGATGGCTACGAGATGGTATACGACATGGAAAGAACTGGGACTTACTTTTGACAAATTTATTAGGACTACATCAGTTGAGCATAGAAAAACTGTTGAAAAGTTTTTCCAACAGTCCTTGAATAAGGGAGACATATACAAGAAAAAATATGAGGGATTATATTGTGTCGGTTGTGAGAAATTTCTCAAGGATTCTGATTTGATCGATGGCGTATGCCCTGACCATAAGATCAAACCTCAGATTATAGAAGAAGAAAATTATTTTTTCAGGCTCTCTTCCTATCAAAATGAGCTTTTACATCTGCTAGAAAGCGGTTATTTTGCACTACCTGAATTTCGTTGCAATGAAATGATTCAGTTTGTCAAGAATGGACTTGAAGATGTCAGTATTTCCAGATCATCAGTAAAATGGGGGATCCCTTTACCTACTGATCAAGACCACGTATTTTATGTATGGTATGACGCACTGATTAATTACTTGACTGCACTTGATTATCATAAGGAACAATCTGAACTTTTAAATGATTATTGGAAACATGCGGTACATCTGGTTGGAAAGGATATTTTCAGGTTTCATACGATCATGTGGCCTGCGATGCTTCTTTCAGCAGGCTTGCCCCCACCACGTAATGTTTTTGGTCACGGTTTTTTTACGGTAAACGGACAAAAAATAGGCAAGTCACTTGGGAATGCTATTGATCCAATTGAATTGGTTAAAAAATATGGTTCTGATACTCTTCGTTTCTATATTCTTTCAGATATTCCTTTTGGGAAAGATAGTGATTTTTCTATGGAGAGATTGGAAAGCCAGTATAATTCCTTTTTAGCTAATTCATACGGGAATATTGTTAACAGAATCCTGAACATGATTACACGTTATACAGATGGATATGTCATCCCAACCAAACAAACTTCATTGTTTGAACCCCTTCGTAATGATATTGCGCATCTTGTAAAAGAAGTCCCTTTGATGTTTGATTCTTTTCGTTTTGATGATCTGGTCAAAAAGGTCTTTACTGTGATATCAGCATGTAACAAGCTTATTGATGATATGAAACCTTGGGAAATGGCAAAAGGGAATAACAGGGAAAATCTGGAAGAATTGCTTTTTACGCTTTATGAAGTAATCCGGATAGCCACAATTATCCTTCATCCGCTTATGCCAAAGAAGACAGAAGAAGTATTGCATCAGATGGGTGTTTCAGAAGGTGTTACAGGAATTTTGTATGAAAAAGCAGTCGTTTTTGGATTCACAAAAGAAAAAATAAGAATAGGCAATATCAGTCCTATTTTTCCTCGTATTGAATTTAAAGGAGCTTATCCTATGGAAAAAACACCAGTCGTTGTCCAACCACAGTCTAATATTATGACCTCATCCCAAACAGTATCCGTTCAAAATGAGACAGGAACAAATCTTATTACTATAGATGATTTCAAAAAGGTAGAGCTTGTAGTAGGTTGTATACAGAATGCTGAACGAATTGAAGGTGCGGACAAGCTTTTAAAATTAACAATAGATATTGGAACGGAAATACGTACTGTCTGTGCAGGAATAGCACAATTCTATAGCCCTGATGAGCTTCTAAATAAAAATATAATAATCGTTAAAAACCTTGCACCTCGCAAACTGAGAGGCATCATGTCACAAGGAATGATTTTAGCCGCAAAAGATGGGGATAAACTATCATTACTGTCATTAGATAGGAGTGTTAAACCAGGATCTTCAGTTTCCTGAGAAAGATGTTTCGAAAAATTTCCATTATTATCGCTCTCTTATCAGCCATTACCCTTCTTGTTATCCGTTTTATTTATGAACACTCGACAATAAAACCAGAAATTGCCATAACTGCAGAAACGCTGATAAAATATTTTCGAACAGACTCTCCTGTCATATCGGATTCCAGATTGTATCAATATGTAAAAAAAAATAAAATTGCTGGTTTAGATATCATTATCCATATGCCCATCCCAATCAATGAAATGCTTTTGTCAGATGAGATCTCATGTCTTTCAACTGACATGTATTCTACTGTATTGAAGGTTCCTCTTTATTTGCGTAATGAAATGAACTGGGAAATTCCATACCTTCTTATGAGATCGAATAAGTCATATGTAGAATTAAAATACGCTTATCCAATACAAGAACTGCTTAAAAAGGATATTTTCCGGAGAAGCCCTTCAATCCCTGGAATACATCAGGTTTTTTTAAAGGAAAGATATATAAAAAAAGGAATAGATGGAATATTGGTGAACAATGATTTGATTGCCTATGATCAGGATATTGTTCGGAATTACCAACAAGGGATTTTTCCAACTAGGAATATTTTTGAACCTTATTCAGATATTGGCTCATATAACCGTATGCTAGCACAATATAAAAGGGCTATTTTTGAACGGAAAAATACGATGTTGATCATACCATATTTTGAAAGACTGATACTCCCAGGTCAGTGGACTGATCTTCCTTCAATGATCAAGGATATCAGGGGAAAAACCAAGTTGCCAGTGATTTCTTTTCCAAAAATGAGTCATCTTTATTGGCCTTTCCTTCAGATTCTGATGATTGTGAGTCTGCTTGTTTGGTTTTGCAAGTCATATATTCAAGTCGTACTATTTTCATTACCACTTATATTTATAAACTATTCACCTTTGATTTTAAATGCCTATCTGATTGTATTTAGTGTAGTAGGTGTCTATCTATTTTCAAACCTCTTATTATTAAAAATAAAAGACAATATTTATGTGTTATTATCATCATTATTTCTATATCTTCTTTTTATAAGTATAATTATTTCTGCTATAGGGACTTCACCGGATTGGTTAAATAGGAGCTTTGCCCCTTATGGGGTCAAATTTGTCATAGGACTTTCCTTTATAACTATTTTTTGGGTTTTCCAGAAAAATTTCCGCTTAATTGATTTTTCAAAAAATATGAAATGGAAAGATGCTTTTTTTGTCATATTGACAATGTTGCTAAGCTTTTATCTGATATATCGTTCAGGCAATCAAAATGCAACAAGTTTCATGAATACTTTGGAATCTGGAATCCGTGATATAGCTGATATTTATTTTATCATCCGACCAAGGTTCAAGGAAGCCTTTTTCGGTTTCCCGCTGATTCTAATCGCAATATATATGATAAGAACCAAGACAGGAAATGAGACAATCAGTCGTTGGATGCTTTTCTTTTCAATGATTACAATTATTTCAGTCATAAATTCTTTTTGGCATTTTCATAGTTTTATAGCTTATTCTTTTTTACGCTTGCTTGTAGATGTTGGGTTAGGAATCTTAATAGGCGTAGGAGGGATAGGAATTTATAGAAATGTTGGTGATGTTTGTAAAACAAGGCTTTTTAAATCATATGATAAGAGAAAAAACCTGACGAAAAAAAATCAAAATCACAAGAGAGATTGTAGAAAAGAAAATATTTTCTACAATCGATGAGAATGACAAAATTTTCCATTTATTTATCCGATGATTACTTAATAAAAGATAAATAGTCATGGTAAGATTCATAGAAATAATGATGGGGATTAATGTACGCATGTTAAAAACAGAAAAAAATGAAAGAATTGATAAAAATAGAAGAAAAAGCAGATTAAATCCGACAATTTTCAAGGTTAATTGCAGATAGGGATGGAATTTTCTTAAAAGAGGCAGAAGGATATGATGCCATAATTTTGAAGAATAGGTAATAAATAAAGGGAACATGAAAACCATGATCATTAAGGGCCAGGCTTTAGAAAAATTTTTGTTACTTACAAATAAAAGGAATATGAAGAGGATTGTCGGGTAAAGAAAGTGGGATTGTGCCAGTCGAGATTCGATATAGGCATACGTTTTTTCTTGTTGCGAATTCGTTACTATATGAAGGGTCGTTTGAAAAAAGAAAAAGACCATGAAAAGAGTATATGCTTTTGTTCCAAAAAAAATAATAATCAAATACTGAAAGATTACAGCAAAGGCAATTATTTTTTTAGGAATCATATCTAAAAGATAAATCAAAAGTGAAAATAAGGCAGTGATAAAAAAACCTTTAATGATCAGATCCAATGAGAGTGCAGGGTGAAATTTCAGGTCAAACAGTGATATGAGATAGGAAAAAACAAGAAAAATGGGAGCAAAAAACAGAGGGAAAGATATTTTTAATGATTGATAATGGTTAGAATGAATCCAATATAAGAGGAACGCTGTCGTACCATACCAAAACGAGAAATAGAGGCGATTGACATGAAATAATGTTTTAAACACAATCATAGCTGATAAATAAGAGATCATATAAAAAATAAATAAGAGAAAGAGATTTTTTAGTTCTAGGAATCTTGGTTGTGGGGTAATGAAAGGGGGAGGTGTGTCATGGTCGGTTGGAGGGGTCAAAACAAGAAGGAATAAAGCTAATATGAGTATGATTAGGGGTGGGAAAAGAAAATATGAGACGTATAAGATAGCATAAATAACAAATATTTCAGAATTGATTTGTATTTTTTTTAACAATTTAAGGGATAAAAACAGTGACAGGACGAATAGGGAGATTATGATGGAAATATGTTTTGGAAGAAAAGATACTCCGATAAATATAGCAAGGAAGGTTAACCTGAAAATCATTCTGCTTTTTTCCTCAATTTATTTTTTTTAGTCTGATGTTGTATAAAATAGACAGCACCTAACAGACTGATGGAAGTCATTACAAGAAAACCGAGGGTAAACATTATAGAGATTGTATTGTCATTGACGGGAAGCATGTTGTTGACCATGAAAGAACCTGTCATTTCGCGTACTCCTATGCCATTGATGGCAATGGGAAGTGCGGATAACAGGCCTACAATCGGGATGACAACATAATAATTGACAAAAGGAATTTGTGTCAATCCAAAACCTAACGATAGCGCAATGAAAACGTTCATAAGTATCCTCAGGTATTGTGTAATGATAGCAATTCCTAGTACAGGAATGAGACGAGAATCATGTTGGTATCTTGCAAGTGCAAGAAAGAATTTATCCATGAAATCTGATATTTTTTTTATGATCCTGTTTTTACATCGGATAAGCCCTTTTAATCTTTTGAAGTCAAGTACAATAAAAAGGATAATACCAAGAATCATAAATCCAGTCACAATAAGAAGATAATGGATATGAAAATAATCTGAATAGAAGATGAACGCATGAACAAGACCAAGCAGGAAAAGTGCAAAAAGGCCTAAAACCCTGTCCATAATTATGGAAGCTGTGCTTTTTTCCCAGTCTTGGGAATAAGCCCCAGAGTCATAAATACGGACAAAATCCCCCCCCCAGTTGGTAGGAAGGAAGTTTGAAAAGAACTGTCCTATCATGTAAAACTGCCATGCCAGGTATAATGATATTTTCACATTCTGAATATCAAGAAGCATTTTCCATTGGACAGTTGAAAGGATGAGACTGATAAAAAAAATGGCAGCTGCCATAAAAATAGGGAGGAAAAGTATAGAATTGATTTTTTCCTTTATCAAGGAGATTTCTCCTGCATTTTTAAGTTGATAAAACAGGAGGGAGCATACTGCTACAGTTATGGCTAATCTAACAAGGAATTTTGGATTGATCACTTTGTTCATTTTTTTGTAAGTATTACCGAAGGGATTTTTTTTACAAGATCTTTCCTGATATAATTGAATATTTTTTTTTCAGAGGTCACTTTGAATTGGATGTTTTTTTTCTCAGTAATAAAACCATCCTTTTCAAAAAGCAGGTTGAATTCAAAAAATGAGGTTTCAGGAGTGTTTTTTCCCGATTTGATTGCTTTAGGCCAGAAGGCGTAAAGTCCCATTGTCGTGTTCATGCTTAAGACGGGATTTTTCCAGCTCTCATCCATCATTTCAACCAATGACTTTAGCTTGGAATCCCAGAGGGAGATTTTAATGTTATCAGTAAAATCCAGTTTGTCATTGATATATACAAAACCCATGATATGTGAAAAATTGAAATAATGATCAGGTGTATGATTTTCAAGTTTGTCAGGGGCAGTCAAACTTTTTAAATGCTCAAATCCTGGGCGTATTTTGGATGAGATGGTCTCGATACTTTCAAAAATGATATTAATGACATCTGCATTGAACTGCATGTCCTTATAACAATCCAACTCAGCATGAATAAGACCACGTTCACTGACGATATATTTGGGAGGAAGCCTGTTTAATGCATAAGCTTTCATATCGAGCAGGCATTTAGGACATTTGCAGATATCATTCCGGCTTTTAAGCAATTCTGAAAGGGTGTCTTCCACGATGGATTCTACTGTATTTTTCAATTCAATGGGCATCGTTTTTTCCTTATTTGGCTATAAATAGATACAAAAAAAAAGGGGAAGTGTCAACTTAAGAAAATAGGGTAGAGAATGATATATTATGAAAAGGCAGGTCATAAGCCGAATTCTGTTCGAATGGTCATTTCTCTAATGCGATATACCAGGAAGAGTGTTAGAGCGGTTTCTTCCTATTTATCTTGCTTTAGGAGGGTGTGTTTGTGTCTTACCACAGCCACTTGCTTGAGGTGGCATTTCATCCTTACCGATTCCTATTGGAATCTGGCGGTATATTTTCTTTCCACATCCCATACTGTTTTGCTCTGGGACAAAAAGCCCCAAAGTTACACAGTTCCCTGCTCTAAAAGTTCGGACTTTCCTAACGCAGGAAACCCTGCGCTCGACCGAATGACCTGCCTTATTTCTATTTGATGTAAAGGATTCTTGCACAACTTGTACAACGGATAATCCTATCTCCTCTTTTGATTTCATTAATGAGCTGTGGGGGGAGAGCTATGTAACATTGGCCACAAGCCTCATTGGATACTTCTGAAAGGGCAATTCCTTGTTTTTCTGTAATAAAGTTGTAGGTATCCATATTCTCTTGTCCGATTTTTTCTGATACGATATTTCTCTGTTTTTTCATTTCATCAATTGATTTTGCGTTATTGGTAATGCGTTCCTTTAACGCTGTTTCCATCTGTTCTATTTCTTCGTTTTTTATTACCATTTTTGACTCGTCTTGTTCTGAGTTTGTTTTGAAATTCACATATTCAGTATTGATTTTTTTAAGTTCTGCCTCATTGGCACGAATAGCTTTTAATGTAGTCTCCATTTCCTTGTCAATAGCAAACAGTTCTCTTGGTTTTTTGATGAAATTTCTTTGTTCCTGGTATTTTTTTAGTCTTTCGTTAAGGGATGTCAGTTCAGTTTCAATATCATGGATCTTGATTTCATAGTTTTTTATTTTTTCTTTGTGAGCGTCAATCAAGGATACTAATTCAGCTAACTCCTTTTTCTTTTTTTCCAAGCCTGTCTGGATTTCTTTTGCTTCTGTTTCCAATCTCTTTATTTCCAGGTCAATAGTCTGTAATTCCAAGAGATTCCTGATGTCCTCATTCATATACAACTCCTTTTATCGGATTATTCATGGTTTTGCTAAGTATGAGTGTTATGCCCATACCGGCTGTTTTTTCTTTCAGTAAGTGATATAGTTCATTCATATAAAAAAGTTCCGAATGGAAATGACCAATATCTATAACTGCCCTTTTATCTTCATTGATTTTGACGGCATCGTGATATTTTATATCTGAGGTGATTGTAACATCCAATTCTTTTGTTTTTTCCAGAAAAGAGGTCCCTGTTCCAGGACAGTATGCGAGAGTTTTGATTTTTTTGTCTTTTGATCCCACATAAGTCAGAAAAGGAACATTTAACTTGTCATGAAGTATCTTACAAAGTGACTGTAAAGATACTGTTTTTTTCAATAACGCTTTGCAACCAAACGAAAGATCCGTTTGTGAGGATATTGGTATTTTTTCCAAAGGGGTGATTTTAATGAGAGGAAGGATTTTACCGATTTTTCTGAAAAAGAAGAGATCCAAGTTTGTGTGTAATGCAAAAGATGCGATATTATTCTTAATCAGATTATAGATGACGTTTTGTGGATAACCTTGGTCTGTTACTGATTTTATTGGCGTGAAAATCAGGGGATGATGTGAAATGATAAGGTTCGTTTTGGTTTTTATGGCTTCTTGTACGGTTTCAGAAGTGATATCCAAAGAAAAAAGAATTCTTTTTACCTGACTTGATTTTTCCCCTGTTTGAAGTCCTGGATTGTCCCATTTAGCTGCCCATTGTGAAGGGATAATCCTTTCAATCATTTGTATGATATCAGTGAGTTGAGCCATAACTCTCTTTCATACTTGTTGCATGTGTCCTTTCATTAAAGTTGTGGGCCCACCAGGACTCGAACCTGGGACCTACTGATTATGAGTCAGCAGCTCTAACCAACTGAGCTATAGGCCCTATTA
>DYKN01000104.1 GCA_020722575.1 Rikenella microfusus | reverse complement strand
GTTATATGACATGGCGGTTTCAAATTTAAAGAGGTATTCACATGAATATTTATGAGAAGATAAAAAGGTTTGTCGAAAAAGTATTCAAAACGACACTGGAAATATTTCTTGAAGCATTAAAACTTAGTCCTAATGCTCAAGGCTATGTTAGTGGTTCCATAACAGAACTTTTGTTGAAGAAAAAGATGGAAGAAGAATATAATTTTGAAGTAAAAAGAATTAAAGAGAAATGGGAGGGGAAAAAACACCCCCAACATCATGGCGACTTTTATTTCAGAAAACCTGATACTTCTTATTGGTATGTAATAGAGGCAAAAGGAGTAAAATCCAATTCAGAAAAATGGCATAAGCTTTATAATTTTCAAAACCTTAAAAATTTTTTGATTACTCACGCTGATAAAATTCCATGGATAGATACTAACCGAAGTATTGAAGAACAAATAATTTATTGGATCCATGAAAATCTGCCTAAATTCCAGAACCAGTATTTTTACGATCTTTACGAGTACGAAGAAGTCCAGAAATATGTGACTAAGCATAAAACTAAGAAGGCAGAAGCTATTGATAGATTACGTGGTTACACACGAGACCAAATCAATAATATGATTGAAGAGCGGTTGGATTATGTTATGTCAAAGGTAAAAGTTTTAGAGACGCACTTTGTTTCAGGTATATCAGGGGTAAGTGAACGGACGCAGGCAACTCCACGCAAAGACGAGTTTAATGTTATCGCTATTGATATTGTTCTTCGGTATCCCGAACACAAATTTCTATTTTCTAATCCCCAAAATCTCGAATCATCTGGAGATGACCCAAATCATCTTCAACAGAACTATGTGATGGGTTTTGTTTTCATTAATGAGCAAGGGGAACCAACTTTGCATATTACTGATGATTGGTATGAAAACTTGATCGAGGTTTATGAGACATTAAAACCCCAAGATGCTGTCAACGAAGATGAGATGCAAGTTGATAACAGGTACATGATAGCAAATGAAGACGAGGATTGAACTATGAAGAAAAAGAGTGGAAATCACAAATATACATTTCCTGTCCCGCAAAAGTGGAAAATTAGAGAACAGCAACTTCTTTACTCCGAGGAGAGTTTTCTTCCTGAAACCTTGCCGCGCATTCAAGAATTACGTCCTGTCCACAATCTGTCTGCTATATTTGATGAATGCCACAATTACGTTTATGCTAATGAAGGTCTACTTAAGGAAAAGATATTTCACGAAATTGTAAAACTGCTTTTCATAAAACTTTACGATGAACAGAATGCCAAAAATGGCAGCTTACAATTTGGTATTACTTCAAGCGAATACAGAAGCATACTTGCGGGTAGCCCCAGTGGTTTTGAAGTTCGTATTAAAAAACTATTTGATACAGTACGAAACAAATATCCTTCTTTATTATCGGACGACTCGCTAAAGCTTAAAACTCTCACACTGGCTTATATTATTGGACGATCACAGTATGTGAATCTTATCCAGACCCCTGCTGATGTTAAGGGAGAAGCCTTCCAGACATTTGTATATCGGCATCAACGTGGCGATCGAGGTGAGTTTTTTACCCCTCATCCTATTGTGAGATTGGCTATTGAAATGATAGATCCAAAACCAAATGAGAAGGTAGTTGACCCTGCTTGCGGAAGCGGCGGTTTTCTCATTCAAACAATCTCATACGTTTGCCGAAATAATCCTGATATTAATAAGACACACTATATTTCCAAGCAGATTTATGGAATTGAGTTTAATTCTGATGTAGCCTTATCTGCGACGGTCCGTCTTGTATTTGAAGGCGGTACAGGTACAGAGATTATTTGTGCAAATGCTCTGTTAGAGAATGAGCAATTTAACAATGTTTTTGATGTTGTTCTCACCAATCCACCATTTGGCAGCAGAGGCAAAATAGAAGAGCAAAAAATTCTAAAGAACTATCTGCTGGCTCGTAAATGGAATAAAACCCAGAATGGTAACTGGGAGGTTACGAGAAATGTTCTCGCAGGACAAACGCCAGAAATTCTGTTTATTGAGAAATGTTTAAAGTTACTTCGCCCTGGTGGACGTATGGCAATTGTGTTACCAGATGGACTACTTCAAAACATTACCAATAGTCATATCAGGTTCTGGATTTGTTTACAAGCTAAAGTATTAGGTGTTGTGTCTATTCCACAGGAAGCTTTCATACCCTATGGCACGGGGATCAAGACTTCTCTTCTCCTTTTGCAAAAACTGCCCTCCGATTCAGAAAAAGTATTCATGGCGCAAATACAAAAGATTGGCTATGATGTAAAGGGAAAACCTATATACAAAAAAACTCACGATGGTAGATTGGTAAGAGCAAAATCAGGACTACCTATTATTGACACTGATATAGATGAGATTATTTCTGAATACAACAAGTTCAAAAATAATGGAATCGAAATAGATAAGGAAAGAATTTACACGGTTCCTGAGAAATCGTTAAACACACGCCTAGATGTAGAACATTATAGGCCAGAAGATAGAAAGTTGGTCGAAATGTTGCAAGCAAGTGGAGCAAAACCTCTTAGCGAATTAGCAGACATTCTTAAAGAAAGTGACGATTTCCGTTTGGCGTTTAATGGTGAAATAAGATATATTGCCATTTCTGATGTTGATGCACGCACAATGCAAGTAGTTTCTCAGCAGGTAATTAAACCATATGATGCACCATCAAGGGCAACTTATCGTTTGCGAACGGGTGACATTATCACTGCTATATCTGGAGCAAGTACTGGAACATACAGGCATGCAACTGCGCTAATTACTGAAGACGAGGATGGAGCAATCTGTTCTAATGGTTTTGCTGTACTTCGTAATATTCATGGTGTAGAACCGCTTTTCCTCCTATCATACATGCGTACAGAATATTTTTTGCGACAGGTTAGACGCCTCATGACGGGACACGCTATTCCTGCGATTTCTGTAGAAGATTTATCAAAGGTGCTGGTGTTGCTTCCACCCAGAGTAATTCAAAAGCAAATATCTAATGAGGTTAGAAAGATTATATCAATGCGCAAAGAAGCTTTGAATGTCTGGAAGAAAGTTGTAGAGGGGGTCGAATCATTAATAGAAATAGACAAAATGATTTAAAGATGAAACCGCCACTTCATATAACACAGCATAAAAGGTT
>DYKN01000103.1 GCA_020722575.1 Rikenella microfusus | reverse complement strand
ACCACAATACCATCCAGCCCAAGAGTAGCTATGGCACTAAAAAGCCCCACAAAACTCATGGCGTAGTTAAGCAGGCCGTATCTTTCTGGACCAAGGTACCGTGCCACCCATACACCAACAATTAACCCCACCACCATCCGCAGTATCTTTTCTGCAAAAAGCCAGCTGGTATTAACAAAATAACGCCGAAATCCGGGGTGCAACGTGAAACGTGAAACGTTATGCATTTCTTAAATATCTTATTAAGCCTAAAATTTTGCTTTTGATTTTTTCAATATTTCCAATAATCTCTTCCTCGTTTTTTATATAGTCAAGTTCTTTGGAAATTATAATTTGTGTATCTAATTCTGCACAGGAACCAAGTGCTATATATAAAAATTGAATAAATTCTTTCCTGCTATTTCGTGCAGCACCCTCAGCAATATTGCTTGGTATGGAGATAGCACATCTTCGTATCTGTGAAATCAAATTAAACATTTCAGTTTTTGGATAATTCCCTGTTACTCTGTATATTTCTTTAACCAATTCAATTGATGCATTCCATACATCTAAATCTTTATGTGTCTTCATTCACTGCTCCTTCACCTCTCACGTCTCACCTTCAACGTCTAACGTTTAACCTCTCACCTTCAACGTTTAACCTCTCACGTTTTACGTTCAACGTCTGATCCCGCATACCACCTGTATACACTTGCAATTCCATGTTCCAATTCCAGGGAATGTCTCCATCCTAAATTATGCAATTTTGTTACATCCAGTAATTTCCGTGGGGTTCCGTCTGGTTTTTCTGCTTCGTATTCTATGTGGCCTTTAAAACCAACAATCTCTTTAATAAGCACTGCAAGGTCTTTTAGTAATATATCCTTACCCAATCCAATATTTACAAAATAATCATTACTAAAATTTTTCATTTTTTCTGCATCAATATGTTCCATCAAATATATACAGGCATCAGCAAGGTCATCAACGTGCATAAATTCTCTATACACATTTCCTGTGCCCCACAACGTAACCACCGTACTGCTTGTACCTGCTGATTTTAATATGTTTGTAATATTTTCTTTATTGCTGTAATCTATTGTGCTGTCCAATCCAAAACCTATTGGATATTTTTTTAAATCATATAAAACCATATCCCAATTGTTTTCGTGTAACAGTTTTGCTAAATGAAATTTCCGTATTAAGGCAGGAAGCACATGTGAGGTTTCAAGATTAAAGTTGTCGTTTGGTCCATATAAATTTGTGGGCATAACCGACATAAACTGAGTTTTATACTGCTCATTAAAATAACGGCATAATTTTATGGCTGCAATCTTTGCTATTGCGTAGGGTTCATTGGTTGGTTCAAGTTCCCCCTCTAATAGATACTCCTCTTTCATGGGCTGGGGAGCAAATTTTGGGTATATGCAGGATGATCCCAGATTAAGCAGTTTTTGGGTACCATATATATATGCACCATGAATAATATGAGTGGCAATAGCAATGTTGTCGTAGATAAAATCGGCCTTGTAAGTATTATTGGCAACAATACCACCAACTTTTGCAGCAGCAAGGAATACATATTCCGGCCTGTAGTGTTCATAGAATGTTTCTACTTCATGTTGTTTGGTGCAATCCACCTGCACATATTCTGCACTGGTATCGTCTGGTTTTCTGTTATTATATGTTCCGGTAATGTGCGTATAGCCCTTATTATGCAGTGCTCTGACTATTGCACTACCCACCAGTCCGCTTGCTCCAAATACTGCAACGTTGCTGTTTTTTTCCATCACATCATCCTGCCTAATAATTTCGTTTTACATTTCACAGTTTTTTTGAATTGAAAATCCGCTTGTGTGCAGTACATATTCCCTGTAGCTTTGCATAAGATCGCCACCAATCATATCGGCAATCAAATCCTCAATTGTATGCACAGGTTCCCACCCTAATTTTGTTTTAGCCTTTGTGGGATCCCCAAGCAGAATATCAACCTCTGCAGGCCTGAAATATCGCCTGTCAACCGCCACAACTGTTACACCTTTTTTTTCTTTTGTTTGTGTTATTACTGTGCCGATAGTTTCCGCATCACATTGCAGTGACTGCAGTTTACTGTATAAAACAGCCTCATCAATGCTATCTATAATACCCGCTTCATCAATACCCTGACCTTGAAAAACCACCTGTATCCCCAAATTTTCAAAAGCCTGTTTCACAAACTCGCGAATTTGGGTGGTTTTTCCCGTTGCAAGGATATAATCATCAGGTTTATCTTGCTGTAATATTAAGTACATTCCTGCTACATAATCTTTAGCATGCCCCCAATCGCGCTTTGCATTGAGGTTACCTAAAAATATAGTTTTTTGCAGTCCAAAAAGGATTCTGCACGCGCCGCGCGTTATCTTTCGGGTCACAAATGTCTCACCCCGTATTGGGCTTTCATGGTTAAACAGTATGCCGTTACAGGCAAACATATTATATGATTCACGATAGTTGACCGTTATCCAGTAGGCATACATCTTTGCCACACCATAAGGGCTTCGCGGATAAAACGGTGTTGTTTCTTTCTGTGGTATCTCCTGCACCTTGCCAAAAAGTTCCGATGTAGATGCCTGATAAATCCTGACCCTATCAGTCATATTTAAAAGACGTACCGCCTCAAGGATCCTCAGCGTCCCCACACCATCAACGTTAGCCGTATACTCAGGTTGTTCAAAGCTCACCGCAACATGCGATTGTGCACCCAGATTATATATCTCATCAGGCTGAATTGCCTGAATAAGGCGCGTTATATTTAAACTATCAGTTAAATCACCATAGTGCAGATAAAAATTTGTCTTTTCTTCATGAGGGTCCTTATACAGGTGATCAATTCTTTCGGTATTAAAAAGGGATGTTCGTCGTTTAATACCATGCACCTCATACCCTTTCTGTAACAGGTATTCTGCCAGATATGCCCCGTCCTGCCCGGTTATACCGGTAATAAGGGCTGTTTTTCTTTTACTCATATCCCTTCCTCTTTTACTTTTTTATGAAACTGTATGCTCGCACCCGTCCATACATCATCCCAAACACCCCATTTGTCATCCTAAGCAACCCTTTTTGTCATCCCGAACGCACGTGAGGGATCTCACTCTTGCCATGTACACTGAGATTCCTCAGTCGCTATCGCTCCCTCGGAATGACGGAAGTGCTAACGCTCCTTCCCAATGACAGTAATGCTTTTATCCT
>DYKN01000102.1 GCA_020722575.1 Rikenella microfusus | reverse complement strand
ATCTTTGATTTTTTTTAAAAGATTTTCTGATACGGTCAATGGTTTGATTGAGCAATGGCTTGTTATTAAAGAGGGAGATAAACTGCTTGGGGAAGTTGGCCTGGCTCAATGGCCAGAATCTTTCACCTTGTCCACCCGCAAGTATTATCGCAAATTTTTTAATGGTTAACTCCTGCTATCTTGAAAGTTACAGTGCCAAATTTTAGTTTTGTTCTTATCTGAACAGGAAATCTATTATTATCATCGGTATACCATATATCCATTGAACCACCAGAGCCAAAAACTCCTTTGCCTTTTGTTTTAGGGGTAACCCGAATCGCGGAAAATTTACCCAGGGGTGTTTTAACTACTTCTATTTTACCGACTATACATTCTATTGTATGTTGTTGTTTTCCATCAAAGATTGCGAGTTTTATTGTATCATCTTCAATTAAAGACATCCGCCTTAAACAATACCAGAAACTGAGCAGGTCCCTTACTGGTTCAGTAATAGCCATTTTGACAGAGTCATTTACTCTAACAAAAAGGCTATCATGAAAAAAATGTAATTTCTGATATTCTGTATATTTCCCCTCGTGCGTCCTTTTTTCGTAGGATACTGGTAAAAGTTCATTAACCGTAGTGAAAACACTAATGGTATCGTTCAAGGAAAAGATAAAATTTAGGGCCGGATTGGAGTTCAGTCGTGAAGAGATGGTATAGCACAAACTTCTGTCAATTGTAACAGTGTCAACAATTTCCAATACCATACTGCCTAAATTTATGAAACCGAATTTTGCATCATACTGGAGTCTTTCACCTGGGGAAAATAGATTCACAGGCTGGCAAATTAAAAAGTTGATGAGGTGAGTGGTGAGTATTAATATTAACATAATGCTATATCACAAGACTATTCAAGCGCTCAATGCGCTTATCAATTGGTGGATGGGTTGAAAACATATTTGAGATTTCAAGGCGGTCTTTACCAAACGGACTGGAGATGAAGAGATGGGCATTTGATTGTGATGCCCTTGCCATAGGCTGATAACTCTGTTTCAGTTTATTTAATGCCTGGGCAAGTCCTTGAGGATACCTGGTAATATAAGCACCTGATGCATCCGCGAGATATTCGCGTTGACGGGATATTGCCGCCCTTATTAAGGCAACAAACAGGGGTGCGATGATAGCAAGAACCAGACCAATAAGTAAAAGAATTGCGCCACCGCTACCACCCCGACGATTGCTTTTTCTTCTTCCTCCAAAAAACATTCCCCTCAGAAAAAAATCGCGTAAGAGAATTATGAGTCCACCAATTGCCGCAACCACCGTCATCAAAAGAATATCATAATTCCTGATGTGTGCCATTTCATGGGCAATCACCCCTTGTAATTCTTCGCGATTCATTATTTCAAGCAAACCTGTTGTTACTGCGACAGATGCATTTTGAGGATTTCTTCCTGTAGCAAAGGCATTTGGCGCAGGAGAGGGCATTATATAGACCTTGGGTTTTGGAATGCCGGCAGCAATCGCAACTTCCTCAACCACATTGTGGAGTTGTTTAAACTCTTTAGGGTCTGCCGGCACTGAACCAGTAGATGCAATCGCAATCTTATCAGAATTGTAGTATAGAATAACATTATAAATGATGATGAAGAGGGCAAAAAAGATATAGCCCGCAGTTCCCCAGTTCAATAACTCCACAACCACATAACCCAAGACACCGAGAAAGATACTGGTGACAACAATAAAAACAAAAGTCTTTCTTTTATTGGCGGCAATCAGATCGTATAAATTTTCCCGCATCTTAGCCCCGATTATTCATACAATCTACATATCCGACAACGAATGAGATTACTCCTCTGTTAGATGCAGTTCGTAATGATAATAGAAAAAACAGAGTGTTATTTTTATTGTTGCAAGAAATCGTTGTCCATCTGTTCTGGTGCGATATTTGTTCAAATTTAGTCATGATCAGCATGAATAATCGGGGTTAGAATTTAACCTTTACTGCTTCCTTTTCTGCTGCCGGTGCTTCAAAGAATTCCCTTGACTTAAAATTGAACATTGAGGCAATTATTGTTTGGGGGAATTTTTGAATCGTTGCATTATAGTCCATTACCACATCATTATAGAACTGACGGGCAAAGGCAATTTTATTCTCGGTTGCTGTCAATTCTTCCTGCAATCTCATGAAGTTCTCATTTGCCTTGAGTTGTGGATAATTTTCGGCGACGGCAAAAAGAGTTTTTAATGTTGCCGAAAGCATATTATTTGCCTCAGCCGATTCCTTCGGACTGGTCGCACCCATCGCCCTTGAACGTAATTCAGCCACCTTTTCTAAAACCTCTTTTTCATGTGCGGCATAACCTTTAACTGTTTCAACCAGATTAGGTATTAAATCATAGCGCCGTTTCAACTGCACATCAATCTGTGCCCATCCATTATCCACTCTGGTTTTTTTGACGATTAGACTGTTGTAAATAGCAATAATCCAGATGACCAGAATGATAATGACAATCAAAAGTATTATCATTGAACCTCCATTTTCTTTAGTTTATATAAATTTTTAAGATTGTCAACTGGGTATTGACCTGAGTCCTCTCCACTTTTTATACTCCTTCAGGAACCAAATGTAAAAGAAATTTAATTGATTCACACCTGCCTGCTACCAATAATCCGATTCTAAATACACTCAATAATCGTTTGGATTCTCTGCTTTTCGGCAAAATTGATATTTCCTCAATCAAGCGGCGATACTTAATCGCTTGAGCGCCAATAATTAGAATAAAAAGATAAACCAATATACCTACCAATAACATCTTACCAACTTTATCCCCACGAGACAATTTCAACCGCCTAAATAATAACCCATCCTTAATATCCCGAAATCCCTCCTCAATCAACATCCGCCGACCATATATCTCTAATACTAATTTACAAGAAGATAAATTGGTCACAATATATAATGGGTCGTCTTTCTCATATTTGATAAGCAAGTTTAAAGCCACACCATTCTTTTTACGATACAGCACCCGGGGTAACCATTTTATCTCGCCTTCGGATAAAGGAACTTTCTTTATCCATCCTTGATAGTTTTTAGTGGTTATCCAAACTTTGCCACACACCCGAATAACAAAATTCATCCTAAGTTCATTAAGAAAATGAAAAAGATCCGTCTTAGCATAACCCCGATCGGCAATAAAGACTAATTTCGGGCGGGGTTCAGGAGGTATTTGGGCGAGAAAGGAGCGGATTGCTTCTCGTTCTAATTTATT
>DYKN01000101.1 GCA_020722575.1 Rikenella microfusus | reverse complement strand
AATGCCCATAGAAAAACACGGCTTAGTCCAGTTCAGTGTTATACACGATTTTATTTAATGCTATTCCGGTCAATACTTTAAATACTATTTTGTGCCTTTAAATGGCGAGTTATAAACTGTATATAAAACACTATTCAGCAACTGATAAGTTGAATCAGGCACAGACTTATAGACTTTTTTATTAAATTTGCTTTATGAAAAAAAAGGATACTTATATTGCAAATCGCATTCGGACTGAAATAAAACGGATTGATCCGGGAGCTAAAGTTGTGCTTTTTGGGTCGAGAGCTAGAGGTGATGCCAAAAAGGACTCTGATTGGGATCTATTGATACTTACCGACAGTCTTAACATTAGGGTATTAGAAGACTTATTCAGGGACAAAATATATGATCTTGAGCTGGAAACCGGCGAAACTATTTCAATATTTGTCTATAACAAGAAGGATTGGACTTCAAAACATAAAATCACTCCACTTTATAAAAGTATAAAAAAAGAAGGAGTAGTATTATGAATAAACCTCTTAAAGAGGATTACATCCGTTATAGAATAAATCTTGCGAGAGAAACTTTTGAAGCTGCAAAATTATTAGCAGAGAAAGGCCATTGGATTTCTGTAATTAACCGGCTTTATTATGTTTGTTTTTATGCAATCTCAGCCCTCCTATTTAAAGATGGCATTAACGCCCATACACATTCTGGTGTAAAAAGGCAGTTTTCAAAATACTATATCGTGACTGGCAAGATCGACAGAGCTCTTGGCAAGGTGTACGCAACGATTTTTGATTTACGACATAAAGGTGATTATGGGGATTTTTTTGATCTTGATGAAGAACAAACTGTGAAATTCTTTGAACCGGTTGAAAGACTCCTGCAGGAGATTGAATCTCTACTAAAAAAATAAAAAACCTACCTGTAACCCAGACAATGGTATAAAAAACAGATACTCTATTTAAGGATGCATGTAAAGTGCCAACCTTCTCTCCGATAATGCTATGGGCCAACAGAGTCGGTACTTCCAATTAAAAAATCGTATAACAAGACTTGTTATCAGCTCACACACAACTTTGTATCATATAACGTTGCTTCACTCAGTCAGTACCTTAGGCGTGGAACGCTCGGCTTTGATTAAAACTTTTATATTTATATTCCAAAATTAATCGATCAACTGTTTGTCTTAATCCTCCAGAAATCTGTCCAGATTATATGGGATTAAGACAGACAGTTTTGTGCTTTTAAATCTTCACCTGTGCCAGGCGCCGATCGGCAGCAGATATGAGTTTATCCATCAAAAAAAATTTGGTAGTATCACAAATTGTATATACCTTTGGAATATAATTACTGGATTATGAAAACACTTTCCTTAAAGCTTGAAGATCACATTTTTGAAGATGCCGAAAAGGTTATTTCCAGGCTTAAAAAGTCGAGAAATCGTTATATAAATGAAGCGGTTGATTATTATAACCGCTTCAATAAAAGAAAACTCATTGCCAGAAAACTCGCCAGAGAATCAAAGCTCGTACAAAACGAATCCATGGCAATTCTTTCCGAATTTGAGAAAATAAGCAATGAAGATTAAACGATTTGAGATCTGGACCGCTGATCTTAACCCTCAGATAGGCACAGAGCCAGGCAAAGCCAGACCTGTACTTATTATACAGACTGATTTATTAAATGCTGTCCATCCTTCAACTATTATTTGCCCTTTGACTACAAACATTGTTAAAGAAAGCGATATATTGAGAGTACATATTAAAATGGGGATTGCCGGCATTTCAAAGCCATCTGATATTATGATTGATCAGATCCGTGCAATTGATAATAAAAGACTTATCAAGAAGATTGGAGAGCTTCCTGATGACCTGTCAAAAGCTGTAATAGAAAACCTCAGGATCGTTCTTGATATCGAATGAATTTCCACCCCTGCAAACATCATTAATAGCATGGGATGATGATATCAGTGGTATCTAAGAATATCATCTTTTGATTAACTTGATACCTGTAACGAAGGGAACAATTCCAAAACCCTTAAAAAGGCAAGTGTGCGGCCATTGTCACAAATTGTAATATAATCGTCAATAAATAGAAATTAAGACATTCAAATTTTCATCCTGGCTTCAAATATTGTTATAGCTTTTCCTATAATTTCAACCCTGTCATTTTTCAGTCTAACTTTCAACATTCCGGTTCTTTTTGATAATTGGAATGAATCCATTTCCGTTTTTCTCAGTTTATCAGCCCATAAAGGTGTTAAAGCACAATGAGCAGAGCCCGTTACGGGATCTTCGTTAATTCCTGATGCCGGAGCAAAACATCTGACTACAAAATCGGCCTGTTGCAACTCACTTTTTGCCGTTATCATCAAATTACCCAATCCATTCTTTTTCATAAGCTCAAAATCAGGCTCAGCATTTGAAATTTCATCTTCATTTTCCGCAACGGCGATAATCCAATCATAAATACTTGAATACATTTCAACCGGACTGAAACCTAATGATTTTTTAAAATCCGGCATTATATCAATCCTGTGAATCGGAAATACCGGAAAATTCATAATTAGCCAATCATTCTCCCTATTTACCGTTAAGTCGCCACCTTTTGTTTTAAATTCTATCGGCTCAAGTTTATTTTTTAATCCCAACTCATAAATTATATGAGAGGCTGCTAAAGTAGCATGTCCGCATAGCGGAATTTCTGTTGCGGGTGTAAAATAACGTATCTTGAATTCCCTTTTATCAGGTATTATGAACGCTGTTTCCGACAGGTTCATTTCCATTGCTATATTTTGCATCAAATCAGATGTCATACTCTCGTCAACAATCATCACTCCGGCAGGATTGCCTTTAAATGGTTCATCCGTAAAAGCATCAACTTGAAATATTCTTTTATTATCTGTCATTTTTTATATTTTAAGGTTTGTCGTATGTTTAATTAGTGTATTATATTCCCGGAATAGCCGCAGTATCGGAATTGCTCACAGCGTTTCAGTCCACCTCGACAAAAACCCGGGAAATACAGCGAGTTTCCACCTCCCACAAAACCCGGCTATCGGTAGCTTTAGCATGTTGCCTGCTAGTGTTATGATGACATGGTCTTCAAGAAATATGTCTGTCATTATATTTTAATGTTCGTCCTTTCTACCATCTTTTCCCTCTTCTTTACTTTTTTAACAAATATAAAAGATATTTAATTTCAGGAGTTAGAATTGACCCATCCGACCACCCCGGTTTACTTTGTTTCTCCCCACCTCACCAAATGAGGCGGAGGATATTATTAACATACCCCCTTTCCCGTTTCCCCCACGGGGGAAAAGCCTGGAGTCTGTCAACCTTTTTCAGAACGATATACCCCCTTTCCCGTTTCCCCCAGGGGGGAAAAGCCTGGAGTCTGTCAACCTTTTTCAG
>DYKN01000100.1 GCA_020722575.1 Rikenella microfusus | reverse complement strand
GGCAAATGATCCATTTCACCCGCGTTGAACCAATAGGCGGTACAAAATATATACAGGCAGAAGCCGAAACCAAAGAAGATACACCCAAAAAAGTCCTGGTGGTCTTTGGCCCTGAACACGCACCCCTTGAACAACGCATGGTGGAAAACGCCTGGCAAGAAGCAAGGACTTTGAAACCCGATATGTTGTTGTTTTGTGCTTTCCAATTCGATGAAGAAGCAGCCAAAGACATTGACGAACTTACCCCGGAAATCGCGGGTATGCAGTTACTCAAAGCACAGATGAATGCCGATATGCTAACCGACGATTTACGCAAAAACCGCAGCAGCAACGAAAGTTTTTGGCTGGTTGGTCAGCCCGATGTAAAAGTGCATAAACTCGAAAAAGGCAAAGTACAGGTTGAAGTTATGGGTTTCGATTATTACAACCCAAAAACAGGAAATGTGGAGAGCGGAGGCAAAAAGAATATTGCCATGTGGATGCTCGATACCGATTACGATAACCGTTCGTCATTTCCTTCGCAGGTATTTTTTCCAATGGCCGGTAGTGGCGATGGTTGGGATAAGTTAGCTAAAAACCTGAAAGCAGAAATTGACGAAGAAAAAATTGAAGCATTTCGTGGAACGATTTCACTTCCCTTTGAGGCGGGTGAATCCATTGCGGTAAAAATTATTGATGACCGGGGCATTGAGAGTCTCCGTGTTATCAAGATGTAAGAGGGTATAATGTATATCAGCAAGATAAAATTAGTCAACTGGAAAAATTTTACAGATGTTGATATCTCTATCGCAGAAAGGACTTTCATTGTGGGTCCTAATGCTTCTGGAAAATCTAATCTCTTAGATGTATTCAGATTTTTGCGTGATGTCGCACGTGAAGGCGGAGGACTGCAGGAAGCCATAAGATTGCGTGGTGGACTTTCCAAAATCCGCTGCCTTTCAGCACGTGCACCCAGGACAGATGTTGGCATAGAAATTTGGATAAATGAAAGTCCCCGGAAAGAACCTCTCTGGATATACAAGATTGGACTGACCCAGAAAAGCGGTGGTGGCCGTGAAACAAGGCCAATTATTCGCTCTGAAAAAGTATGGAAAGGTTCTGAATTAATAATTGAACGGCCAACAGTTGTTGACGAAAATGATGAAGAGTTGCTGCAATATACACATCTGGAACAACCCACAGCAAATTCAAAATTCAGAGAGCTTGCCGATTTTTTTAAATCAATAGATTACCAGCATATTATCCCGCAAATTATACGAAATCCTTTTTCATTTCAGAAAACCGGTAATACAGAAGAATTTTTTGGGAGGGATATTTTTGAGAAATTGAGCAAAATGCCCAAAAAAACCAGGGAATCGCAGTTGAAAAAAATTGAAGCGGCATTAAAATCAGCAGTACCAAATTTGAAGAACCTTACCCTGGAAAAAGATAAAATGGGTAATCCTCATCTTCAGGCAATATATGAACACTGGCGAGCACACGGTGCAAAGCAGAACGAAGAACAGTTTTCCGACGGCACTCTTCGGCTTATCGGTTTATTTTACTCCATGCTGAATGGTGCATACCCATTGTTGCTGGAAGAGCCCGAATTATCCCTTCATTCAGGAGTGGTGCAAAAGCTCGCTGAATTAATTCATTTTATGCAAAAAAGAAAATCAGGAAAGCGACAGGTGATTTTAAGTACCCACAGCTTTGATTTACTGAATAATAAAGGTATAGTGGCAGAAGAAATTTTGATCATGAGACCTGGTTCAGAGGGTACATCTGTTATGAACGCTACTAAGCTTGATGATGTTATAGAACTGCTTGACTCGGGCATGTCACCGGCTGAAGTTGTTCTCCCTCTTACGGAAGCACCAGATATTGGCCAGCTTGCTTTTCAATTTCGGGATTGATTAATGACTCTCTTTATTGTATCTGAAGACCAGTTAAGTGAAATTGTAATTCAAAAAATGATCACCAGATATAAAGCCTTTAGCAACCATAATATTGCTTCATTAGGTAAACAAGGGCGTGGTTATATACAAAGAAAAATCAATGATTTCAATAAACAAAATAGAATTCCTTTTTTTATTCTCGCCGACTTGGACTCAGATGAGTGTGCTCCTGGTTTAATTAAGAAATGGATGAAAGGACAAATAAATCATAACATTTTATTAAGGTTTGCTGTAAGGGAAGTGGAGGCTTGGCTTCTTGCCGACACTAAAGGGTTCTCTAACTATACCAAACTCGACCATTCTCTGATTATAAAAGAAGTTGACAAACCTGACAAACTTACTGATCCCAAAGGGAAATTGATATCACTGGTTGATCGGAGCAGAAACAGAGTTTTAAAAAATGATATAGTGCAGAAAAATAATCATTCATATAAACAGGGGCCTGGTTATAATTCACGGTTAAGCGATTATATAAACAATTATTGGGAAATTGAAAGGGCTGTAGCATCATCAGACAGCTTTAAAAGGGCGGTAAATTCTCTTGTTCAATTCAATAAAGGCTATGAAAATGAAAAATATTGATAAACTTATAATCAACAGCCCCCACGTGGAACCATCGCAGCACTGGTTTTATGACAGGGAAAACAGAAACTTTGAAATTAAAGAAGGGCACAGGCCTGCCGGGTATGTCATGGCAACACCAAATTCTAAAGCTTTTGATGACCCCAGTATTTTCATTGAAATTGAACTGGTAAATAAAATCCGACCCCGCGTAAAAGCCTGGCGTGAAAATGGCTATCCCGGTGTTACTGGTATAACAAAGCGACTTCTTGAACACTGGATAGACCCGGAAGAAAGAAAATAACGCCGGTTTTTCTTCTGCCAGTTGGAAGCTATTGAAACACTCATCTGGATGACAGAGGCCCCTGCCAGTGAAAAAGTTGGCATTGATATAAAAGGCGATGGCGGTCAATTTGAAAGATGGTGCAGTAAAATGGCCACCGGTACCGGTAAAACAATCATAATGGCGATGATTATCGCATGGAATTTTCTTAACAAAGTAACCAATTCAACAGACTCCCGTTTCAGCAAGTATGCTCTTGTTGTGGCCCCCGGCCTTACGGTAAAAAGCCGCTTGCAGGTATTACAGCCCACTCATCCGGAAAATTACTATGAAGAATTTAATATTGTTCCTCATGGCCTTATGGACAAACTCAGACAGGGTAAAGTCATTATTCATAACTGGCATGCCCTGGCTTGGGACACTCAGGATAAAATAGATGCTAAGGTAAAAAAAGGACAAATCCGCAGTATTGATAAAAGAAAACAAATTGAAATAAGCGGAGAAGCCTACATTAAACAAACTCTTGAAGAAATGGCCAGTGCAAGAAACATTATTGTCATCAATGATGAAGCCCATCACGCATGGCGGTTAAATCCAGAAGCAGAAGGCAAGTACCAGAGGCTCGGCTCTGAGAAAGATAGCTCCGAAGAGGCGACAATCTGGGTTGGCGGTCTTGACCGTATACAT
>DYKN01000099.1 GCA_020722575.1 Rikenella microfusus | reverse complement strand
TTCGGTTTTTTATATTTGAACCATTGTGATACATTATAAATGTAAATGTTTTCATATTGTGTAAAGGAGGTGAATTTAGAAATTTTTGTTTTTGAAGTTAACTTGTAAATATTCAACTTATCTTTTTTAAGGAGGGAAGGATATGAGAAGAGGGTTATTTTTTTCGTTCGTTTTGATCTTTGTGCTTGTTGCATCAAGTATTGCAGCGACGACAACTCTGACTTTGTTAATAGGACCGGATACTCAGGGGTTTTACACAAAAGCAGTGCAGATGTTCGAACAGCAAAATCCAGACATACATGTTCAGCTCATTCAAGGACCAAGTTCTACAAATGATCGTGAACAGATGTTCATGACTGCTTCGATGGCCAAAACATCTCCTTACGATGTTATAGATGCAGATATAGTATGGATACCAGCGCTTGCCGCCAAAGGCTGGTTGCTTCCCCTTGATCAATATGTTAATATCAATCAACTTTACGCGGAAAATTTCACGGCCACTGTTTCCGGTGGAATGTGGAATGGCAAACTCTACAGGATACCATTTATGAGTGATGCCGGACTCATATATTACAGAAAAGATTTACTCGATAAAGCAGGTCTGCAACCTCCTCAAACTTTCGAAGAACTTTTCAAAGATGCACAACAATTGCAGGATCCTTCGAAAGGGTTATGGGGTTTCATCTATGAAGGTGCCCAATACGAAGGTTTGGTATGTTTTTATCTCGAGTGGCTTTGGGGAAACGGAGGTAACTATTACAACCCTGACACGAAAAAGATAGAGATCGATTCTCCTCAGGCAATTCAAACAACGCAATATTTAGTCGATACAATATGGAAATACAAAATAACGCCTCCAAGTGTTCTTAACTTCCAAGAAGAAGATGCGCGTGCCATGTTCGAATCCGGAAATGCTGTTTTCTTGAGAAACTGGCCATACGTTTGGGTGCTTTCACAGACTGACAAAACTTCCAAGGTGGTCGGAAAGGTTGGAATAATTCCAGAAGTTCATGCCCCTGGTTTACGGCCTTATGCTACACAGGGTGGATGGGGAATGGCAATATCGGCTTTTATACCGAAAGACAAGATTCCAGCCGCAGTTAAACTTGCTTTGTTTTTCAATTCCTATGAAATAGAAAAGTTGAATGTACAGATGACTGGTGTCGATGTTTCAAGAAGAGACATATATTACGATCCAGAAGTCCTTCAATGGGCTCCCTATTTCAAAGATCTCAGAACCGTTTTGGAGAATACCAACTGGAGACCGGCGGTACCATTCTGGCCGCAGCTTTCTTCTATAATGTCAAAGTACCTGACGATGGCAATGACTCAACAATTGACTCCTGCGCAGGCGAATGCTGCAATGCAGAAAGAAGCACAGCAAGTTGTTGATAATTACTACCAAAATAACCCATAAAGATCATTAATGAAAAAGGCGGGTTAACATAAACATGTTAACTTGCCTTTTTTATAATTCATCGTTAGGAGGTTAGAAGTGTGAGTCAGATTAACGAAGCTCATGAAAAAGGATATTTGAAAGCCGTAATAATGTTTTCAATTCCAGTTTTGGCTTTTTTCATAGTTTTTCAGGTTTATCCTCCAATACAGAATATTTGGTTAGCTTTTACAAACTCAAATGGTCAAACAACTTTAGATAATTTTTCTCAAACTATTTCTGCTGGTTTCTGGCAATCAACGAGAATAACCTTCGAGTTTGCGATCTTTTCCGTTGCATTTGAAATGTTTATAGGATTTTTATTTGCTTTAATTTTAAATCAAAAGTTTCGTGGAAGAAGATTTGTAAGGACAATATTTTTGATACCGTGGGCTCTCCCAACGGCTATAATGGCAGTCGGATGGAAATTTTTGCTTCAAAATACTTATGGACCAATACCATGGATATTATACTGGCTTCACATAACTCCTTCTGTACCTTATTTTCTCGTTCAACCAAATTTGGTTATGGTTTCAATCATTATGGCTGATGTATGGAAAACAGTTCCATTTTGTGCTCTACTATTACTTGCAGGCTTACAAACAATTCCAGAAGAACTTTACGAGGCAATGAATGTCGACGGTGCCAACTGGTGGACTAAACTCACAAAGCTCACTTTGCCATTGATGGTTCCGGCCATAGTTGTGACTTTGATGTTTAGATTTCTTCAGGCTTTTGGCGTTTTCGATCTCATATGGGTTTTAACCCAAGGAGGGCCAGGTAATGCGAGTATGGCACTTTCCCCTTTGATGTATCAGGAGACCTTTGGATGGATCGAACCAAACGTTGGTGCATCAACGGCGGTTTTAACCATGTTTTATATGATAGGACTTATAATCGTGATATGGACAACAAGATCTTATATTGGAAGAAGGTATGCACAA
The DNA here is from genome assembly GCA_020722575.1 of Rikenella microfusus. Classification (GTDB taxonomy): domain Bacteria; phylum Bacteroidota; class Bacteroidia; order Bacteroidales; family VadinHA17; genus LD21. The sequence continues at coordinate 1,098 of DYKN01000099.1, read as the reverse complement.
TGAAAAAAAATGAACGTAAGAAAAAAATTCCTCTTTATATAGGCGTTGCAATTATGATTTTCTTTTGCTTGTTTCCAATTTACTTTCTTGTGCTTGATTCAATTCAACCAACAGAAATAGCTTATTCTTCTCCACCTGTTCTTTATCCTTCAAATTTTACGCTTTCCAATTATGTGAATGTTTTTAAAGATATCCCGCTTGTAAAGTACATATTGAATAGCACGATTGTCTCACTTGCTTCAACTGGGATAGCCATACTTATAGGTGCGATGTTGGCCTTTGCGATTTCTAAAATTAAATTCAGAGGCTCAGGTACTTTGCTTAACATGTTGCTCATATTCGGATTTTTCCCCGCTACAATAACGATATATCCAATTTATCAAATGTATGCTAAGATTAACCTTATGAACAACTATCTTGCTTTGATTTTACCATACGTGGCTATGAGTATTCCACTAACTGTATGGGTACTTGCCACTTATTTTGACAACGTACCAACAGAACTCTACGAGAGTGCGAGAGTAGACGGGGCAAGCAGATTTCAAATATTTTACAAAATAATAATGCCATTGGCGATACCAGCAGTTTCAACAGTCGCGATATTGGATTTCATAGCATGCTGGAATGAATTTATGTTTGCGCTTACTTTCATGACGAATGATAACATGAGAACTATAACCGTTGGAATATCTATGATTTCGGGTAGGTTTGCATATCAATATCCATGGGGAGAGATCATTGCCGGTGCATTGCTTGTTACTCTGCCTCTTGTGATCATAATATTCGTTGCTCAAGAAAAGATAATCAGCGGTCTTACGGCTGGAGCTATAAAAGGATAGTTAGCATCCCGACTCTTTTAGAGTAGAAATTTTAAAAGGAGGAAGCGAGGTAATCTGAACCTTTACAAACCAATTTACCATTTTGGGTCTGAAAAAATTAGATGAAAGATCCAAATGGTCTTATTTAGACTGCCAATAACTTTATATCTCTCTAATGAATTTGGCGAAAAACATTGTTTTCAGGATATTGTATGATTGACGATAAGAGAAAGCCAGCAAATCTGAGTTTATCACCAAATAACGACAATAATGGCTTATA
>DYKN01000041.1 GCA_020722575.1 Rikenella microfusus | reverse complement strand
ACAAGATATCAAGATTTATTCATTCAAAACATTTCATGGCGCCATGATTGTTTCTTATAAAATTCACAAAAAAACATTTATTTTTTCTCTTTAAAACATATTTTGTTTGCATAATATCTTTTTTTTGTATTTTCGTGTTCGTTAACGCAAATATAATTGATCATTTATAAAAAACAATTTTATGGCATCATTTATTAATCCTGATTTTCTTTTAACAAATAAGACCGCAATAAGGCTTTACCATGAATATTCAGAAAATCAGCCCATCATTGATTTTCATTGTCATCTTTCGCCGCAGATGATTGCTGCCAACAGGCAGTTTGACAATCTGGCTGAGATCTGGCTTGAAGGTGATCATTACAAATGGCGGGCAATGAGAACCAACGGTGTACCTGAGAAATTTTGCACGGGTAATGCTTCATCTATTGAGAAATTCAGAAAATGGGCAGAAACAGTTCCATATACTGCAGGTAATCCTCTTTATCATTGGACGCATCTTGAACTGGCCCGATACTTTGGAATTTTTGATCTTTTATCGCCAGCCACAGCCGACAGAATCTACAACGAAGCCACTGAAAAGCTAAGGACAAAAGAATTCAGTACCAGGTCGTTGATACGTAAAATGAATGTAGAAGTTATATGCACTACCGACGATCCGATAGATTCCCTTGAATTTCATCGCAAGATGAAGGAGGATTTCGAGATAAAAGTTCTTCCGACATGGAGGCCTGATGCAATTATCAGGATTGAGAACAACACTAAATGGAATGAGTATGTTGATAAACTCGGGGAAAGTGCAAATATTAATATCAGGAATTTCAATGATCTGATTAATGCACTCGAGAGAAGGCATAGCTTTTTCCATGAGAACGGCTGCAGGCAATCGGATCATGGACTTGACAGGTTCTTTTATGACCGTTACGATGAAGCTGATATTAATCGAATTATTTCCAGAATGATGGATAGTAAGCCTATCAGTGAAGATGATACTGAAAAATTTAAATGTGCAGTAATGTATGAACTGTGCAGGATGAATCACAGGAGAGGATGGACGCAGCAGTTTCATGTAGGAGCAATGCGTAATAATAATACAAGAATGTTCAGGCTGATGGGCCCTGATACCGGATGGGACTCCATTGGTGCTCCACAGGACGCTCTGAAAATGTCACGATTCCTCAGTATGCTTGATGAAAACGACCAACTGGCCCGCACAATATTGTATAATCTTAACCCGGCCGACAATGAAGTAATGATTACCATGGCCGGTAATTTCAACGACGGAACAGTGCCTGTTAAGGTACAATACGGAGCAGCATGGTGGTTCTTAGACCAGAAAACCGGTATGGAAAAACACCTTAGAGACCTCTCGGCAATGGGGCTGCTGAGTAGATTCATTGGAATGGTTACCGATTCAAGAAGCTTTATGTCATATCCACGGCATGAATATTTCCGACGACTGGCTTGCAACTTTATCGGAGAGGAAGTGGAAAAAGGACTTATCCCCAACGATGAAAGTATTCTTAAAATGATGGTGGAAGGCATTAGCTATAAAAATGCCAAAAACCATTTTGGATTTTAAGCCTGGCCTGATACAAAAATGGAAGGGGTAATTCAACAAATTATTTCTATTTTCAAACCCGTTTTTTGCCAATTGTTTTAAGATTTTATTTTAATAAAATAATATTAACTTAAAAATACTATACCAATGGATGATTTTCTTAAACTTAAAGATAAAATAGCCGTCATTACAGGTGGAGCAGGTGTAATATGCTCAAGTATGGCCAGAGCTCTTGCCTCACAGGGAGTCAAAACAGCAATTCTAGATCTTAATGGTGAAGCTGCAAGACAAGTTGCTGAGGAAATTAATTCACTATATAATGTTCCTTCGTTTGGAATATCTGCCAATGTTCTTGATAAAGAATCTCTTACAAAAGCCAAAAAGGTAATAAATGATAAATTTGGTCCAATTGACATACTTATTAACGGAGCTGGAGGAAACTCACCTGCAGCAACAACCAAGGCTGAAAAAATTGAAGGAACTGAAAATGAAAACCTTGAGGATACATTTTTTGGGCTAAAAACCGAAGGATTTGACAGGGTATTCGATCTGAACTTCAAAGGTACCCTGCTGCCCTGTATGATCTTTACCACTGATATGATAACAAAAAAATCAGGTGTTATTGTTAATATTTCATCAATGAACTCCTACAGGCCCCTTACAAAAATTCCTGCATACAGTGCAGCTAAAGCGGCAATAAATAATTTTACACAATGGCTGGCAGTTCATTTTGCAAAAGCTGGAGTTAGGGTTAATGCAATTGCTCCAGGATTTCTGTTAACCAATCAGAACAGGTTCCTGCTTATTGATGAAAAGACCGGCGACCTGACACCAAGAGGGGGAAAAATAATCAAAGGCACTCCAATGGAGCGCTTCTGCCAACCGGAAGAGCTTAATGGTACTCTTATTTACCTGGTTTCGGAGATGTCATCCTTTATAACGGGTGTGGTCATACCGGTTGACGGGGGATTCAGTGCCTACAGCGGAGTGTAAAGATAAGTGTCGACGATCCTGACCGACGTAGGAGTGTCAGGATAAGAATGAGTTTAAAAGTAATAGGTGAATTGAAGGTATTGAGGTTAGGCTAAAAATTTTTTAATAATTAAATTAACACAATGCAAAATAGAATGATTTATTTTGGAACGGGATCGGAAACAACTGTTCTGGGGTCTGAAGACCTTAAAAACGGCCTGTTTACTGCACTCGAAAAGATCGGAAGAAAAAAAAAGGTGCTGGTTATACCTCCCGATTTTACACGTTATCATTCTAAGGCAGGTGAACTGACACGGTATATCTACGATTATTATGGAGAAAAATTGTCAGACATTCTCCCGGCATTGGGAACTCATAATCCCATGACAGAAAGTGAAATTGAGACAATGTTTCCGGGAGTGCCAAAGAATCTGTTCAGAGTGCATGATTGGAAAAACGATGTTATTACAATAGGAGTAGTTCCGGGAGAATATATTTCAGAAATCACCGGAGGTAGGTTAAGTTATCCCTTTCCTGCTCAGGTTAACAGACTTCTTAAACATGGCGGGCACGACCTGATACTTTCAGTTGGTCAGGTTGTACCTCATGAGGTAACCGGAATGGCTAATTACACAAAGAATATCCTTGTTGGTACAGGTGGTTTTGAAGGAATTAACAAAAGCCACTTCCTTGGAGCTGTTTATGGTATTGAACGGCTTCTTGGAAAAGCTGATAATCCTGTTAGACAGCTGATTAATTATGCCGCATCGAAATTTCTGAGTGATCTGCCGATTATTTACGTACTAACCGTTATCGGACGCAATGAGGACGGGAAACTTGTGACAAGGGGGCTCTATATAGGAGACAATCCCGATGTTTTTAAACTGGCCTCAGATCTCTCGCTTAAAGTTAATTTCACCGTTCTTGAGAAACCGCTTCCGAAAGTTGTGGTTTATCTCGACCCTGCTGAATATAAAAGCACCTGGCTTGGAAACAAAAGCATATATCGCACCAGAATGGCAATGGCCGACGATGGAGAACTCATAGTTCTTGCACCGGGATTGAAAGAGTTCGGAGAAGACAGGGAGATCGACCGGCTTATCAGAAAATATGGATACAGAGGTACACCCGCCACTCTCAAGGCACTTGAAGAAAATAAAGAGCTTCAGGAAAACTTAAGTGCTGCAGCTCATCTCATCCACGGCAGTTCAGAAGGAAGATTCTCTATAACTTACTGCCCTGGCCATCTTACCAGGAAGGAAATTGAATCAGTAAACTTCAGATATGGAGACTTAAATGAATACATTAAGAAATATAATCCCGAAAAGCTTAAAGATGGTTTAAATATTTTACCAGAAGGTGAGGAAATTTATTATATTTCGAACCCCGCAACGGGTTTGTGGGCAGTTAGGGAAAGATTATACAACTGATTCTTAAAATGATAAACTGGGGTATAATAGGATGTGGCAATGTAACAGAAGTCAAGAGTGGTCCGGCTTTTAATAAAGTTAAGGATTCAAGGCTTGTTGCAGTAATGAGAAGAAATCGTGCCCTGGCTGAAGATTATGCAAAACGTCACAATGTTTCCAGATTTTACGATAAAGCTGAAGAGCTGATTAACGACCCTGACGTAAATGCTGTTTATATCGCAACTCCTCCAGGGAGTCATGCAGAATATGCCCTGATGGCTATCAAGGCTGGAAAACCTGTGTATATTGAAAAGCCAATGGCCCGTAATTACCGGGAATGTGAAATGATTAACAGAACCGCCGCAAAATATAATGTTCCTGTTTTTGTGGCATATTACCGCCGTACCCTGCCCGGATTCCTGAAAGTAAAAGAACTTCTCGAAAATGGAGCAATCGGCCAGGTAAGATTCTTTAGTATACAACTTTTCAAAGCACCATCGGATGATGAAAAAGCAGGCAAACTGCCATGGAGGGTAAAACCTGAAATATCGGGAGGCGGCCACTTCTTCGACCTTGCATCACACCAGATTGATTACCTCAATTTCCTCTTTGGCCCTGTAAAAGATGTTAAATCAACTGTATTAAATCAGGGAGGACTATACGAGGCTGAAGATTATGTTTCTGTGCACTTCAATTTTGAAAACAGGATAACCGGAACAGGAACGTGGTGCTTCAGTCTCAGCAATAACTCCAGCAGAGATATAATTGAATTTTTCGGCGATAAAGGCAGCATTAGATTCTCCTCTTTTACATTTGAGCCTATTGTTGTCACAAATAACTACGGAATACGAGAATATGTCAACGAAAGACCGGAACATGTACAGTATTATCTTATCGAACAAATTGTCAATCAATTACATGGAAATGGCAGGGCTGTGAGCACCGGCATTACCGGAGCAATTACAAATAAGATTATGGATGAAATAGTTAAAAATTACTATAAACTGAGATCAACTAATAAAAGCAATAAATAAGTTAAAACTTAAATGATTTATTCTGTATTTCAATAAATCTTTATAATTGAATATTAATATATTATGATTTATTTCTTTTCAAAACTAATTAAATAATTATCTATGAACAATTTATCTGATATTGGATTAATAGGACTTGCGGTTATGGGTGAAAACCTGGTTCTGAACATGGAAAGTAAGGGATTCAGAGTTACTGTGTATAACCGCACTTTACAGAAAGTTGATGATTTTATCAATGGAAGGGCAAAAGGCAAAAACATTGCGGGAGCTCATTCAATTGAAGAGCTTGTTGCTTCGCTCAAGAGGCCCAGAAAGGTAATGATTATGGTGAAAGCCGGCAGTGCCGTTGATGACATGATTGAACAGCTTATCCCTCATCTGGAAAAAGGGGATATTATTATTGATGGTGGCAACACTCATTTTCCTGACACGAACCGTCGGACATCTTATGTTGAAAGCAAAGGGCTTTTGTACATTGGCACCGGTGTTTCGGGTGGTGAAGAAGGTGCTTTGCTGGGTCCCTCAATCATGCCCGGTGGTTCGAAAGCGGCATGGCCCGAAGTAAAACCTATCTTTCAAGCTATTGCCGCAAAAGTCGATGATGGAACACCATGTTGTGACTGGGTAGGAGAAAACGGCGCCGGACATTTTGTTAAAATGGTGCACAACGGAATAGAATACGGCGATATGCAGCTGATATGCGAAGCTTATCAGATTATGCGTGACCTTCTGGGCATGACCCCCGACGAAATGCATGAAGTTTTCAAGGAATGGAATAGAGGAGAACTCAATAGTTATCTGATTGAAATTACCCGGGACATCCTTACTTTCAGGGATACCGATGGAGAGCCTCTTGTGGATAAGATTCTCGATACCGCAGGCCAGAAAGGAACAGGAAAATGGACAGGTGTCACTGCTCTCGATTTAGGAATACCTCTGACACTTATTGTTGAAGCAGTTTTCGCCAGGTGTCTCTCAGCTATCAAGGACGAAAGAGTTACAGCTTCAAAAATACTTTCCGGTCCGAAACCACAATTTAATGGTGACCGTAATGATTTTATCAACGATCTGAAGGATGCTCTATATGCAAGCAAGATCATTTCATACGCTCAGGGATATTCACTTATGAGAGAAGCCGCAAAAGAGTATAAATGGGACCTTAACTACGGAGGTATTGCTCTGATGTGGAGAGGTGGCTGTATAATCAGGTCAGCTTTTCTCGGAAAAATAAAGGAAGCATTTGACCATAATCCTGCCCTCTCAAATCTTATTCTCGATCCATTCTTCAAGGAAAAAGTTGAAAAGTCCCAAAAGGGCTGGAGAAGAGTTGTTTCAACAGCTATAGAGAATGGGATACCAGTTCCGGCTATGGCTTCTGCACTTAATTATTACGACGGATACCGATGTGAAAGACTTCCTGCAAATCTGCTGCAGGCCCAGAGAGACTATTTCGGGGCACATACCTATGAGAGAACAGACAGACCAAGAGGTGAATTCTTTCATACAAACTGGACAGGCAGAGGCGGAACAACAGCGTCAACAACATATAATGTCTGATAAATTCATAAACTTTACGAAATAAAATTACTTCTCAAATTGTACCAAAATATCAAACCTGAAATTAAACATCTAATTCATATTATTTTATGACTGATACAGTAAAAAAAATTGGTAATTACAGATGGACAATCTGTGCATTAATATTTTTTGCGACAACCATTAACTATCTCGACAGACAGGTAATAGGGATACTGAAGCCTCTGCTCGAGAGCGATCTAAATATTGGTGAGAAGGCCTATTCGCATATTGTTATGGCCTTCCAGTTTTTCTATGCATTTGGAATGGTTGCAACAGGCAGGTTAATAGACAAATGGGGAACCAAGCTTGGTTATGGATTGGCTGTAATTTTATGGAGCCTTGCAGCAATGGGGCATGCACTTGCAAAAGGAGCATTTGGTTTTGGTTTCTGGAGGTCTCTTCTTGGTTTCAGCGAATCAGCAAACTTCCCGGCTGCTATCAAGTCTGTAGCAGAATGGTTTCCTAAAAAAGAGAGGGCACTTGCAACCGGTATCTTCAACTCCGGAACAAATATTGGAGCAATTGTCGCTCCGCTTGCCGTTCCAGCAATTATAGCTTTCTGGAACTGGCAGGCAGCATTTATCATTACCGGTTCAATCGGTTTCATCTGGGTCATATTCTGGTTCTTTATTTACGAAGTGCCTGCCAGAAAAAAGAAACTCTCAAAGGAAGAGTATGATTACATCCACAGTGATATTGATGAACAGAACAATTCTCAGGAGAAGATTCCATGGGTTCAACTTCTTAAATACAGGCAGACATGGCTATTTTTTATTGGTAAAGCGATGACCGACCCTATATGGTGGTTTTATCTTTTCTGGATTCCAGGCTGGCTTGCTGAGGTCAGGGGAACAGGCCTTAACATTAAATCTTTCGGATTGCCGCTGGCATTCATATACACAGCAACAACTTTTGGTAGTATTTTCGGAGGCTGGTTATCTTCTTTCATGATCAAAAAGGGTATGTCTCCGTTCAGGGCAAGAAGTATTGCTATGCTTATATTTGCTATCCTTGTTACACCAATAGCCTTTGCATCATCACCATCAATCAGTACATGGGGAGCAGTCTGTCTTATTGCACTTGCTGCTTCATCACATCAGGCCTGGTCGGCAAACATTTTTACCACTGTTTCTGATGCCTTCCCTAAAAAAGCAGTGAGTTCCGTTACAGGTTTTGGAGGAATGGCTGGCGCTCTTGGTGGACTGGGTGTTTCATACTTTGCCGGCTTTGTACTCGATTTCTATAAAAAAGCAGGACATGTAGAAACAGGTTATGTTGTGATGTTTGCAATAGCAGCCAGTGCATATCTGCTTGCATGGATCATTATGAACGTGTTTGCACCCAAAAAGAAAAAAATAGAAATATAACCCAAACATCTTAACAATATGTTCAGCAAAAAAGCCAGGCTGAAAGATATTGCAATCCTGTCGGGTGTATCAATCGGTACAGTCGACAGGGTCATCCATAACCGGGGTCAGGTAGCCGAAAAAACACGGGAAAAAGTTCTGAAAATTGCAAAAGAGCTTAACTACACTCCCAACATCATGGCAAGAGCTCTGAAGACAAGGAAAGGAATAAATATCATTTCTCTCCTGCCTTTTCCTACAGAAGAAAATTCGTTCTGGGTAAAACACCCTGAAGGTATGGAGAAGGCTATGTCAGAACTCGAACAATTTCCAGTCACCCTTACCCAGTTCACATTCGATCTGAACAATGAAAAAAGCTTTCAGGAAAAAACCAGAGAAGTAATAAAACGTCATTTCGACGGGATTATCCTGGCCCCTGTGTTCAGAAAAGAATCAATAATTTTTTGTGCAAGGCTTAAAAAGAAAAAAATTCCGTTTGTTTTTGTTGACAATTATCTTACCGAAACAGACTTTCTTGCTTATACCGGAGAAAATATTTTTTGTAGCGGAAGAGTAGCCGGACAACTGGCAAGCCTTGTTACCATGAAAGGGAAAAGCATACTTGTGGTTAACATCGCTAAGAATATTCAGAACATGCACCACCTGAACAAAAGAACAGAAGGATTTCTTAGCTATTTTGCCGAAAACTCGAAAAAGCAATACCGCATTATAAGGATGAATATCCCTAATACAGAACTGGAAGTCATAAAAGAATCTATTGACAAAATATTCAATAAGCATCCCCGTATAACAACAATATTTGTAACGGGTTCAAAGTCATATAAAATTGCAGAATACGTAAATCAATCATCTGAGAATAATATAAATGTGATTGGCTATGATCTCTTGGATAAAAATGTAAGGTATCTCAAGGAAGGAAAAATCAAGTTTCTTATTGGTCAGAGACCAGAGGAACAGACCTATAAAGCAGTAAAAAAACTATTTGATTATCTGGCATTTAAAAAGGTTCCTGAAAAACTCGATTACCTTCCGGTTGATATAGTAACAAGTGAAAATGTCGATTTCTTTTTAAATAGTCGTTGATAACATTTATAAGATCATTGGTAAAAAAGATGAAAAAATTAGGAAAATATTCCATGGGTATTGGCGACAGGTTTGGCCGCCAGGCAGGTGCTCAGCTTAAAGCAATAATGGATGCAGGGAAAAAAGGGGTCGAAATCACACCAGTATGGAACAAATCAAACCGGGAACATCAGATTATTGGAACTGAACCTGCGGATGTAAGAAAAGAAGCGGATGAAGCCGTTAAACTGGCAAAATTCAAAAAACCCTATTTTGTTGATGCCGATCACATAAACTTTGATACAGTTAGCAGGTTCATTGATGCCTCTGATTTCTTTACTATTGATGTTGCCGCATACATAGGACAGAAAGCCGGTGATGAGGATATCAAATCTTTTATAAAAATTGCTGAAGAATACAAAGGTAAACTGCGCATTCAATATATCCCGAAGCCCTTTAATATCAATACAACTTTCTTGAAGAATGTGGCAGAAAAATATCTTTTTGCAACAAAAATGGCCGGGGTCATTTATAGAAAGATAGAAAAACTTAAAGGCAAGGGCAATTTCATTACAGAAGTCTCAATGGATGAAGTACCTGAACCGCAGACACCTGCTGAGCTCTTTTTCATACTGATGATGCTTTCCATTGAAAAGATTCCTCTTCAGACCATTGCCCCAAAATTTCAGGGAAGATTTAATAAAGGTGTTGATTATGTTGGTAATCCGGAGCTTTTTGCACTTGAATTTGAAACGGACCTTCTGGTAATAAAGGAAGCAATAAAGCGATTCAAACTTCCCGAAAATCTTAAAATAAGTGTACACTCAGGCTCGGATAAATTTGCTATTTATCCTCATATCGGCAGAATCATCAGAAAGCATGATGCAGGCATTCATCTGAAGACTGCAGGGACAACATGGCTTGAGGAAGTCACCGGACTGGCAATGGCTGGTGGAGACGCGCTCAGGTTCGTTAAAGAAATGTATGATGTTGCTTATAAAAAGATTGAAGAACTATGTGCTCCTTATGCTGATGTCATCGATATTAAAAAAGAAAGACTCCCCTCCCCTGCCACCGTATCAAAATGGGATAGCAGAAATTTCGTATCGGCAATAACGCATAACAGCAGTAACCCACACTATAATCCTGATATGAGGCAATTGATACATGTAGGATATAAGCTTGCCGCAGCAAGGATGGAAGAATATCTAACCCTTCTTAATAAAAACAGGGAGACTGTCTCAAAGTGTGTCTATGAAAATATTTATAACAGGCACATCTGCAGGTTGTTCGGGATAGTTTAGCAACAAATAAATTCACCATAGGCTCAATCCGAAGTGTGAATCCAACTAACCCTGGGGGGAGAGTTCGAACCTAATCTGGTTAAGTAAACAATAAAGGGGTAATCTTATTTATTGATAAGCTCCTCCAATGGAATGCTTTCGAATACAAGATTAGCCTGACTGCTTTCGTAAAGTATTCCAATTGTTTTTTCATTTATAGAAGTCAGACAGGAATAGCCTCTACCTGTCCCTTCGTCAAGTAGCATGTAATATTTTTCCGGCCATGTGGTGCCATGGTCAAAACTAACTTTGATGGTTATATTTTTTCTGGGATTTCTCTCCACATTTGGATTTGAGAAAAGCAATATCTCTTTATTATTTCCATGTTCGGTATAAGTATGTTTAATCAATGATCCCATACAAACAGGTTCAGTCAATATTTTTCCCGATGAAGGATGTTCCGACCATGTTTCTCCAAGGTTGTTTGTTGTAAACACTTTACGTCCTTTTTCTCCAGGTTTACGCTGGCCGTACCGCATATTAAGCATTAAAGTTTTTGATTTAAGTTGTACTACTGCACACTCGTTTGTTCCCGAAAAAGCAGGATTACTTGTAACCCATGTTATACCATTATCTTTGCTGTATGTAATATTTGAAAAGGGAATTCCGTTTTCATCTCTGCCCTGCGTTGGAAAAACAAGTGTACCATCATCAAGTGTAATGCCATTTCCCGGAGCAGGAGCCAGCAACCACCATTCTGGTCTCTTGCACATTCTTGTAATATTAACAGGTTTGCTCCATGTCACTCCGTCGTCAATACTCTCAGTAACAAGAAATTGCGAAGTTTGTTTTTCATCAAATCCTGACTGGGAACCTTTTCTGCGCCATTGATGTTCCCACTCTGTACTCGTTTCAGATAAACCCTCAATCCATTTACCCGTTGAATCAAGAACACCATGCATCCATAAGCCTGCAATAAATAATTTCCCAGTTATTATATCGGCAAGAATGCAAGCATCACTTACTCCATTAAACTTCTGAGGAAGGCCACCCCATTCATCCATATCGAGAACAATCTGCATCGGTTCCCATGTGTTACCCCCGTCTGTACTTCGACTCAGTCCAATATCAATATCACCCTGAAGATCACGACTACTCTGCCTTCGCACATCATATATAGCCAGAAGTGTTCCCTTTTTTGTCGTAGTTAGTCCAGGTATCCGGTATGTATCAACATTATCGTCCATATGATCACGTAAAGCAATACCGGTTCGCAACCTTATATCTGTATTTATTTCCTGCGGCCTGTATTTTCCTTTACCTTTAATATTAACGACCGAACACGATGCGTCAACTTTATTTTGTAATCCGGCACTATTTTCCAGATCGCAAACTATCCAGAAGTAATTGTCTCCTTCTGATAGAACCTGTTCACCTGAAAATTTCACTGAAACACCAGGAGACATCCTTTTATCATATAATAATTGTTCAGAGTGTCGTCGCGGCCAGAGTGAATCTTTCCCCATGAATAATATTTTGACATACTTAATATCGTCCAGATCATCAGTACCTGATAGACTGACCTTAAAAGAGTTGACAACCATTGACTTTTTCGATTCATTTACCTTAATTTTAATCTGTAAAACAGGATTATCATCTTTATTTTTAAGTACCGGAACCTGAAATTGCCTGGCAGTAACGCTAATCACGTCCTTATTCCCACTGCATGAATAAAACAGAAATAATGGTATTAATGAAAAAACTACCTTTTCAATTACATTAAAAGTATACTTCATACATCAAAATTTTATAAATAATTAGTGGCTTAGTGTTATTTTTTATTGTCCATTCTATAATTAGCAATGTGCCCAACTTCGTCAGCTAACTTACCGAGAGAAGTGCAAAAAATGTTTCTTCCCGTCGGAGGATACAAAATAAAAGAAAGAAAAATTGAAAGCAGAATATAATTCTTAATATATTTCATTTATTTATTTGTTCCTGCCATACGTGTATCAAGGATACTTATATAAACTACTTGATATTTAAATTCATTAAATATATTATGTTCTGATGCAGAATTAATTTAATATTATCCAGATTGACAACCAAATAATAATATTATAACTTTGTAATATTTCTAAGCATTTATTGTAAAAAGTTTTATTAAAGTGTAAAATAATTAAATAAGCTAAACACTTGCAATTATTGATAATAGAAAATTTTCCACGGTTTTTCCATAAAATGTTACCATGGAAGAATGATTAATGAAAAATTAGTACACAGAACATATATGAAATTTGAAATAAATATTTTAATATGAAAAAGAATAATCGTCGTGATTTTCTCAGGAAAAGTCTGCTGGGAGCCTCAGCAGCAGCATTAATGCCGGTTACATTGAGAAGTAAATCGGGGAATAACTTTTCGGGTATCCCGGAACTTCCCACACGGGTTATGGGCAGAACAGGTATCAGGACACCTCTTTTAAGTTTTGGGACTTCAGGTATAAATGATACCGGCCTGATAAAGACAGCGTATCACTCAGGTATTAAAGTTTTCTTTTCTGCCACCTATTATGGTGAAGGAAATAATGAAAGAATTCTTGGAGAAGGGCTCAGAGGCCTTCCCCGCGATTCTTTTATTCTTGGAACTGCTGTTCCTGCTGACGGATTAAACACCCGTTCAGGTTTATTTACAACTCCATTTGATATTAATGCTTATATCAAGAAGGCAAATGCTTGTCTGAGTCGATTTGGTATGGATCATGTTGATTTTTTCCTCTTCCCTTATGCCTCAAAAAAAGAGACTATTCTTAACAAAAATCTTCTGAAAGCACTTGAAGAATTGAAAATACAGGGGAAAACACGTTTTACTGGCATTGCATCACATGGGGGTACCGAAGAGGCACTGAAAGCAGCAGCTGATTCAGGATTTTATGATATTGCAATGATATCATATAATTATAAAACAGCCAATAAAGAAGCACTGGACAAAGCAATTGAGTACGCTACTAAATCCGGAATGGGTGTTGTTGCTATGAAAACTGCATCGGGTGTCTATAATGATAAGTCGGGTGCTGCCATCAATGTTACTGCTGCATTAAAGTGGGTGTTACAGAATGAGAATATTGCTTCGATAGTCTCAGGAATGACATCGATAGAACAGCTTCAAAAGAATCTGGCGATGCTGGATAATTTAAAAATGACGGATCAGGAGAAAAAGGAGCTTGGCACTGCAGCTATCGAAAACAAGTTTGGGCTTTATTGCCGTCAGTGCTCAGAATGCCTGCCGCAATGTCCTCACAATCTTGATATCCCAACCATTATGAGAAGCTATATGTACGCATATGGCTACAGGGATATGAAAAAGGCATGGTACACCCTGGCCGATGCTGGTCTGGAAGGAAATCCCTGCAGTAATTGCGATATCTGTAATGTGCGATGCAGTGCAGGTTTTGATGTGAAGGGAAAAATATCAGATATCTCCCGGCTAAGAAATATCCCGGAAGATTTTCTATATAGTATTTAGTTCCTGCATTAAAGGCATGTTCGGTTGAACATCTTCGTTCGACTCCAAAGGTTCGAATAAGCGTTTTCATTAAATGGGCAAGCTTAATCAACAGTAATCTCGTTAATCATTATAATGATTCTTCGTATTGCCCGGAACAACATTATTTGAGCCCGGCTATTTATACTTTACAACTTTCAACTCTTCATCAAGCACTCCCGGAACTCCTTTTTTTAACTTTAAGCTGATTTTCATTGTGCCATATCTGACTGTAATAGTTCTGTCGTCGGCTGAAACGAAAGTAGCCTCTTTAAGCCGGTTATTCTCCCATGTAATTCCGATCTCGATATTACCCCTTGCCTTGAGGCCTGATATTTTACCTTCTTTCCATGCATCAGGCAATGCCGGCAGTAACTCAATTTCTCCTGCATGCGATTGCAGTAACATTTCTGCTATCCCGGCTGTAAGGCCAAAGTTACCGTCAATCTGAAAGGGTGGATGAGTATCAAACAGGTTATTTAGTGTTTTTTCCCTCTGCATTTCAATTATTTTTTCCCATGCTGCATTACCGTCTTTCAATCTTGCAAGGAAATTGACCATCCATGCTTTACTCCATCCTGTAGAAGAACCCTGTCCTTTCACCGCATAGGTTTGTCTGCGCTCAATGGTCTTTTTTGCAGCTTCAAACAGTTCAGGTTGTTTCTCCGTTATCTGTGTTCCGGGGTAAAGGCCAAACAGCTGGGACACATGCCGGTGTCCAGGCTCATTCTCTTCGTAATCCTCTATCCATTCCTGAATTATTCCATACCGTTTGCTCACCCTATTAGGTGGAAGGTTTCTCAATACATCTTTCATCTGCTTTATAAATTTTTTATCCTCTCCTGAAATTTCAGCGGCACTTATGCATGCATTAAGCAGTTCCCTTACTATCTGTATATCCATTGTTGCTCCATAAGTAAGGTTATACTTTTCGCCATTGGGCAGACGGTAAGTATTTTCGGGCGAATTAGACGGTGCGGTTACCCATTGTCCGTTCTTATCCTTTACAAGGAAGCTCATGACGAATTCTGCGCTCTCCTTCATCGAAGGCCATGCTTCGTTAATGAGGTAATCTCTGTCCTGTGTAAAGAGGTAATGTTCCCACTGGTGGAGAGTAAGCCAGGGGCCGGCCATCGGGAATGTACCCCATCCTATGCCGTCGGATATTGATGTACGACCGAAAGGATCTGTTAGATGATTAACTGCCCATCCCTTCGAATTATAAGTTTTTTGAGCTGTAATTCGTCCGGGTTCTCTAAGCCGATTAATAAGGTCGGAAAGCAACAGGGAGGTCTCAGGCAGGTTACACACCTCAGCCGGCCAGTAGTTCATCTGAATATTGATATTTGTATGGAAATCGGAGTTCCATGCAGCCTGATAATCCTGGCACCATATACCCTGCAGGTTTGCTGGAAGAATACCCGGTTTACGCGATGAACCCATTAAAAGATAACGGCCATATTGAAACTGGAGAACGGCAAGCCCGGGATCTTCCCCTCCCTCCTTTACAGCTTTAAGACGTTGATCGGTCGGAATATTAGTCTTTATGTCTTCGCCCAGCGAGAACCTAACCCTGTTAAACATAGAAGTATGGTCAGAAATATGATCTGCCTTAACCTCTTCGAATGATTTTCCTTTAACAGATTCAAGAATCCGGTCACACTTATTCAATGGATTAATTGACCTGTCAAAATTCAGCATTGAAGGATTATAGTCAGTAGCAGCAGTGAGGTAGAACACTGCTTCTGTCGCATTTTCGACATAAAAACTGTTGTTAACAGTCTGCAGAGTGCCGTCTTTTGTTTTGCCCCATAGCTTTGCTGCAAATTTCATATGCAATCCGAGTGGACAAACATCTTTGTCGGGCAAATCAACAATCTGGCCTTTAAGAACAAGTTCATTTTCAGATACTGGAATCACGATTGCATCCTGGGCCCTTGAGAGCGACAGTTTAAAAGTCAGCTTCCCTGGCTGCGAGGAGCTGATGTAAATAACTATTACGTTATCCGGTGCAGATGCGAAGACTTCGCGTGTAAAGGTTGTTCCCTCCCACGACCAGGTTGTTGAAGCAATACCGGTTTCAAGGTTAAGTTCGCGGCGATAATTTTCTCTCTTCGGGAGGCTGCGTGTAAGATTGAACATTTCAATATAGATGTCGCCAAGGGGCTGGTATGACCTTATACGCATGGGAGTGCTCCTGAGATGTTTTTCCGAGAGTTCCATGGCTTCTCTGATTTCGCCGTCCAGCAATTTCTGCTGAATCAAAGGGAGATAATCCCGTGCGTCAGCATCGGCATTTTCAACCCTCATTCCGGCCCAAATACTTTCTTCATTAAGCTGGATCCGTTCGCGCATAATATCCCCAAAAACCATTGCACCGAGCCTGCCGTTACCAACGGGAAGTGCTTCATTCCAGTCAGCTGCTGGTTGACGATACCAGAGAATCATCTGGTTTTGAATGTCCGGTAACTGAGTTACTGCTTTCGAGGGGAATAGCATCCCTAAAAATAATACAAACAACGTTTTAACTTTCATAGAAATTAGTATGATATTGTAGCCTGATAATTTGAATAATTATACAAAGGATTTCTTACAGGTCTGTAAAGCTCTCCTGTTTTCGGGTTATCGCTCTGTGTGTAAACCCATATCTCTTCTGGGTTCCAGACAACAATTTCATCCCTGCAGTCGCCGGTAATATCTATCACAGCATTGCACATGTCGGGATGACCATCGTCGGGAAATCTCATTACGAGACGACCATAACCATCAAATATACCACCTTCTTTCACATTTGGATTATGTACAAAATATTCTTGACCATCACCTTTCCAGTTAAGCGGAAGACACATACTTCCAAACTGGTATGGCTCAAAAGTGTGGTAAATATCACCATTGCAGTCGTACAAGTGGATAATTCCCTGGTTACCCCAGAAATTTATTGTAACAGTTTCAAGCCCCGGGAGGTCCGGTCTGAAATCGGCAACAGCCGGGTTCTGAACATGGCCAATAAAATAATGTTTCAAGATATTGCCTTTAAGATCCACTCTCAGGTAACCGGCATTACTTGCCGCATGCATAATAACAGGTTCTGTCTCAGGGTTTCTGTCAAAATCAACTATTGCCACACCGTCGCAATGATCTTCAATCCTGTCATCGAGGCACCATAAAAGTTTGCCATCGTGGTCGTAAAGAGAATAGCCAATAGCAAGTTCATCCTTTCCATCACCATCGATGTCATAAGCAAAGGGGTAATGACCTGTTTTGCAACTTCCTTCCCAGATAACCTTCAGTTTATTGTTCAGTACCCAGAAGTTAGTATATCTGTCTTTAATCAGAATATTTGATGGCCAGCCTTTACCTTCAGCATCGAAGAAGAAAAGGCAATCGCCCAGTATTCTCTGGAACCTGTCACCTTTTATTTTTGACAGCGGCGTTGAGGCTTTGTAAATTGTCCTGCCCGTTGATCCCTCTGCAACAACTATTTCGAAATTCATACAATAAACCACCTCGTTTTTACCGTCGTTGTTGATATCGACAATCTGAAATCCAACATCATTTGTGAGGTGGTTTTTTTCCGGATCGGGCTTGCCAATCTGCCAGAGGATATCTCCATTAAAAGTCATTGCGGTCAGGCAGCTCAGTTCGCTGTGGCTATCGCGGGGCCATGCGTGATGAATTACCTGTCCAATCAGGACATCAATCTGGCCATCTCCGTCAAGGTCACCAAAACGAAGATTACGGCCCACACCAAATCCTTCAGTGCTGATTTTTTTCCAGAGAACCATTTCTGGGTTTGCATCTTCAAGTTTCAGTGATTCAAGTTCATATTTTGCCTTCCGGTTTTCATAATCAAGAAGTTCCTCCCTAAAAGTAAACACTTCAACCTTTTTGTAAATAGCTTTTGTGTTTGATACCAGTCCTATCTTACCAGTTTTGTAAGTGTCATCCTCAGCTTCGAGTTTTATTTCATTAAGGCGGGCTTTAATCCGGTTTCCGGTAATTTCAACAATTGCAACAATGTCTTTTCCCTTTTCATATTTGAAGAGATGTTCCGCAATCCTTTTTTCATTCAATGTGTTAAAACTGGTTGCATGGTTGAAAACAGAAATATATGCCGAGGAATCTTTAATCCCCAGGAAATAGAAACAACGATCATTTCTGTATCGGAATGCGATGCCTGAATATTGAGTATTATCTTCGGGTTGAAAAACGACCTTTATCAGGTAGTTTTTCCATAATGAATCTCCAGCAACTATCATCGGGTGGGTCCATCGGGCCGATTTATTATAGAAAGTCTGATGCATGGCATTACCGGTGCCATTGTTTTTCACCTGCCAGGCTGTTCCCCAGCCGGAACCTGAAGCATAGCTTGAGACACACCAGTTACCTTTCTGTCCGGCTTCAGGGTAGTAATGATATTCGGTATGAGCTCCTAACGGCGCAGAAAAAAGTCCTGTGTCGAGGCTTGAGAAATCGTCACGAAATAGAACCTTATTATACCTGTTATATTTACAGGAACCTGTTATCAGCATCATTATAAGAAATCCCAAAATGAAGTCTTTTCGCATGATGACAATTTTTTAAAACGAAAACGGTTGAATAACAGAATGTTTTTAAAATTAGTAAAAAATCAGTAGTGTCCGATAAATTTTTTTATTCTCATGAAAACAGGTCTGGTTTACCCCCATCTCAGTCTTCCCCCACGGGGGAAGAGTATTTAAAGTAATTGATTTTTCTGCATGATTTTATATGGGTGCTATTGAAAAAATATTTTATTGAACTATTTTCCCAGTTCAATAGCAGCGAGGATAAAAGGTGCTACTCCTTTTGTATCGTTGTCGTACCTTTTTTCGTTTATGTAGTATTCGTACGACCCGTCGCGATAAGGATTTCCACCCAGGCCGCAGCCTCCGCAGATATTGTGTATGGTAACCATTCCTTTTTCATCAACTGTAACAAGTTCTCTGATAAAGTCATCGAATGCATCTGCAGCAATCTCCCTGTATTTCTTATCAAGGTAACCAAGTCTTGCTCCCTTTGCAAAAACATAGATAAACATTGCAGATCCCGAGCCTTCGAGGTAATTACCTTCCTTTCCGCCCATATTAAGTACCTGGTACCAGATTCCGGCTTTCGGGTCACGTACTTTTAAAAGTGCCTCGCACATATTCTGAAGTATTTTTATAAGGTCTTCCCTATCGGGGTGATTGACAGGAAGATAGTCGAGTATATCAAGTATTGCCATAGTGTACCAGCCCATTGCTCGGCTCCAGGGGTATTTAGACTGTCCCGTTTCGGGATCGCACCATTTCTGTGTCCGGCTTTCATCCCATGCATGCCTCAGCAAACCCGACTCCCTGTCGAGGGTTTTTTCATATATCATTTTGGTCTGTGTGGTGGCCACATCAAACCATTCCGGTGCATTAAATTCTTTTGCATACTGGGCAGCAAAAGTTGATCCCATAAAGATTCCGTCAAGCCACATTTGCCACGGATAAATTTTCTTATGCCAGTAACCACCTGAATTCGTCTTCGGGTGGGTTTTGAGTTGTTCAATAAATTTATCAAGTGCCTTTTTGTACTTCGGGAGAGGACTTCTACGATACACTGTCAGCACATTTCTGCCGGGGAATATTCTGTCGAGGTTATATTCATCAATCCGGTAGTCTGTTACTATTCCGTCCTCGTGTACGAAGTAATTGACCCAATCTTCCATGTACTTTGAGTATTCTGGATCAATATTTCCGAGTCGGTCAATTGCCATTCCGAGAAATGCGACATCGTATGCCCATTTGGGTTTTCCAGGCACATAATGGATAAGGCTGTCGGACTGTGACATTACAGTATTGGCCATTCTGACTGACCATTTAATTTCAGAGGAGTTATTCTGGTTCCTTTGCCCAGAAAGGCAGGAAGTACAGGCAGACAAAAATAACATTGCAACAACCAATGAACCGCTCATAATCAAATTATTTTAAAACAAATATCTTATTTTCATTTTAAAATATCTATCCTTTGAAACATACAACCCCCTCTTTTCCCGTTTACCACCACATTATTTTGAGGGATATTTTTCCACTCCTGTTGGGGAAAATACAGGGTAGTATAAATATCAATTTTTGTCTGACTAAAATAATAATTAAAGGGGATACTCCCCAAATGTTTCACCTGATATTGTAATGTTTTTAAAACACAATCTGGAAGTGGGACAGGAAGACATAAGACAAAATAATAAATACTATTTTATAAAATTAGGCCGGAATTCATTCTCGCCCCCATTGATAATCCGGTTTATCTCCCATTTCCAGCACAAGTCTCCTGCCTTCTGTAATATCATTATGAGTTATTACAGTTTTATCTAATTCTCTGCCGTTCAGCCTTGCCGACTGAATATATTTATTGTTGGTATTATTATTCTTCGCAATTACAGTAAATGTTTTTCCGTTTCGCAGGTGAATTTTTACTTTACTGAAAAGAGGGCTTCCGATCTGATATTCAGGTATCCCGGGTGTTATTGGGTAAAAGCCCATTGAAGAAAATACATAGAAAGCCGATAACCCTCCCCCGTCCTCATCGCCTGGCACACCCATAAGATCATTTCTAAACCATGTGTTCAGGAGCATTCGTATCCGCTTCTGGGTCTTCCATGGTTTTCCAGCGAGGTTGTATAGATACGCAATATGCATCGAAGTCTCATTGCCCATTACAAACTGGCCTATGTTACCGGTTGCATCCGGTAAAACCGAATAATATTGCCATTTAGACCTTCCAGGAGGTGTGCTGAACAGAAGGTCAAGCTTTTCATCAAATTTTTCTGCTCCACCCATCATTGTGATAAGATCATCAAAGGCATGGTAAGGCTGCCATATATAAGTCCATCCGTTGTTCTCATCGTAATAATCACGTGCTCCCAGACCTCCGTCGAACCTGTAATCAAAAGGCTCAATCCAGTTGCCATCCCTGTCTTTCGGATGATAAAAGCCTGTGGCTGTATTAAACAGATTCTTATAGTTCAGGCTTCTTCTGAGAAAAAACTCATAATCATCCTCCTTACCAAGCTGTTTTGCCATCTGCGCCATACACCAGTCGTCGTATGATGAAGCAAGTGTAACAGCCACCGACTGCCTCTTTTCAAATGAATGAACTTCAGGAACTGTTTCTTTTTCATCCTTTCTCAGACCCGGAAAATACCCTTTCTCGTCATAGAATTTATCCAGTTCAGTTGCATTACCTTTCACCCATGGCAGCTTTGTCTCCTCCAGAATGGTCTTTTTCAAATAGTTATATCCTTCTTCAAGATTGAAACCCCTTATCCCCTTATTCCATGCATCAAGAATTACTGCTGCAAAATGATTTCCGTTCATGGCATGACTATCGCCTGTTACAACCGGAAATGTAGGCATCCATCCGCTCTGTCTTGCACAGCGGATATATGAATTGATTTTTTCATCCTGATGTGAGGGATTCAGGATTACCTGAAGGGGATGAAGAGCAAGGTGGGTATCCCACACCCAGTCGTCGGTATAATAAAGAGTATCCCTGGCAGGTTCAGGCTTCCCTGTCCATGGACTGAAATATTGCCCGTCCTCGGTAATGTCTATCATCCTTTCAAAACACCGGTAAAGTGATGTATAAAAAACAACTTGCTGGTCATGAGTGCCACCTTCAATCTCAATCCGGGACAGAGCTTTATTCCAGATACTACGTGCTTTATCTTCCACATATTTAAAGTTCCATTTATCTCTGCTCCGGTTCAGGTTTTTCTCCGCCTGCTCAATATTTATGTACGATATACCATACCTGATTTTAAGCTGAAGAGGCCTTTCCTGCGTCCCGAAACCTGCATACAGGGCAACACGGCTACCCGAAACGGAACTCCGGCTGAACAGGGTGTCGTTAAGTCTGACAATGATCTTTTCAGGAGGCTTATCAAATTCGAGCCACAGCCATGTTTTCACTCCGTTGTAAGTATCGTAACCGGAAACTGAATTTCCGTTGACTGACAGCTCGCCACGGCCGTTTGTACGGATCACTATCCCCCCTTCCTTTCCAGCCGGAAAACTGAAAATAAAAAAACCGGCTCTCTCTTCAGGTGTAAATTCTGCTATTATATCCGGTTCAACCAGCGTTACTTTATAATAATAGGGAGTTATTTTTTCATTATCATATGTGTATGATATGTTTGCTGGAATTTTTTCAGGATTACCGGTAAAAGGTGTGATGTTAAAAATCTTCCCCGACCTGTGTGATATTATATTAAGTGGAAAACCCTGCATTTTGTACGTTGTATAATCTCCCCTGTCGGGATAAAATCTTAACATGCTATTCGGCAGATGTACTGTTGGATATGTGGGAACCAGCAGGTGACTTATATTTCCGATGTAAGGATTGACAAGGTCAACAGGTGTCATTTTTTTACCGCTACATCCAGTAAAAAGAATGAAATAAAGAAAATTGACCGTGATAATTATTTTTTTCATAACAAACTGCATTTTTAATTATTAAAGTTTCCCATATTGTTTCTTCCATGCGGAAAAACATAATTGGTGAACCT
>DYKN01000012.1 GCA_020722575.1 Rikenella microfusus | reverse complement strand
CCCTTTGCTCTCACTCTCAAATCTCACACTCACTCTCACTCTCACTCTCACTCTCACTATTTCATGCGGGTTTCACTATCATTACTAATTTCTCCTTAATATTTTCATCTTCCTTCAGAACATGCTCCCACCCCGTCAGTCACAATGGAAATGGCCGGTATAAAATGAAAAAACCTTATATTTCCTTTGCCCGACTCCCTCAATAAATTCAAACTAAATTATGAAATAAGATGAAATAATTCAAGAAAAAAGGGTGTTATTTTTGAAAAAAAATCAATAAGATCATTAAAAAATAAGTCGATTGCCACAAACCTCCAGGGAAAATTTTCAGTGGACCGTTTACAGGATGAAGAAACTGCTTTGTGCGAAAAATTTACATATTATTGCCTCATATTCAGATATGGAACAATGAATCGAGCCGGTTCCCTTTCCTTAACCTGTAGTGATAGTAAAAAAGGATCAGCGAAACAGGTGTAACGGATACCGCGGTGTAAAGCGACCAGCGCAGGATTACAGTTCCGGCGGTGTGAAGGTCAAGGGAAATTTCAATTACCATACAGGTCAGGGCAGCACATAAAAATCCTGCCCCTAAAAGGTTTAACCCGTTCAGGCCTGCTCTTTTATAAAGTATTGTAAGAGCACCTATTGAGGCGAACACAATGAGGGTTACAGGTAAACCTATTGTCAGGAACCATTGTTTGCCTGAAGTAAGCAGGTCGAGTCCGGCAAGAAGGGTAAGCACATCGAGCATTATACCCGGTATCATCAACATGGGCCTCGAGTTGAGATGGAGGATCAATGTGATAAAAATCCAGACGCAGGTGATTGATAATCCTGTATATAACGACCAGCTTAATCCCTTTCCTGCCAGTAAATCAATTGCAGTACAGGCTCCAATTCCTGAGAATGCAATGATACCGCTCAGTTCCCAGAGATTCCTTCTGTTCTCTTTCCTGTACTGGGCTAAAACATCTGAAGGAGTATTCTGGAATCCGGTATCTACTGCTTCACTTTTTGTTGCATTTTTTCCGCAAAGAGGACATATTGCCAGTCCATCCTCCAGTTCAACGCCGCAATTGCTACATATTACCATATTCAATCATTTTAGAAATGTTTCATAATTTTTACATGAATACCCTCTTCTTTCAGGTGCTTGAAAATAAGTCTCTCGAGATCGGCCGACTCTGTAATGTTGGTGAAACATATCCTTAATTTATCTCTGAAAGAGATAAGGCTGCAGCTAACCTTAAGCTTTCTGTTCGGAGGGGTAGAAATCATTTCAAAATAGTCAACAAATTTTTCCAGTTCAGGTGGGACGGTAACCCTTCCCGGATTGGTTATCAGCCCTGTCAGCCGCTTTGATGCAATACCTCTGTATATTGATGCAATTGCCATATTTTTGATAAAAAGAGGAAGAATTTTTACAATAAAATATTTTTCATAACTCACGTTTGATGAGAGAAATCTTGAAATTTGCTTCTCCTGAGTATTCAAACGCATCTGGTATTGTACCGACCGGAGAATTTCCTCAAAGGTATAACTGCCAAGCCTCATATCAATTTCAGGCATAACGAAAAGAGAAAAATTTCTCAGGGTTTTTGATGGGTAAATGTTTCTCAAGTTGACGGGTATTTCAATCCGTAGAATTTTCCGCTTTACAATTCGTTTATTTGTTTTTACGGAGTTGAAAATTTTCTGGAGAGCAAAGAAATAGACCGAAGCAAAATATTCAGTAAGTGTAGCTTTATATCTTTTTGACACTTCAAGTATCTCACAGGTTTTAATTTCAGCTCTTATCACTTTTGTTCCGGGTTTTTGGCTGAGGCGGAATGGGAGGTGCCATGACTTTCCCAGTTTCTGTGGTGGAGGGAGAGGTTTAAAAAACCTGTTATAGGCATCTTCAAATTCCTCGTGGCTTATGGGTGAATCAGGCAGGATTATTCCTTCGCCGGTTCCGTTTTGCTTTCCTGAAAGAGTAAGGTATGTAAAAAGAAGGGATTTAAGAAATTCAAGTGCGCCTGCACCGTCGGTCAGAATATGTATGAATTCAACCGATATCCTGTTTCCTTTAACCAGTATTCTGTAAAGGGGCTCATGTTTACTTTTTATGGCAAAAGCGGTGCAGGGAATTGCTTCTTCAGTGTGAATGCGTGGAGGCTTATTATGAAACTCAAGGAAATGCCAGAAAATTCCACTGCCAAGAGAGACATTGAAATAGGGGAATCGTTGTGAGGTAACGACAACGGCATCTTTTATGATTGAATACCTTACAGGTTCCTTGAGTGCTACTGTGAGCCTGAAAACCGATGTAAGATCATCAGAGATAATCGCCGGAAACAATTTGGCAGCATTGTCAAGTTCCATCCAGTCCTTCCCGTGAAAAACACCGTTAAGTAATGTCTCTCCATTCATAACGATTGTAAAGATAGAAAGTTTAAAGGTTTTTTAACGAAATTAATATGCATTAATGCACATCCGGGGAAATCATTAACAAGGCCCGGAATAGAGTGTCTCATTAAAAGGAGGCATTTATTTCAGGTGTCTTTATGTACAACGGGGAGAGGGCAGGCTTTCATGTATTTAAATGATTTCATTTGATTGTATCAATACACAGTTCTGGATAATTATCGGATATAATTATTCATTTAACTTCCGTCTGAGTCATATTTTAACATTATTTTAAAATTTTTTTAAAAAATTCTTTATGTTATTCGGATAATTTTGCCGTCGTTAACTGATTGATAATACTTAAAGGGTTACTGTTTTTTAAAATATTATATTTTTGAACCCGTTTTAATGAACTTAACCAATACAGGAGGAATTCTATATGTCAGTACGTATTAAATGGTCTCTGTTTTTTATTGTTCTGTCAGTAGTTTCTTCAATTACTGCATCTGCTTCTGAGGCTGACAGTGTTCAACTTTACACACCTTTTCCGAGAGTAACCGTAAAGCCCGGTGAATCGCTTGATTATACAATAACTGTGATGAACAACAGCAGTAAGATTAAGGCTATTGATGTTTCGGTAACTGGTATTCCGAAAACATGGATGTACACACTCAAGTCGGGGACATGGAATATCAAGCAGATTTCAGTTATGCCGAAGGAGAAACAGCTTGTTTCACTGAGAATTGAGGTTCCATTGAAGGTTAACAAGGGAACATATCGGTTTAATTTTATAGCTTCCAGTTATGCCAAATTGCCCATTGAAGTTATTGTAACGGAGCAGGGGAGTTATGATACCGAGTTTACGGCCGACCAGAATAACCTTCAGGGCAATCCGAATTCAAGTTTTACATTTAATGCCACTCTCCGGAACCGTACAGCAGAGAAGCAGCTTTATGCTTTTTCATCATATGCTCCACGCGGCTGGACTGTAACTTTCAGGTCTAGTTATCAGGCGGTAACTTCTGTTAATGTTGAGCCCAATACCAATCACTCGATTACTATTGATGTTAAACCTCCAGAGATGGCTGAAGCCGGCAAGTACAAAATTCCTGTTACAGCATCTACGGGAAATTCTTCGGCAACCCTTGAACTTGAGGTTGTTATTACTGGCACATATGGTATTGAGCTCACGACTCCCACCGGATTGTTAAGTACCAAACTCACTGCTGGGAATGAGAAAAAAATAGATCTGATTGTTAAGAACACAGGAACAGCAGAGCTTACAGGCGTATCTATGAACTATTCAGGGCCTGTTAACTGGTCATGCGAATTTGAGCCCAAGAAGATCGAAAGGCTTCCTGCAAAAGAGAGTGCCACTGTGACAGCAAAGATAAAAGCCGACAAGAAAGCTATTCCCGGCGATTATGTGGCAAATATTGATGCAACAACACCTGAAGCAACTTCAAAAATAACATACAGGATTACGATTGAAACGCCTCTTTTATGGGGCTGGGTGGGAATTCTTATCATTTTCGTAGCTATTGGAACTGTTTACTACCTTTTCAGAAAATACGGGAGGAGGTAATCTGTGAGCGAAAATATCATTGAGCTGGTTGATCTTACCAAAAAGTATGGGGATTTCACGGCGGTTGACCATCTGCACCTGACTATAAGCAAGGGTGAAGTTTTTGGGCTGCTGGGTCCTAACGGTGCAGGCAAGTCAACCACCATTCTGATGCTGCTGGGTCTTACCGAACCAACATCAGGAGTGGTAAGAGTTTGTGGTATCGACCCGGTTACAAATCCCATTGAGGTAAAAAAGAAAGTTGGTTATCTCCCTGAAGATGTCGGTTTTTATTATTATATGACCGGCTGGGAGAACCTGATGTTTACAGCCCGACTGAATATGCTTTCGGGGAAGGAAGCGAATGAGAAGGTTAATTATCTTCTTGAGCGCGTGGGATTGAAAGATGCAGCTTCGAAGAAAACGGGAAAATATTCAAGAGGGATGCTTCAGCGTCTTGGTCTTGCCGAAGTGCTAATCAAAGCCCCTGAGGTTATTATTCTTGATGAACCCACTCTTGGAATTGACCCCACAGGTGTGCTCGAATTCCTTCAACTCATTGTAAGACTGAGCCGGGAAGATGGACTGACTGTCCTGTTTTCATCGCATGACCTGCACCAGGTTCAGAAAGTATGCGACAGGGTGGGCATCTTCGTTGGAGGAAAACTACTTGCACAGGGTGATTTGAAATCTCTTTCGGAGCAGCTTTTTGAAGGAAATCCCTATGTTATTGAAGCAGGAGTCAGTTTTAATTCAGGAGAAATTGCTCATGCAAATAGTGAAAAACTGACAGAATGGATTACTGGTATCCTTAAAAATACGGATGGTGTGAGGAATGTAATTAGGGAAAAAGAGTTGTTCCGTATCGAATGCTCAAAGGATATTACTACTGCCATTGCAGCCGCCATTACCGGCGCAGGAGCCGGACTGTATTACCTTAACAGGAAAGAATACGGACTCGATGAAATCTATCACCGTTATTTTGAAAAAGGATTGATAAATGAAAGAAAAGGATAGAAAAATAACAGTCAGAATTAAAGAATTTTTTTCAGTAATGAAGGGCCCCGGTTTTTTACGTACTGACGATAGAATTTATCAGCCTTTCAGTGTTATTTTACAGAAAGAGATAACCGATCATGTCAGAAGCTGGAGGTTTATTATTCTTCTGGCAATTATAAGTCTGACATGTTTCGGGTCGATGTATTCAGCACTTTCAGGTATAAGGGATGCTATTAAGCCGAATGACCCTGAAGGATCATTTGTATTTCTTAAATTATTTACGACATCCGATGGTATTCTGCCATCTTTTGTTGTTTTCCTCAGTTTTTTGGGACCGCTTCTTGGAATAAGTCTGGGTTTTGATGCGGTTAACTCCGAACAAAACAAGGGTACATTGAGTCGTATTCTATCGCAGCCCATTCATCGCGACTATCTGCTCAATGCAAAGTTTCTCGCATCACTTACAGTGATTACTATAATGTTTTTTTCTCTCGGTTTCCTGGTAATGGGCTTTGGATTGATGGCAATAGGTATTCCTCCAACACCGGGAGAGTTTATGAGAATCATTGTTTTTCTGATAATGTCTGTTATTTATGTTGCATTCTGGTTGAATCTGTCGATCCTGTTTTCTGTTAGATTCCGTCAACCGGCAACAGCTGCAATGTCGGGCATCGCAATATGGTTGTTTTTTGCGGTGTTTTATTCGATGATCGTGGACCTCATTATGAAGGGTCTTGTTCCTCCAACTGGCCTTGTTACAGAGAGTCAGATGATAAATTTTGAAAACTTCAGGCTTAATCTTTTAAGGGTATCACCCAGCCAGCTTTTTGATGATGCAACAACGACTCTGTTGTTACCCAATGTCAGAAGTCTCGGGCCTTTGTCTATTGCTCAGGTATTTGGTACGGTACCCGGACCTCTGTCGCTCAAGCAGAGTATAATTCTCGTCTGGCCTCAGATAACCGGTTTGATAGCAGGCACGTTTATCTGCTTTGTCATATCATATATATCCTTTATGAGGAGGGAGATTCGCTCCAGATAAAGGATCAGCTAAACACTCCGGCCGGAGTCAGGCACCAAGGATTTCCCTTACTTTTGCGGAAATCTGTTTTCCGTCGGCTCTACCTGCCAGTTCTTTAACCGCTATACCCATAACCTTGCCCATATCGGCCATACTACTGGCACCAATCCGCTCAATGATTGCCTTAACAGCCCTGGTCAATTCTTCATCGCTCATCTGCGCAGGAAGGTATTTCTCAAGGATTTTTGCCTCAGAAATTTCTTTTTCATAAAGATCGGTGCGATTATTCTGCCTGTAAATCTCAGCTGATTCCATACGCTGTTTGACAAGTTTCTGCAGAACTTTCAATTCTTCTTCCTCTGTAAGAACCGAATCGGCACCTTTTTCAGCCCGTGCAAGGGTGAAAGCTGTTTTCGCAGCTCTCAGCGCATCAAGAACAAGGCTATCTTTGGCCTTCATGGCTGAAATAAGATCGGCTGAAATTTTTTCGGATAATGACATAGGTTGAAATTTTAGAGTTATTGAAAAGAATTATTTATACCGGTTCAACATGGATGGTAACGTTCAGGTTTTTAAACTGCTGGTTGAGTTTTTCTTCAATAAGGTCGCAATATTTGTGAGAATTTTCAACTGATTCATCTTTTGCCATTTCAACATGGAGATCGACGAATAAGTAATTGCCAGCTGCCCTGGTTCTGAGATCATGATAGTTTACACCCATATCGTCGAGGGTTTTCTGTAAGGCTTTTATATCTTCTTCGGGCCATGCACTGTCAATAAGTGGGCTAAAAGCCTTTTTCATAAGGCGGTACGATTCACTCAGTATTAATATTGCTAAAATTATAGCTGTAATGGAGTCAATCCATGTGATGCCTGTAATTGCTATAAGGGCCAGTCCGCCTGCCACTCCAAGTGAAGTATAAACATCGGTTTTAAGATGAAGGGCGTCGGCTTCAAGGGCGACAGACCTTGTGGCTCTGGCTGTCTTGTAAAGCTTCCATGAAACAAATGTGTTAACGGCACCGGAAAAGGTCATTATGATAAATCCAGGCCAGACGATTTCAAGTTCTGCGGACCCCGATATGAGCCTTGAAATAGCTTCATATATAATCCATACGGCAGCTGCAAAAATGAGAAGAGCCTCAATTACACCCGAGATGTTTTCGACTTTTCCGTGCCCGTAAGGATGTTCGATATCAGGCGGATTATCTGAGATTCTTACAGCAAAAAAGGCTATTAAAGCCGCGATCAGGTCCATCATGGAATGAATTGCTTCAGAAAGAATACTGATTGAGCCGCTTATTATTCCTGCAATAAGTTTGAGAATTATAAGCAGAGTATTAGAGGAAACCGATAATCTGGCAACTTTGACTTTCTGGTTCATCTATTTGGAATAAAGAATAAAAATACTTAAAAACTAAGGAGTTTTAGATCGTGGATAATTAAAATTTTATTTTAAACTTCCTTTAGTTCATATTTTCGACTTCCAAGCCCGATTTTCTCGGCATGTTCAAGCCCGGCCTGCCAGTAAGTTTCGGGGTGGGCCATTCTGAAGATGTCTATAGTATTTCTTTTTTCAGTTTTTCCTGAAAGTTTGCTTCCAGGTAAAAGGGGTGCAGCATTAACCAGATCGGCTGAAGCCTGGTCGAGTGCTACCGGGTCGAATGAAGCTGCAATACCAATATCTGGAACAAGAGGGTAGTCATTAAAATCCCAGCAATCGCATTCGGGCGATACATTCATGATAAAGTTGACATGGAAAGAGGGTTTATCTCTGACAACGGCAAGTGAATATTCTGCTATTCTTTTATTGACGATTTCCGATGCGTTTTGCCAGACCACTCTTGCTGCATCGTATTGACAAACTGCTATACACTGGCCGCAACCGGTACAAAGGCTATAATCAATATGGGCTATTTTGTCTTTGCCTACCTTTATTGCACCATAGTTGCAATATTTCTCGCAAATCCTGCAGCCAGTACAGTTTTTTTCATAAATCTGAGGTGATGAACCTGAATGGAGAAAGAGTTTTCCTCCGATTGAAGCACAGCCCATTCCGAGGTTTTTCAATGCCCCTCCGAAACCTGTAATTTCGTGGCCTTTGAAATGGTTCAATGAAATTATCACATCGGCATCGGCAATAGCAGTTCCTATTCTGGCACTCTTACAATATTCAAGGTTCAATTCAATTTCACGGTAATCAATACCTTTAATGCCATCGCCTATTATTACCGGGCAATCAACTGCCGGGGGGTAGAAACCATTTTCGAAAGCTGCCTCAAGGTGCCAGGGAGCATTCGATCTGCGTCCGTGATAAAGAGTGTTACAGTCGGTCAGAAAGGGAATGGCATTTTTCTCTTTAAGAAGTTTTACGAGCCTCGAAGCATAGTTAGGGCGGATATAGGCAAGATTGCCAGGTTCGCCGAAATGTATCTTTATTGCAGTTAGTTTATGGTCAAAATCAATTGTATCTATGCCTGCTTTCCTGACAAGGGTTTCAAATTTTTTAAGAAGATTGATACTTGAGTTTGCCCTGAGGTTTGTAAAGAAGACTTTCGAACCGGCCATCTTGTTATTGGTTATATTGAAAGAATTCCTGCAAGGTTAAGCAACTCTCTGTTAACGTCTTTATGAAGCTTTATGGCTTTACTGAAAGGTACCAGGACTATTTCGTCATTCTGCAATCCTACCATCACGCTTTTCTGGTCGTCGAGTAAGGCTTCCACAGCTGCGCTTCCAAGTCTGCTGGCATTTACTCTGTCGGTTGCAGTGGGAGAGCCCCCGCGCTGCAGATGACCGAGAACAGTAACTCTTATGTCAAGGTCGGGAAATTCCTTTTTGAACTTTTCCGCCCATGCAAAAGCTCCTCCATCTTCATCACCCTCAGCCACGATAATAATATTACTTGACTTTTTCCTTCTGTTACCTTCAAAGAGAAGCTTCTTAAGGTCGCGTCCCTCGCCCTTTACTTCGGGAATGATTATTGCTTCCGCTCCCGTAGCAATTCCGCTGTATAGAGCTATAAAACCCGCTTCAGCTCCCATTACTTCGACGAAAAACATTCTATCAAGTGAGCTGGCAGTATCTCTTATCTTGTCAACAGCCTGAATAACCGTGTTGAGGGCGGTATCGTAACCAATGGTATAATCTGTTCCGTAAATATCATTATCAATAGTACCAGGAACTCCCACAATAGGTATATCGAATTCTTCACAAAAAAGCCTTGCACCGGTGAATGAACCGTCACCACCTATTACTACCAAACCGTCAATACCAGCTGATTTAAGGTTATCGTATGCTTTCTTCCGCCCCTCAGGGGTTCTGAACTCTTCACATCTTGACGACTTCAGAATAGTTCCACCTTTCTGGAGGATATCGCTTACGCTTGTTGAAACAAGCGGTAAAAAATCAGAATTTATCATACCGGTATATCCCTGTCTGATACCAATCACCTCACGCCCGTGATATATTGCTGTTCTAACAACTGCCCTGATGGCAGCATTCATACCGGGTGCATCCCCACCCGATGTCAGTACACCTATTTTATTGATCTTTCCCATCTTAAAATGAATTTCAGCCGGCAAAGGTAATGCTTTTTATCGCATTTTAGTTAAAAAAAAATCAAAATTTGATTAAAGATATGGCTTCCTTTACCTCATTTATCAGCCAGCAGGGTGTGGAGGTGGCACCTGTTACACCAACTGACCTTTTTCCTGCAAACCATTCTTTCCTGAGTTCAGAGGCAGAGGAGACAATGTATGATTCTGGATTTTCTCGTCTGCATATTTCAAAAAGCATTTTACCGTTAGAGCTTTCCCTGCCACTGACGAAAATAATCACTTCGTATTTTCTGGCAAAAGAGGAAAGAATCGGTTGGCGGCCTGAGACCTGCCTGCAGATTGTATTATGAATCACCAGCAGGTTGTCGGGGTTATCAATATTTGTTTCTTTTATCCTTTCAGAAATTTTTGCTGCAAGCTTTTCAAAAGCGGCTGGATTCATTGTGGTTTGCGAGAAAAGATGGATTTTCTTATTGTAATTTATTTTATCAAGGTTTGATTCGCCGTCGGTTATTATTGCCATGTTGTTTGTTTGCCCTGCCAGACCCAATACCTCAGCATGTCCGGCTTTACCTAAGATAACAACCTGTCCGCCAGTTTCAGTGATCTTTTCCCATGTTTTCTTGATTTTTTGCTGAAGCTTCCTGACAATGGGGCAGGTAGCATCGAGAAGTGTAATATTATTTTTTCTTGCTGTCTCGTAAATGATGGGAGGTTCACCATGTGCCCTTATAAGAACCTTACAGTTTGTAATGTTCTCAAACTGATTATAGTCAATGGTTTGAAGGCCGAGACGACGAAGTCTTTCAACCTCTTCATCGTTATGTACTATCTGACCAAGGGAGTAGATCTTTTCCCCTTCCGTCAGTGCCTTTTCTACAGTATCAATGGCATTCATAACTCCGAAACAGAAACCTGAGCTTTTATCAATTTCTATCAGCATGCAGTTTAGCTTTAATAATTTTTCTTATCCATTCCATCTGCTCTGCAACTGTCATCTCCGTGTTATCAAGCACAATAGCATCGGGAGCACGTCGGAGAGGACTTACTTCACGGTTTTCATCGGCAATATCTCTGGCAATAATATTTTTTCGGATTTCGTGATAATCAACATTTTCACCTTTTGCCTGAAGTTCATCAAATCGTCTCTGTGCCCTTACATCAACCGAGGCGGTCATAAATATTTTTATATCCGCATCCGGAAAAACAACTGTCCCTATATCCCTTCCATCCATTACTATACCTTTTAAAACACCAATTTGCCTCTGAAGTTCAACCATCCTCATTCTGACATCAGGAATCTGACTTATCCTGCTTACAAAATTAGACACCTCTATACCCCTTATTTCATCTTCTACATTTTCTGAATTGAGCCAGGTCTCATAGTCCCCTTTATCGTTATTATATACAAAAGTGATATTTATGTCATTTAAAGCTTTTTTAATGCCTTCTGTATCAATTCCGTTTTTATTAATCAAACCTTTTCTGAGGCAGAAGAGGGTGACAGCCCTGTACATTGCCCCGCTGTCGATATAAATATAGTTTAGCTCGCGAGCTATGGCTTTTGCGAAGGTGCTTTTTCCACACGACGAATAGCCGTCAATGGCAATGATGAGTTTTTTGTCCATATTCAGTCTATCAATCCGATGCTACAATTTACAAATTAATTCTCAATTTTTTATAAAGAAGCTCAGGTCTGACAATGAGAGTAAAATGATTGGATGCTCCAGCAAGATGAAATGTTGCCCGTCCGAAGCTGACACTTAAAATGGTTGTATTTATTCCGAAACCCCATGAAAAGCCTGTTGTTGAAGGATTTGACTCACACTGAAGTTCACGGTGTCTCTGGTAGTTGTATCCGGCTGCAAAGTAGAAATTTTTATGCGGAATTATTTCAGCCCCTGCAATAACATGTCTCATCAGATTCTCTGCAAAGTCAGGTTGACCATGTTGCTCTGCGGCATCGTTGTTTTCATAATCATAAATAAGGTTAAACTTTTCAAGATGCCGAATGGTAAGTGAGAATCTGAACGGGGCATGAGCGAGCCGGTGAGATATCCCTCCCTGAATCTCAAAAGGGAGTTTTTCCCTTTTTTCACCTGTATATGTCGTTATTTGAAAACCTGCATTTCTTATTACCAGGCCAGCAGATGTAAGGTTATTACCTGAATGCCATGAGACCCCGATGTCAAAGGAAAGACCTAACGATGTATATTTTTCAAGGTTTGAAACAATAGGTCTGACCGTTAGTCCTCCCTTAAATGATGAATCAATATTTTTTGACCAGATCAAAGAAAAAGCATATTCCGCAGCCCTGAAAGAGCCGGTTATATTACCTGCTTCATCTGCTTCTCTGAATGACCCGTAGTTAAGATAGGTTATCCCGGCAGCAAAATTACCCATCCCGGGAAATGACAGAGAATAAAGGCTCATTCCATAATTTACCCCTGCAAAATAATTAACATAATTCATAGCAAGATTGTTGCTCATCTCAGGCGTCAGCAGGGCTGGATTACTATATGCCATATTTATATCATCATTATTGAGGGAAACATTCGCACCTCCAAGCGAAGCAGTTAAAGCCGGATAGGTAAGATTAAGAAATTCATAAACATTATCTCCCCCCGTCTGTGGAAGTAGCGAGGGATGTAAAAGAAACATAAACAATATACAATAAACTGTTTTCTTCAGCACTGCGTAAAGATAGTATGATTTAATAAAACGGATGTCAAACCTTTTTAATTATAATACACCTGAATATCATGCAGTTTTTCCTGTAAGCGGAAGCGCTTCGGCACTCTTCTTCTTTCTCCCATTAATCTGCGTGAGAAATATACCTGTTATGACGATACTCATTCCAGCAAAATTCTGTAATGAAAGTTTATCGCCCAGCATTAAGAAAGAAAAAAAGGCAGTGAAGAGTGGTATTATATTGGTGAATGGATTTACTCGTGCAATACCCAGATGTTTTACCGAGTAAGCAAAAAGTATGAAGGCAAAACATGAAGCAAAGAGCGCCAGTACTATAACCGGCAGGAAAGTTTTAAAATCAAAAGGTGTGAAAAACAGATTCCCTGAATCAGTTAAAAGAAAAACCGGGAAGAATAATACAACTCCAATAATGTTCTGGACATTTACAATAAAAACAGGGCTGTATGACCCCAGCAGTTTGCCAAGTATAATATTGAATCCGGAAGCAGACAAAACAGCCAGTCCTAACAAAAGAAGTCCCCTGATATCGAAAGAAAGCGATCCGTTTTTGTCCATCACAAATACCAGTATACCGATGAATGAGAGCAAAATTCCGGCATAATTAATTTTCCTGAGACGCTCTTTGAAAAACAACCATGCTGCTATAGCAACCACGGCAGGTATGGTTGAAATAACCACTGATCCGGTTGTAGAGGAAACATAAGTTAAACCGTTGCTTTCTCCGATAAAATACAGAAATGGTTCAAAAAAGGCAAGTAACAGAAAATATTTAAGGTCTTTCTTTTTGATTCCGACATACTCTTTTTTCAGATAGATATAAGTTGAAAGAATTACTACCGCAAACAGTAACCTTAGAAAAATAATTGTCATGGGACGAAAACTCGTATTGGCCATTTTAAACCAGACAAACGAGAGCGACCAGAAAATCATTGCAAATATAATTGCAAAGTAGGTCTTAATGTATTTTACGGTATGCTCTGACACAACTTTAAAAAAAACGGGTTGAATTTACACTTTAATTTTTTATAACTGATCCTTAATAATGAGAAGCAGTTATAAAATTTCGAACGACAATTTTAGTACTGGCTACGGGAATAGTTTAAAGAAATGATTATTAACGTAATAACATTGTTGTGTGTTTCGAATTTCTTAAAAAAATGAATTATTTGTTTTTTGGAGGTGAATCATTAATTATTATATTTGCCGTTTCTGAGAGGGGGGAATCCCCTAATAATTAAAAAACGATGAAAT
Organism: Rikenella microfusus; assembly: GCA_020722575.1. Lineage (GTDB taxonomy): Bacteria > Bacteroidota > Bacteroidia > Bacteroidales > VadinHA17 > LD21. The sequence goes on along the minus strand of DYKN01000012.1, from coordinate 62,553 downwards.
GAAAATACTTGTTTGTATCAGCAGTGTACCTGACACCACAACGAAAATTAAGCTCACAGCCGATAACAGTTTTATTGAAACCACGGGTATTCAGTGGGTTATCAATCCATGGGATGAACTTTCGCTGACAAGGGCTCTGGAATTAAAAGATGATTCTTCAACTGGAGTTAAATCTGTAACAGTTGGACATGTAGGCCCGGCATCTGACGAACCTGTAATCAGAAAAGCTCTTGCTATAGGAGCCGATGATGCTTTCAGGGTTAATGCCGAACCCGGTGATGCATACTTCACTGCTGCACAGATTGCTGAAGTGGTTAAAAAGGAACAGTACGACATAATTATATGCGGTATAGAATCAAGCGACTTCAACAGTTCGCTTGTAGGTGGCATGATTGCAGAATTTTTAGGGATCCCTTCTGTTTCAGCTGTCTCATCATTGAAGATTGAGAGTGGCAAACCGGTGCTGGTAAGAGAAATAGACGGCGGTAAGGAGACTCTGTCGGTTCCCCTTCCTTTTGTTGCAATCGTTCAGAAAGGAATTGCAAAAGAACCTAGAATTGCCTCAATGCGAGGTATAATGACCGCAAGAACCAAACAGATAAGAGTGTTTGAGCCCGTGCCGGCAGAACATCTGACTGAGGTGGTCTCTTTTGAGAAACCTGCTCCGAGAGCCGCCTGTAAATTCATCAGCGCCGACAATCCGGCCGACCTGATAAGCCTCCTCCAGAACGAGGCAAAAGTAATTTAATCGCAATAAAAATTTTTAAAATTCTTAATATGTCAGTATTGGTTTACACAGAAAACTGGGACGGAAAGTTCAAAAAGCTCACCTTTGAACTTATTTCATATGCTTCTTCTCTGGCTAAAAAGATGAACGCGGAAGTAACTGCTCTTACAATAGGAGACATGGATGATGAGGAGCTTGGCAAAGCTGGCAGGTATGGTGCAAAGAAAATAATCTGCGTAAGAAACAGCCTGCTTAAGAATCTTGATAATCAATTGTTCACCTCAATAATTTCTGAGATTGCTTTAAAATCAGGAGTCAGTGTAATTGTTCTGGCCAATAACAATAGTGGTAAGGCTCTTGCCCCACGCCTTTCAGTACGGCTGAAGGCAGGTGTTGGAGCAGGTGTGAACAGTCTGCCTCTCTCACTTGATCCATTCACTGTTATAAAAAAAGCTTATTCAGGAAACGCATTTGCTCATACAGTAATTAAATCAGATATTAAAATCATCACACTGCTTCAAAACTCTTTTGGTCTTATCGAATCTCCAACGGAGGCAGTTATCGAAAAGATTGAATGGAATGTTGATGCCGGAATGATAAAGACAGAGGTTACGGATGTCACCATGCAGAGAGGCCGTATACTTTTAACTGATGCGGATATTGTTGTTTCAGGAGGCAGGGGGATGAAATCGCCCGATAACTGGGGCCCTCTGGAGGAACTGGCTACCCTGCTGGGCGCAGCCACAGCCTGCTCAAGACCGGTATCGGATGAGGGATGGAGACCCCATGAGGAACATACAGGCCAGACAGGAAAAATTATTGCTCCAAATCTTTATATCGCAGTCGGAATTTCCGGATCAACCCAGCATCTTGCAGGAGTTAGCGGTTCGAAATATATCGTTGCCATCAACATCGACAGGGACGCTCCAATCTTTGAGGCTGCACAGTACGGAATTGTTGGAGATGCAATGAAGGTGCTGCCCAAACTGGTTGAAGCAGTCAGGGAGATGAAGAAATAGGTAATATTAAATTATTTCTTTAATGATCGGTCAGATAATCTTTATTGTTTCATTAGTCTTAACTTTCGGTGTTTTCTTATATACCGTAAAACGTATCGCAGGCTTTTTCCGGCTGACGAAACCTGCCTTTCCCGTCAGGGATTTTGGCAGACGCTTCAAAGTAATGCTCTCGGTGGCTTTCGGACAAACAAAAATTTTCAGGAAGCCCGTTATTGGCTTCTTTCATGCTCTTGTTTTCTGGGGATTCTGCGTGATATTGCTGGGCAGTATCGAAATGGTCATTGACGGAGTATCAGGTGCTGATAAATCCCTGAAATTCCTCGGACCGGTTCATGATGTTATAATGGCTTCAGGAGATATCTTTGCTCTGCTTGTCCTGATATCTGTAATCATATTCCTGGTAAGGCGACTATTCGTAAAAGTAAGAAGGTTTGAGGGCATTGAAATGAAACATAAATCGCATATTGATGCAATTATTTCCCTCTCACTAATCCTTTTTCTTATGGTCAGTCTGATGGCAATGAATACAGGCTACGTAAAAATGATTGATTTATCAGGAGGTGAAATGCACGGCATTTATCCGGTGGGTTCATTTCTGGCAGGGCTTCTTAAATCGGGAACATACGAAAGTTATAAAACGCTATATAATGCCTCATGGTGGGCACATATACTAACAATTTTCGTTTTTGCTAACTACCTGCCTTATTCGAAACATTTTCATGTTTTCATGTCGATTCCCAACGTTTTCCTTTCAAGGCTCTATCCGCTTGGGAAGCTTGAGAACATGGAGAGTGTTACCAGAGAGGTTAAAATGATGATGAATCCTGAAACGGCATATTCCACAGTATCACAGGAAGGAGTGCCATCACGTTTCGGGGTGAAGGATGCGGAGGATGTTACATGGAAAAACTACCTCGATTCCCTCGCATGTACTGAATGCGGTCGCTGTACTTCGGTATGCCCGGCCAATATAACGGGTAAAAAGCTCTCACCCCGTAAAATAATGATGAATTTGCGGGCAAGGATGAAAGAGAAAGGTCCGGCGATGCTTAAACACGGACCGGATTATAACGATAACAGATCACTTGTCAGGGATTACATTACCGAGGAGGAATTATGGGCATGTACCACATGCAATGCTTGTGCAAAAGAGTGCCCCATCAATATTAACCACCCCTCGCTGATAGTTGATATGCGCAGATATCTTGTTATGGAAGAAGGCTCTGCTCCCGGTCAGCTGAAGGCAATGTTCAGCAATATAGAAAACAACGGAGCCCCCTGGCAGTATTCACCTGATGATAGACTGCTATGGGCTGATGATCTTGAAATAAATGTTAACTGATCCCATCCGGGATGAAAAACGTAAACATTATGCAGACCCGAAAAATTGAAGTACCTGTAATGTCGGATGTTTTTGCAAAGGGTGAAAGGCCAGAATATCTCTTCTGGGTTGGATGTGCCGGAGCTTATGACGACAGGTACAAAAAGGTTACAAGGGCATTTGTAAAGATTCTTGAATACCTCAAAGTCAGCTATGCAGTTCTTGGTAAAGAGGAGACCTGCAATGGTGACCCCGCAAGGAGAGCTGGCAACGAAATGCTTTTTCAGATGCAGGCCCTCCAGGTGATAGAAACGCTGCACAAATATGAGGTCAGAAAAATATTGACCATTTGCCCCCATTGTTATAATGTATTTAAAAATGAATATCCAGATCTGGGTGGAAAATTTGAGGTGATACATTATCTCGTGTTTCTGAAAAAGTTTATAGATGAGAGGAAACTTCAGATTTCTGAAGATAGATTAAATGATATAACTGTTACGTATCATGATCCATGCTATCTTGGAAGGGCTAATGATACTTATCAGGAGCCGAGGGATGTGCTTGCATCTCTCGGGGTAACATTAAAAGAGATGGGCAGGAACAGAAGTTTTGCTCTCTGTTGCGGAGCCGGAGGCGGGCAGATGTTTAAGGAAGCGGAAAAAGGGAACAAGGAAATTTTTATTGAGCGCACTGAGGAAGCTCTTGGCACAAAAGCTGGAGTCATCGTAACCGCCTGCCCTTTCTGTATGACCATGATAACCGATGGCCTTAAGTACAAAGGGAAAGAAAACGAAGTAAAGAATCTCGATATTGCCGAATTAATTGTAATGGCTCTTGGATTATAAACAAAAGAACAAATAACTGAAAAATGGAAAACAAGAAATTACTGCGAAGTGGTGAATTTTTGGTAAGTGAAGCCGCCGCAAGCGATGTCTTCATATCTGAAGAATTCAATGAGGAACAGCTGATGATAGCACAAACCTGTCGTGATTTTCTGGTAGCAGAGGTTTATCCGAATATTTCTTTGGTTGAAAAAGGAGACAGGGATCTGATGAAAAACATTCTGAAAAAATCGGGTGAACTGGGTCTTATGGGAATAGCTGTTCCTGAGGAATATGGCGGGTTCGGACAGTCGTTTGTCACCCAGATGCTTACGGCAGAGACTATCGGAGCAGGTTATTCCTTTTCGGTTGCTTTTATGGCACATTGTGGAATCGGAACAATGCCGATTGTTTATTATGGGAATGAAGAGCAGAGACAGAAATATGTGCCCCGTCTGGCAACCGGTGAGCTGCTGGGTGCTTATTGCCTTACCGAACCCGGAGCAGGAAGTGATGCCAATTCAGGAAAAACAAATGCAAGGCTGAGCGAAGACGGTAAATATTATATACTGAATGGTCAAAAGATGTGGATTACCAATGCTGGTTTTGCCGATACCTTTATCGTTTTTGCCAAAGTAGAAAACGACCGTGTTCTCAGTGCCTTTATTGTAGAATCAAAATGGCCCGGAGTGGTCGTAGGACCCGATGAACACAAGATGGGTATCAAGGGCTCATCAACAGCCCAGATATTTTTTAATGATGTAAAAGTGCCGGCTGAAAACATGCTTGGCAAAAGAGGTGAAGGCTTCAGGATAGCACTTTCAATTCTTCACATGGGAAGAATTAAACTGGGAGCGAACGTCCTCGGTGCTGCCAAAAAGGCCATTACCGACTCGGTCAGGTATGCCAATGAAAGAAAACAGTTCGGAGTTCTTATATCAACATTCGGAGCAATAAAATATAAACTTGCAGAACAGGTGATAAGGCTTCTTGCTACTGAATCGGCTGTTTATCGTGTAAGCAAGGATATTGATGATATGAAGGAAATACTTGAATCTGAAATTTCAGATAAAGGCAGAGCTGCAATTGAGGCTATAAGCCATTATGCTGTTGAGGCAGCCCTGCTGAAGGTAGCCGGTTCGGAATTGCTCGATTATGTTGTGGATGAGGCCGTTCAAATTCACGGAGGAATGGGCTATTCAGCTGAAATGGATGTGGAACGGAGTTACCGCGATTCCAGAATAAACAGAATATTCGAAGGAACAAACGAGATTAATCGTCTGCTCGTCTCCGATACCGCCATGAAAAGAGCAATGAAAGGCGAGTTTGACCTTTTCGGCCAGGCAGAAAAAGTTTTCAACGACCCGTCAGGACTTTATGAGGAATACCGCCAGGGAAATGATTACTTTGAAAATAAGAAGCGTATAATAAGAAACCTCAAAAAAGCAGCCCTGCTTTGTATTCACGGAGCAACGAAAAAATTCGAAAAAGGCCTCGTAAAAGAACAGGAGGTACTGAACAACATTACCGATATTATGATCGATGTATATCAGGCCGAATCCCTCGCTCTCAGAACCGAAAAGAGGGAAAACATGAAAGGACATGATCCGCTATTCAGAGACGTTCTCGATGTGTTTGTTTATGATTCAGCCTTCAGGGTAAGGAAATCAGCATGCGACGCCGTTTGCTCATTCGCCGATACCGATAATACGGAAAAACTGCTGAAGGTTATTGATAAACTCACAACAGCCGAATGTATTAATGTAAAAGAAGCACGACGCAGAATAGCCGACAAACTTATTGCAGAAAACGAATACCGCCTGTAGTTTTTCAGGTTATTGATGTTAATTTTGGGTAAATCTTTTAGCCATGAAAAAGATATACCTGATGCTGTTATCTCCGGTAGTTTTACTGATAATTGGTCAATCATGTACAACAGTTCCTCTAACTGGTAGAAAGCAGGTTAACCTTCTGCCGGAATCGGAACTGATTGCAATGGGATTGACAAATTATTCTGACTTCATAAAGGAGAATCCGCCATCGTCAGATGCTGTAAACTCTGCTATTGTTAAGGAGGTTGGGAATAATATTGCTGCTGCTGTTCAGAAATATTTTACCGACAACAGAATTGAAAGCAGGCTTCAGGGCTATTCATGGGAGTTTAATCTTGTTGATAATAAGGAAGCTAATGCATGGTGCATGCCCGGAGGAAAGGTAGTGGTTTACAAAGGAATACTTCCTTATACTTCTGACAGGAACGGACTTGCCGTAGTCATCAGTCACGAAATTGCCCATGCAGTTGCCCGTCATGGCAACGAAAGGATGAGCCAGCAACTTCTGGCCCAGCTGGGAGGTATTGCTCTCAGCGAGGCATTAAAAACAAAACCGGAAGAAACGAGAAGCATTTTTCTTATGGCTTACGGGTTAGGGTCACAGGTGGGAGTCCTCCTTCCTTATTCAAGAAAGCATGAACTTGAAGCTGACCGATTGGGATTGATATTTATGGCCATGGCAGGATATGACCCACAGACGGCAATATCTTTCTGGGAAAAGATGACTTCATCGGGAGGTGCCAGAACCTCGGAATTTCTTAGCACTCATCCTTCCGATGAAACAAGAATAACAAAAATCAGGGAGGCAATCCCTGAGGCAATGAAATATTATAAGCACTAAAAAATACCATTGTATTTGTTGCTGCAGATGAAACCGCTGCTCTCTTTTAAATTTCAGGCAGCCATTTAATCTTATTTTGTATTTTCATTTAATTTAATCCTTTATTGTTTTTTATGATCTGGGAGCAGAAATCAAAAACTGAAATTAAATACTTTGTAAATTGATAAATGTCAATTTAATATGCTAAAAATCATATAGTTTTTATTAAAATGCAGGTAATCAAAATTTCTGGTACGGTCTGCAAAAAATATATGTGTCTTTATAAATAATCACAAATATGGCTTTCAACCTATTCTCACCTCGTCATGTATATCATGCCATGGGAGTAATGTAGCACCTGATCTCCGTGATGGAAAATCATATTCTGCTCTTACAAGAGGAAATTATGTCACTCAGCAAGCCGAGCAAAGCAAACTATACCGGAAAATGACAGCATCAGATCATGAATCACGTTCAACCGATTCAGAAAAGCTGAAAATCCTCACAGGTTGCCCCGATAATGGCATATTTTAACTTGATACCGGTTTATGACAACACAACGGGTTCTATAAATCTTAATTTTGGTTTATCGACAGGTATCGGAGCAAGCCTTTTTCGGAAGTCATTCGCTGATACTGGAATATGATCAGCTTTTAACAAAACAGAAGCTCGATGAACAGCCTTCTCCCAATATTGCAGCAGGAAGGGGAATAGGAACCGCTACTCATACTTTTTATATTTTTGCCGCTAACTATTCCCAGATAATAGGCCAGAGAAATCTGGTATTTAATACAAATAATTTCAAAAAAGGTGATTATCTTTTAAGGTTTAATATAACTCTTAGATTCTGAAATATTACTTAGCCGAATGAAGAAACTTGTTTTATTAATTTCATCAGTTACCGGGTTGGTCATTTTTCTTGCATCCTCAACCATTCATCCTTCTGAAAAAGGCATTGGTGATGAATTTTCTTATCGTCTGCAGGATACGCTCAATCCTTACCAGAAGGCTAATGAACTCTGTTTTTCATGTCATGGTCAACGAGTTTATAAATATCAGAATGAGAACCTTGGGAGAACGGTAAAATCGTCTATGTGTGATGAACGGATTATTGACAGGAAACTATTTTATGAATCGAATCACAGATCATTCATGTGTGTCGACTGTCATTCTGACGGATACAGGACCTTCCCCCATCCGGGAGAACTGAGGATGGAGCAAAAATTCAACTGTATTGACTGTCATGGCGGAGACCCTGCTTTTGAAGAATACAAATTCGAGCTGATTGAGGAAGAATATATTAAGAGTTCTCATTTCAGGCTTGAAGAGGAAGGTTTTTCCTGCTGGAGCTGTCATAATCCGCATACATATAAAACTGTAACACGTCAGGGAGGAGATATTTCACGAACAATTATGTATTCCAATGCTATTTGTCTCGACTGTCATGCAAATAATGACCGTTTCATGTTACTTTCCAACGGAAAGGAAACAAATCTTATAAGCAAGCACGAATGGCTGCCATATCAAAGAGCACATATGCGAAACGTCAGGTGCCTTGAATGTCATGCAGATGTTACAGATACCATTCTGGTACCACATTATATAAAAACAAAGGAAGAAGCGGTGAAGGGATGCAATGAATGCCATTCAAAAAATTCACTGCTGATGGCATCACTTTATCGCTACAAAGCTACGGAAGAACGCAAAACAAAGGGCTTCCTGAATGCGGTTATATTGAACCAGTCGTATGTAATAGGAGCAAACAGAAATGAGTTTCTGGATACCCTGAGCCTAATATTATCGGGTTTTGGAATACTCATTATTTCAGTACATATTTTCTTCAGAATATTATACTCAAAAAGAAAAACGGGAGGAACGAAGAATGTATCTGTATCCTAAATGGGTGAGATTATGGCATTTAATTAATGCTTTACTTTTTATTATTTTGATAATTACGGGAGTAAGCATGCACTATACCGGCAACAAGGGGATGATAGGTTTTGCAGAAGCAGTTAAATGGCACAATATTGCCGCAATAATTCTAACGGCAAATTATGTTTTCTTTATTCTTGGAAATGCACTCACATCGAATGGAAAATACTACAAAATTTCCAGAAAAAACCTCTTCAGTGACCTTAAGGTCCAGTTTCGGTATAATTCTTACGGTATATTTAAAGGAGAAAAACAGCCGTTTCCGGTCACTATGGAAAATAAATTCAATCCCCTCCAGAAATTTACGTATGTGCTTGCGATGTACGCCGGAATGCCTCTTCTAATTATTTCAGGTATCGGCCTTATGTTCCCGGATATAACGGTTAAAAGATTTTTTGGAGTAAGCGGACTTGTGCTGGTAGATTTCCTTCATATCTCTATGGGTTTCCTTCTTTCATTGTTTATGATTATTCATATTTATAAATGTACCCTTGGCTCAAAGCCCTAGAACCTCTTCATGGGAATGATTTCAGGATATCATACAGGGAGTGATGAATAAAATTGCATGATTTTTGAAGAATGATAAAACGTCTAATCAGATATCAAAAAGTTATTAATTAAATAGTTACGTATGAAAACATTAAAAATTTTACTGGTTACATTTATTATTACACTGGTGCCGTTTATGGTCAAAGCTCAGGAAAAACCCAAACCATGGCCCGTTTCTGATGAGTATAAAAACATGAAAAATCCTGTTGAAAAGAATGAAGCAAGCCTTAAAGCAGGTCAGTCCCTGTATATAAAACATTGTGCTTCATGCCATGGGAAGACAGGACTTGGTGATGGTGTAAAATCAAGAGCATTGAAAACCTTTTCAGGTGATTTAACAGGTCCTGATTATCAGAACCAAACTGATGGTGAACAGTTTTACAAGACTAAATTCGGCAGGGGGGAGATGCCTAAATATGAAGGTAGATTATCGGATGAAGATATCTGGAACATTGTTAATTATATGAGAACCTTTAAAAAGTAAAAAAATACTGCATCAAAAAAAGAGGCCCTCTTTCAGAGAGCATCTTTTTATTATAAATGAATTATCCTTTAATAGAAAGACTCAATTTTACCAGGCAGCCAGGGTATTTTCAAGAAGTTTCTTGATATACGGGTAATTATGAATTCTTTTGCGCCGTCTCTGTAAATAAGCTGGTAGTTCAGTATAGCTCCGAACTGGACGTTTTTAAGAACGGGAGAGCAGGTGATCCATAATCCGGATTCTTCGAGTAACCCGCTGGATTTGCCAAACCATCATAGAGATCTATATACCAATGATATTCGTTGTCAATTTCCATCGTTATTTCAGGCTCACCAGTAATAAATCCTGCAATTTTTTCAACCCGATGTTATTCCTTCTCCATGGCAGCAATTACCACATCGAGAATTTGTTTTATAGATACGGATTTAATTTTAGAATTTGCAGCTGAAAACAATTTATTCGTTTTAGGATTATGCAAACAGATCTACCGACAGATGTTTCTGATATGTGAAAAAATGATTTTATTTTGTGGTAAAGGAATGCAGGGCAGATTGGCCGATGCTTTGCTTTATCTTTCGAGGGAAGTCTTTCATTCAGATAATTTTGAGGTTAATCTGTCAGGAAAAGAACCTGGCGAAATGACCAATATAACAACCGAATGCGTGGTCAGAGTAATCAAAGAGCTCGAGGATAATGGTATTATCATGGCAGATCATGTACGTATAAAAATAACAGCCAGAAAAAACTTTTATTTATCTCACAGAAATAAATATTTTTACCGGAAATACTTGAATAGTTTTCAGAAACTTTTGAGTATGCTTTTATTTAACATGATTGGTATTTGCTGACGTAAAAAAATTAATGATGAAGATTCTAAGATTTCTTTTCTCGCCGGTTTTTATGGCTATGCTTATGGTAATGTTTGTTGTGGCAATGGCAACAGCAACCTTTATTGAAAATGATTTTGGGAGGGAATCGGCATACAGTGCTGTTTATGATGCATGGTGGTTCGAACTGATAATACTCCTGCTTGCAGTCAATCTTATTGGGCAGGTTATAATTTACAAGCTGTATCGTCGGGAAAAAATAACCGTAATGCTGTTTCATCTGGCTTTTATAGTAATGATAGCAGGTGCAGCTTTAACCCGGTATACCGGTTTTGAAGGCACAATGCATATCAGGGAAGGAGACAGTGAAGATAAAGTTTTTTCGGCCGGTAAGTATATAGGATACTCTGTAAAAAATCAGGATGGAAAAATCCTTGCTGAAAAGAGTGAGAAATTCAGATACGAGTATCTGACAGGTGGAAAATATGAAAGGGTTATAACGGCGGGAGACGATGAAATACGCATTCTCCTAATGCAGTATATCCGGAATGCAGCCGAATCATTAATTGAGGATCCTTCAGGTAAACCAATGGTTGAAATAATGACCGGTCAGCCCGAAGAAGGATTCAGAAGTATTATACTTGCTGAAGGAGATAGCGCTATTGCCGGAAGTCTGAAAATAAATTTTGGCAATAACCATGATGCGAATATTATCATTAATTATGATACTTCAGGGTTTTATGCAATTTCTGACTCAGAAGTCATTGAAAGTGAAATGATGATGTCAAACAGAGTAGTTCATCCTGCAGGAACAAGAATAAGGCTCACACAAATGCAGGTACTCTCTGCCGGTAATTCCAGAATTATTATCCGTAAACTTTTCCTTAATGGGATAGCCCGGCTGGTTCCGGTTGATCCCGGCGAACAGGAAACCGGCAAAAATGCAATGATATTTCATGTTTTTACGGGTAATGAAACAAAAACAGTAACTTTATTGGAATCGGGAGAAGATTACAGCTTCAGTACAGAGTGTAGGGCAGCAGACAAAATCATTGAAATCAATGCGGGCTCTTCAATTAAGAAACTCCCTTTTTCCCTGAAGCTTAACGATTTTTTGATCGAAAGATATCCTGGTTCAAACATGCCCTCAGGATATAAAAGCGATATTATTCTTACCGATACCCTAAAGGGTATTACCATGCCATATATGATTTTTATGAATAATGTTCTGAAGTACAGAGGTTACAGGTTTTATCAGGCATCATACGACAGAGATGAAAAAGGAACATATCTTTCGGTAAACCATGATGTGGCCGGTATATATGTTACTTATTCCGGTTATGCTATTCTTTTTCTTTTTATAATACTTTCATTGTTTAACTCCAATTCCCTCTTCAGAAGGGCGAATATCCGATACTGGCATTCACCATTTACAAAATATGCCGGAGTTTTTCTGATTATCTTTCTGATGTCCGGTAATATTATTGCAAAAGGTCAGCAGAGGTTTGTACCCGTCAGGAAGGTTGCTGAAGAAGCGGGAAGGATTTTGATACAGGATCAGAAAGGAAGGACTGAACCTCTATATACTCTTAGTTATGATATTTTAAGGAAAGTGACCGGGAAAAATGAATTGAAAGGATTAACCCCGATGCAGGTTTTTACGGGATTATGGCTTGATTTTGAACATTGGCAAAATATGCCGGTTATAAAAGTCACAAACAGGGAACTGCGGAAGAAAACGGGTATTAGAGGAAAGCTGGCTTCGTTCAGCGACCTGGTTGACTTCAGTAAGGGAGGGCTTTACAAAATCGCTGGCGATGTTGAGGCTGCCTATTCCCGTAGTCCGGGAGAGAGATCCAGATATGACAAGGATGTAATAAAAGTTGATGAAAGGGTTAATATAGTGTATATGATTTACACGGGTGGATTTCTTAGAATTTTCCCTTTAAGAGATTCAATAAATTCATGGGGTAATATTGAGGATGCTCTCAAAAATGCGTCAGGCAGGAATGACTCACTTTTTGTTCAAAATGCTTACAGGCTTCTTACTTCATCACTTGTCTCAGCAAACATGAACGGCATAAGGCAGGCTATTAATTCCATTTACGATTATCAGAGGCAATATGCGGGTTATAAACTTCCCTCTCAGGAAAGGATAAAAGTTGAAATAATATATCACAGAGCAAAAGTTTTTGAAAGGCTTTTTCCGTTTTATGCCATGCTGGGCCTTATTACCCTTTTCATACTTCTGGTTTTGATGGTAAGAGGCAAGGGTAACGGGAGATTAACCGGCAGAATCGTTTTCTGGTTTTTTGCTGCAGGCTTTGCTGCTCACACTGCTGCATATTTCATGAGATGGTATATCTCGGGACACACTCCCCTGAGCAATGGGTATGAATCAATGATTTTTATTTCCTGGGTAACCATGCTTGCAGGTTTTATCTTCAGAAAGAGATCTGATTTTATCCTTCCCGTAACTTCTTTCCTTGCAGCAATGACACTGTTAGTGGCACATATGAGCTTCATGGATCCAGAAATCACTAATCTTGTACCGGTGCTTAAATCCTACTGGCTTACACTGCATGTATCGGTAATTACAAGCAGCTATGCCTTCCTCAGCCTGGGAGCAATAATCGGACTCCTTGTTCTTCTAATGCTTTTTTTCTCAAATGAAAAAAATATTTTAAAAATAGGACCTGCAATAGATAATCTGACAGTAATAAATTACAGGACTCTTGTTATCGGGCTTTATCTCCTGACTATAGGAACTTTTCTCGGGGCTATATGGGCAAATGAGTCGTGGGGACGTTACTGGGGATGGGACCCCAAAGAAACATGGTCGCTTATAACTATAATTGTCTATACTTTCGTCATTCATTCAAAAATGATTCAGACACTGCGAAATGTATTTGCATTCAATTTAATGGCTCTTCTTGCCATATCTTCGGTACTTATGACTTATTTCGGTGTCAATTACTATCTGTCGGGGCTGCATTCTTATGCCGGAGGGGATCCTATTCCAGTACCGGGATTTGTATATGCTGCAGTCGTTATTATTATTTTACTGACAGCATTTGCTTACATGAAATACCAGAAATGGGATAAAAATTCCGCACAACAGAGGTAATATTTTTATCAATTCTGCAAAAGCGGGGGAAGGGTTTGCTCGTGTAAACACAGCTCGCTTCCAAAAAAATAAGGCTGGCCTTTCAGGCACAGCCTTTTTGACGGGTGGAAGACCGGATTCGAACCGGCGGCCTCCAGAGCCACAATCTGGCGCTCTAACCAGCTGAGCTACATCCACCATGTTTCGGACTGCAAAAATAAATCCAAAAAAACAGAATACAAAATTTTAAATCTATTTAATACAACAACACATTTTTTAATTTTGATATGTTGAAAAAATAAGCTTATTAAACACAATTTTTTAATTCAGCAAAAGTTATCAGGTAAAATTTAAATTCCTCTCCGTGTTCAGAAGCATATGGTTTTGCGTTGTTAAAAATTAGAGGGAAATTGCACCGGTAAATTTTTTATACATGTGTAGATATGGATTTTTACGAATTTAATGATATTGATTTATAAATTTATTATTATTGTTGTTATTCAGGGCAATTTTGAAAAAATTTAAGTTAACCGATAATATCTCAGGTCTCCAGCTTTTTCAGCTGTTGAGATTTACAGTATTTCTGATAATCAGTATCGTTTTCACAAAGAGCCATCTTACTAAAGCCGAAATAGGAACCTGGGAGATGTTTCTCTTCATTGCAAGTCTGGTAAGTTTTTTCTGGGTAACGGGTATTATTCAATCTCTTCTGCCATTGTACCACCGTAACCATACATACGGGAAAACAGGAGAGAATACCGATGAAAAGTCTCCGGAAATTTTTAATGCATTCCTGCTGCTTGTTTTTTTCAGCTTACTGGTGTTTGTCCTCGGCTTTTCAATAAGCGGTACAATTTCTGTATTTGGTTTTACAGGCAAGGACCCTTTTGCGCGTCTTCTTTTACTCTATATACTTCTCAGCAACCCAGTATGCCTGATTGAATATATCTATCTGCTTAATAACAGGGCACACAGAATAGCACAATATGGCTTTTATACTTTTGTTGCCCAGCTTATTATGATTATAGGCCCGATTTCCGCAGGCATGAACCTGATCTGGGCATTTTACGGGCTGCTGGCAATAACAGCTGTAAGATGGGTATGGCTGATAATTCTTTTGAAAAGATATACCTTAATGAAGATGTCGTTTAAGTTTATGAAGGAACACCTTTATCTTGGAGCACCCCTTATATTAACTTCACTTATAAGTGGTTCAGCACAATATATCGACGGCATCATAATTTCTGCCTATTATAAAAACCCTGAAATATTTGCCCATTTCCGCTATGGTGCCAAAGAGTTTCCACTTGTTCTTATGCTTGCAAACGGATTGAGTAATGCAATGCTTCCAGAGTTCTCAACCAGAGCACGAATGAAAGAAGCACTTACAAGGATAAAACTCAAATCAAAAAAACTTATGCACCTGCTTTTCCCCTCAAGCATGGTGGTAATGTTGTTCACTCGATGGCTTTTCCCGAGAGTTTTTACACCCGAATTTATACGTAGTGCCGATATTTTCCTGATATACCTTCTACTCATAGTCCCGAGACTTGTTTTTCCGCAGACTATTGTAATCGGGGGGAAAAAAACCTATATCACTCTTATTGCTGCTGTAATAGAACTCGCAGTAAACATCCCCCTGAGCCTTCTTCTGATAGGCCCTTATGGGACGGTAGGCGTTGCACTGGCAACATTTATCGTATATTGTATCGAAAAAATGTTCCTCGTCTGGTATGTGTGGTCAAAAATGAGAATAAATCCTGCTGAATATATTCCTGTCAAAACATACCTGATATATTCAACACTTATAACATTGCTATTCGTACTTATTGATCATAGAATTATTGATATACAATAAGATACATTATTAAATCAGGTGGAAGGAAGTATTGGAATATATTTATTGCATATATTTGTAAGGTTTTCTTGAAAACAGGCAACGGATGATAAATAATTAAATTTTAATTATCTAAAAAATTCTTGAAAGAATGTCATATAAAGTTGTTGAAGTTAAGAGCAAGGCTGATGTTAAAGCCTTTTTACGGTTCCCGAAGGATCTTTACAGAGGTGACCCTAACTGGGTTTGCCCTCTCGATAGTGAGGTTGAGTCAATTTTTGATCCTTCAAGAAATCCTGCTTTCAGGCATGGAGAAGCTGCAAGGTGGATTCTTGTTGATGATAAAGGGAAGGTAGCTGGAAGAGTAGCAGCTTTCATTGATTACATAAGGTCAAATGCAAATGCACAACCAACAGGAGGAATGGGTTACTTTGAAGTTATAAATAACAGAGAAGCTGCTTTCATACTTTTCGATACAGCCCGCGACTGGCTGGCAAAAAGAGGAATGGAAGCAATGGATGGCCCCATTAATTTTGGCGAAAATGATGCTTACTGGGGACTGCTGGTTGAAGGTTTCATGCAGCAGGGATTCGGATTACCATATAATAAGGAATATTACAGACAATTTTTTGAGGAATATGGATTTCAGAAATATTTTGAACAATATTCATATCATCGTGAGGTAAGAGGCCCCGATAATAAAATAGTCATGTTCCCTGAGCGGCTGGTTAAAATTGCGGAATGGATTTCCAAAAGACCCGGCTACTCATTCAGACATTTTGAATATAAAAACCGGGAACGATTTATTAACGATATGATAGAAGTCTATAACTCAACATGGTCAGTCTTTAAGGAAGATTTCACACCGCTTGAACCCGAATTTTTAAGAGAAACCCTTAAGAAAACGAAGGCTTTTATGGATGAGGAACTAATCTGGTTTGCCTATTATAAGGATAAACCCGTTGCTTTCTTTATCCTTTATCCCGACCTTAACCAGATTATTAAACATTTTAACGGGAGATTGCACCTGTGGAACAAATTACGCTTCGTCTTTTATAAGGCTACACATAAGATGACCAGAATGAGGGCAATAGTGGGAGGAGTAAATCCATCGCATCAGAACAGCGGTATTGAATCGGCTATTTTTCTTAATCTGTATAATGTTTTTAAACGGAAAAAATGGTATAAGGAACTTGAACTTTCATGGGTAGGCGATTTTAATCCAAAAATGATTGCCATTTATGAAGCTCTGGGCGCCAGAAAAGCAAAAACCCATTATACTTACAGATATATGATCAATAAAGAGAGACCCTTTGTGAGATATAAGGAAGAAATCGCAGAGCTACTCCGGAAGAAAAAAGAAAAACAGGAAAATTAATTTATTATACTTGATTGAATTTTAAAAAAAATAACTAAATTTGCAACCCTGTTAAAACAAATATTTTAAAGCGATGAAAAAAGGTATACATCCGAATAATTACAGGCTGGTTGTATTTCAGGATATGTCGAACGGATATACTTTTCTCGGTAAAACAACAGCCCCCTCAAAAGAGACCATAAAATGGGAAGACGGGAATGAGTATCCGCTGATTAAACTTGAGATATCAAATGCTTCACATCCTTTTTACACAGGTAAAATGAAGCTGGTTGACTCAGCCGGTCGTGTTGATAAATTCATGAACAGATATAAAGATCACTTCAACAAAAAGAAATAAGAAATTGATACCGGGTGATGTGAAGGGGGCTTAAATGGTTGGCCCCCTTTTTTCTGACTGAACAGGCATAAAAAGAATCAAAATCACTGGTAAACATATCCAGTGATTATCCGTTTACCATAAAAATAATATTTAATTTTAAAGGAATTTTTTGAGGCGATATGAATGAAAAAGAAAGGAAACCCATTATACACGGAATAATTTTTCAGGAGATGATCAATGGTGAAGGTGAAATAATTCCAATTATTGCCGATGGTGATGACAGGGAGCTTGAAGAGATTGATATACCTGAGGCTGTTCCTGTTCTTTCATTACGCAATACGGTTCTGTTCCCCGGCGTGGTTCTCCCTATTTCAATAGCAAGGCCCAGGTCGGTACAGCTTGTACGAGATGTTTACCGGTCAGATAAGATAGTTGCTACAGTTGCACAGAAAGATCCTGCAATTGAAAATCCTGCATTTGAAGACCTTCATACAACCGGAACCATAGGGCAAATAATTAAACTGCTTGAGATGCCTGATGGTTCACAAACAGCGATCATCCAGGGCAGAAAAAGAATCACCCTTGGCAAGCTTATTTCGTCTGACCCTTACTTCATTGCTAGTGTTACGCCTGCCCCTGAAACGAAACCCGATCCCGAAAATAAGGAATTTGAGACCATAGTAAGCTCATTGAGAGACCTTTCATTCAGAATCATCAAACTTAATTCCAACATCTCACCCGAAGCAACATTTGCAATAAAAAATATCGAAAATAGTTATTACCTGATAAATTTCATCTGCTCCAACACTGACATCAAACTGCAGGATAAGCAGAAACTACTTGAAGTCAGTAATATGCGCGACAGGGGTTTTATGCTTCTCGAGTTTCTTGTGCAGGAGATACAAATGCTGGAACTAAAGTCAGAACTGCAGATGAAGGTAAAGAGTGAGCTTGATCAGCAACAGAGGGAATTCCTGCTTCAACAGCAGATGAAAAAGATTCAGGATGAACTGGGAGGTAATCCGTTAGAAAAGGAAATTGAAGAGTTCAGGAAAAAAGCAGAACAAAAAAAATGGAGTGAAGAAGTTGGCAAGGCTTTCGAGAAGGAACTCAATAAGCTGTACCGTCTTAATCCTGCTGCTGCTGAATACTCAGTACAGGTAAATTATATACTGACTTTGCTCGATCTTCCCTGGGGTGAATATACTATTGATAACCTCGACCTGTCGAATGCCCGTAGGGTTCTCGATGAGGATCATTTTGGTCTTGAGGAGGTTAAGGAAAGAATCCTTGAACACCTTGCTGTTTTGAAGCTTAAAGGCGATATGAAATCTCCAATACTCTGTCTGTACGGACCGCCGGGAGTCGGGAAAACATCTCTTGGTAAATCTATTGCGCGTGCCCTCGGAAGAAAGTATGTTAGAATGTCGCTGGGAGGGCTGCACGACGAGGCCGAAATAAGAGGCCACCGGAAAACATATATAGGTGCAATGCCCGGACGCATCATCCAGAATATTAAAAGAGCCGGTTCTTCAAACCCGGTCTTCATTCTCGATGAGGTTGATAAAGTAGGGCAGGACTTCAGGGGAGACCCTTCCTCAGCACTCCTTGAAGTACTCGACCCTGAACAGAATAGTACTTTTTACGATAATTTCCTCGAAATGGAATATGACCTCTCAAGGGTTATGTTTATAGCTACCGCCAATACTGTAACAACTGTAAGTCCGGCATTGCGCGACAGAATGGAACTTATCGAATTAACCGGTTATCTGGTGGAGGAAAAAACTGAAATTGCATTGCGTCATCTTCTGCCGAAACAGCTTGAAAATCATGGGTTAAAGCCCGGGGAGCTTATTATCGACAAGAAACTTATGGAACTTATTATCGAAAGATACACCAGAGAATCAGGAGTGAGGGAACTCGATAAACGGCTGGCAAAAATAGTCAGGGTAAGGGCTAAAGATATTGCATCGGGTAAAAAAATCAAGCCAGAGCTTACCGAAGAAGAAGCTACTGCTATACTGGGGCCTCCAAAATATAGCCGTGACATCTATACAGGAAACGATCAGGCAGGTGTTGTTGTCGGGCTTGCATGGACCGCTGTGGGTGGCGAAATACTATTCATAGAAACAAGTCTGAGTCGCGGAAATGGTAAACTTACTCTCACCGGAAACCTTGGTGAAGTGATGAAAGAATCAGCTATCCTGGCTCTTGAGTATCTCAAAGCCAATGCTGAGATACTTGGACTTCCCGATAATTTCGCAGATAAATGGAATATCCATATTCATGTGCCCGAAGGTGCAATACCTAAAGATGGCCCATCGGCCGGAATAACAATGGCCACATCAATAGCTTCAGCATTCACCCAGAGAAAAGTTAAAAAATATACCGCTATGACCGGCGAAATTACTTTGCGGGGAAAAATACTTCCTGTTGGAGGTATAAAAGAAAAAATACTTGCTGCAAAACGTGCATCCATCCGCGAAATAATACTCTCATCCGAAAACCGTAAAGACATCGAAGCTATTGATGAGATTTACCTCAGGGGTCTTAAATTCCACTATGTGGATACTATCATGGAAGCTCTGAATATTTCCCTCCTGAAACAGAAGGTTAAAAATCCCAGAAAAATAACATTTGATTAACCAACAATGAAAAAAACAGCTGTTTTCCCGGGCTCATTCGACCCTTTTACCATCGGGCATGAAGGCGTTGTAAAACGAGCACTTGAACTTTTTGATGAAATTATCATTGCAGTTGGTGCTAACCCTCTCAAAAAAAGCCTTTATTCCGTTGATACACGCAAAAAGATGATCTCTGCTGTCTTTAATAATGATCCCAGAATTAAAGTTGACCATTATGAGGGGCTAACCGTGGAATATTGCAGAAAGCACAACATCAAATTTATTCTGAGAGGACTGCGGACATCAGCCGACTTTGAATTTGAACGTGCTATTGCCCAGATGAACCGAACACTGGCCCCCGAGATTGAATCAGTATTCATTCTTACTGTACCTGAACATACATCGGTTAACTCAACAATAATCAGAGATATTATCCGCAGCGGAGGCGATGCTTCAATGTTTGTCCC
Organism: Rikenella microfusus; assembly: GCA_020722575.1. Lineage (GTDB taxonomy): Bacteria > Bacteroidota > Bacteroidia > Bacteroidales > VadinHA17 > LD21. Next base: position 42,490 of record DYKN01000012.1, on the reverse strand, counting down.
TGCTTCAATAAAACTTTCTGACTACAAAACTGATGATTAAAACAAGCTCAACCTTCCTGCTTGTAATATTGTTTCAGTTCCTGAATCTGTACGGGCAAACTGCAATAATAAGCGGTAAGTGCGAAGGCTGCAATAATTCTAAAATATTGTTTTACTCACTCTCCGACCCTGTTTCCAGGAAACTTATTCCTCTCAGGGCAGTTAGCTGCAACCGTGATGATGAATTTTATGCCGAAATTCCTGTAAAGGATACCGCATTCATATCATTTAGATATGGCTGCTGCAGATTCGACTTGATTGTAAGGGAAGGAAAAAATTATGTGGTAAATATTCCGTCGAACGCATGTAATGAGGGTAACTGTGATAATTCGAGGTTTGACAACAATAATTCCATGATACCGGAGGTTCTGAATGACAGCCTGGATATTAATAATCTCATAAGAATTTTCGATGCTGAATTTAATCCGGTGTTCAATCAGGTTGCTGAAAGAATTGAAAAGAGAGCAGGAAAAGAAAAAATTCCGCAATTGCTGGAGTATATCAATAAGATTACAGGACTATCAGAGAATGCTTTTTTTAAAGATTTTGTAAAATACAGGCTTGTTATGTTGAATGTTGTGGCTTACGGAGAGCACACCGGTAAAGTTCAGGATTCAGTCATTATTAACTGTAAATTCAATCCGCTAAATCCTGCATATACCGACCTTGCAGAACAGCTTTACAGCAGAACATTCAGAGTACTTTTATCAGGAAATGCTGGAGAAAAGCTTACCCGGGCCATCGAAAAATCATCACCTTCCCTTATTATGGAATTACTTTCACAGTATTCAGGTATATCAAACCCGCTTCTTCAGCAATATGTAATATTGATGAATACTTTTTATGGCTATTACGAAGGTTATATCAAAACGGAAAATGCCACCGGAATTTTCGACTTATTACAAACTGAAGGCAGAAGCGAGTATATCAGGAATCTTGCTGCAGTATTGAAAGAAAGAATTGTAGAGTTTACACCCGGGACATTTCCACCATCTTTCTCCTTGCCTGACTCTACAGGTAAACTTATTTCAATCATGGAATTAAAGGGTAAATTTACACTTATTATTTTTATAAAGAGTGCCGACTTTTACACGACAGGAGAGCTGTCAATTCTGAGTTCGTGGGCAAACAGATTTTCAGGCAGGCTTAATGTGGTAGCTGTGATAACCGGCAGAAATTTCAATGAGATATGTTCGCAATTTAAAAGGTTTTCAAACAGCTGGTTATTTCTTAATGCGTCGGATTCGCCATTTATATCAGATATTTATGATTTAAAAATATTTCCTTCATTTTTCTTGCTTGATACAGAAGGGAAGATTGCAATAAGATATTGTCCGCCTCCATCGGAAAACCTTGAAGGACTGATTGCTAAGCTTCTAAAATAAATATTTCAGTCGGCTAATATAGATTTGTTTAAAAGGTCGACGAGCGAAAGCCAAACATCATTTCTGATTTTTACAAACTCTTCGGGAAGAAGCCATTCAACTTCGGTAATAAGTTCTCTGGTTTCAGGTTTTTTAATCATCTCGCCATCATAGCTCATAAGAAACCAGTTGGTTTTTTTCAGATAAGAAATACCCTGCAATGTGTAAGTATGATAACTTGGTTCAAGTGGTTTTACAATCTTTTGACCTGTAATGCCGCATTCTTCCTCTACTTCTCTCAGTGCACACTCTTCAGGTTCCTCGTTTCTGTCGACATGACCTTTGGGCAGGTCCCATTTATCGCGTTTCCTGATAAAAAGATATCTGCCTGAAGTATGCTTTACAAGTCCTCCCGCAGCCTGTACTTCAGTAAAATATATCCTGAAAAGTTTCCAGAGGTATTTAATGTTCGGATCATAAATGTTTATTGAGGGAAGGGAAAGATCAGACTGAAACTTTGAAATAAGTTTATAAAGTTCGCTGGTTGTGTTAAATTTATGAAATAAGCCGTACTTTTGCAACCGATCGGGTTCTTGACTCAGAAGAATGAATCTGTTTTCGAAATGAACTTTATAGGTGATCATATGGAAAATGTTTCAAAAAAAATTGCAGAATATTTACTGCAAATTAAAGCAATTAAATTACAACCGTCAAATCCTTTTACATGGGCTTCGGGGTGGAAGTCACCAATTTATTGTGATAATCGTAAGACATTATCTTTCCCTCATGTGAGGTCATTTATTTGCAAATCGTTTGTGGAACTGGTAAAGGAACTTTACCCTGATGCAGAGGTTATTGCAGGTGTTGCAACTGGTGCCATAGCACACGGAGTTCTTGTGGCATCTGAATTGGGTCTGCCTTTTATTTATGTAAGGTCAGAGGCCAAAAGTCATGGGCTTGGAAACCAGATCGAAGGATATTTTGAGAAAGGACAAAAAGTGGTAGTAATAGAAGATCTCATTTCAACCGGGGGAACAAGTCTCGGAGCGGTAAAGGCCCTGCGTGATGCTGGCTGCGTAGTACTGGGAATGGCGGCTATATTCACCTATGGTTTCCAGAAGGCAATTGACGGCTTTGCTAAGGAAAATTGTGAACTTCATACCCTGAGCAATTATAATATTTTGGTAGAGACTGCCCTTAAAACCGGGTATATCAGGGAAAATGATACTGAAACACTGAAGGAATGGCGAAAAGACCCTTCAAAATGGGGAGTTTAATCTATGGCACTAAATAGTAGAAGAAAAGTTAAAATTTCCTGCAGTGATAAGGATTTTTTCAATTATGTTACTGATATCAGAAACTTTGGACGCTTTGTGCCAGACTCCATGAGGGATGGATGGACGGCAGAAAATGATTCCTGCAGGTTCAGCATTCCGGGTACCGGAGAAATAAAACTTGTCATAAGCAAGAAAGAGCCTTTTACACTTGTTAAATATTCAGGTAATGCTCTATCGAGGATAGATTTTGGTTTGGTCCTGACAATTTATAATAGTGTTGCTGATTTCTGTGAGGTTGAACTCAGTCTGGAGGCAACAATGGATCCTCTGACAATGCTCATTGCAGCACCGAATATTGAAAAGTTTCTCGATATACTGGCGAATGAGATGGAAAAATTTACAGGCTGGAAAGAATAAATCTTACAGAAAATCTACTTCATTAAGTCCATACTCGTATATACGTCCTCTGCGATCTTCTATCTGAATTCTGCCCAGATCGGTAACCGAACGTATTTTCCCTTCAAAAACACCACGGTTGTCTTTAAATTCTGTGAACTGTCCGAACCGGTAGAGCGAGGATTTATAATCTTCATCAATTCTTGCAGTACGGCTGTATAACAGTAGCTTATACCTGGCATCCAGCTTTGCAATAAGTTCGTTTAAACATTTCTCAAGGTCATATTCGACTCCGGTGATAAGTTTAAGTGATGTGGGATTTGGCAGATGCCTTGGAAAATGTTCCTGATTAATATTTATACCAATACCTGCAATTGTATGGTCTATCTCATTTCTGATAATTGAATTTTCGATAAGAATGCCGGCAATTTTTTCGTTTCCTGCGTAAATATCATTTGGCCATTTTATGGTAACATCTGAGACATGACTCTTTACAAAATCACTCACTCCAAGAGATATTACCTTTGAGATCAGGAATTGACGGTCGGCTCTTATTAATGAAGGATACAGGATAACGCTGAGAAGAAGATTTTTATTCTCTTCACTTTCCCATTTATTTCCGGCCTGTCCCTTTCCCGCTGTCTGATAGCCTGTATAAACTACAGTTCCTTCAGGAACCCTGCTCTTTCTTAACATTGCTGCAGCATGGGAATTGGTTGAGGAAAGCCTCTCAAAAAAAACTTTTCTTGAGCCTATTATCATAAAGACAGTTTTTTATGCTAATTGTTAATGAATATCCCTTTAAACAAATAGTAATGAAAAGCGTTTATAAAAAGTAAATGTTTTATACAAAAATACTGATAATTGTTTGTACTTTTGCAACTGCAAAATTAACTGAATATTATTAATGAAAAAACAACCCGACGAATCAGAATTACTTTTAAAAAGTGTTGTAAAGGGAATTTTAGAGAAACAGGGGAGAGATGTTATAAAAATTGATTTAAGAAATTTTGAAAACAGAATTACAGATTATTTTATAATTTGTCATGGGAATTCGGTTACGCAGGTTGATGCTATTACCGAATCGGTTGAAGAGACAGTAAGAAAAGAAACAGGTGAAAAACCTGCACATGTTGAAGGATTGGAAAACTGCTTCTGGGTTCTTCTTGATTATATAGATGTTGTTGTTCATATTTTCAGGGAAGAGTATCGCCGTTTTTACAGTCTCGAGTCTCTCTGGGCCGACGCAATGACAGAAAAGATCGAAGATATTCAAATGGAGAAGAAAACTAATGGAAGAAGAAAAAAAAGATAAACAGGAATTAGGCAAGCAAGTAGATAAGAATTCCAGGCCAAAATTCAGTTCAAACTGGATCTTTGCCATCATAGCATTGTCTATTTTGCTTTTTCAGATCATTTACGGTGGTAGAACAACGGAAAAAATAACCACGCGAGATCTCCGGGAAATGCTTGTAGCTCGTGAAGTGGAAAAAATTATTGTTGTAAACAAGGATAATGCTGAGATTTATCTCAACCAGAAAGGCCTTGAATCGGAAAAACATGCAAAGGTTGCAAAAAGGTCAGGTACTACAGGTTTCTCGGCACCCAAGCCGCATTACATTTATACCATTGGAGACCTTAACAGGTTTGAAACACTTGTAATCGACACTCAGAAAGAGGCTGGTTACGAAGAGAAAGATCTGATTTACCCGGAACACATTACCCGAAAGAATTATCTTGTTGATATTCTGGGGTGGATGCTTCCATTTGTGGCACTTTTGCTTCTGTGGCTTTTTATAATGAAGAGAATGACAAGTGGTGCTGGTGGTGGTGCTGGAGGGATTTTCAGTGTTGGAAAATCAAGGGCACAGGTATTTGATAAAGATACGAGCGTGAAGGTTAATTTTAGTGATGTTGCCGGCCTTGAAGAAGCCAAAACTGAGGTGATGGAAATAGTTGATTTTTTGAAGAATCCGAAAAAATATACCCAGCTTGGTGGGAAGATTCCAAAGGGAGCGCTTCTGATTGGTCCTCCGGGTACAGGTAAGACCCTTCTGGCTAAAGCTGTAGCCGGGGAGGCTAATGTTCCCTTCTTTTCAATATCCGGTTCGGAGTTTGTTGAGATGTTTGTGGGTGTTGGTGCTTCGCGCGTTAGAGACCTTTTCAAGCAGGCAAAAGAACGTGCCCCTTGTATAGTCTTTATTGATGAGATTGATGCAGTGGGTAGAGCAAGAGGCCGTAATCCAAACTTCGGTGCAAACGACGAAAGAGAAAATACCCTTAATCAGTTGCTTACCGAAATGGACGGTTTCGCAAGTAATATGGGTGTTATTATACTTGCCGCAACAAACCGGGCTGATGTTCTCGATAGGGCACTCCTTCGGGCAGGCAGGTTCGACCGGCAGATACATGTTGAACTGCCCGATCTGAAAGAAAGAGAGGCTATCTTTAAAGTACATATGCGCCCTCTGAAACTCGAAAAAGAACTCGATATATCTTTTCTTGCAAAACAGACACCAGGCTTCTCAGGAGCTGATATAGCAAACGTCTGTAACGAAGCTGCCCTTATAGCGGCAAGAAGGAATAAAAACACTGTGGAAAAACAGGATTTCCTCGATGCAATTGATCGTATTGTGGGCGGTCTTGAAAAGAAAAACAAAATTATCTCATTCGACGAAAAAAGAACAATTGCCTATCACGAAGCAGGACATGCACTTGTTAGCTGGCTGCTCGAACATGCCAGCCCTCTGGTTAAGGTTACTATCATCCCTAGAGGGAAAGCGCTTGGTGCTGCATGGTACCTGCCTGAAGAACGACAGCTTACAACCCGCGAACAAATTCTCGACGAAATGGCTTATGCCATGGGAGGAAGAGCCGCTGAACAACTTATCTTCGGGAAAATATCTACAGGAGCTCTAAGTGACCTTGAAAAGGTTACCAAACAAGCCTATGCCATGGTAGCATATTTCGGAATGAGCGAGGAAATAGGAAATATAAGCTTTTACGATTCAACAGGACAGGCCGAATTCAACTTCACCAAACCCTATAGCGAAAAAACAGCCGAATTGATCGACAGAGAAGTCAAGAAAATAGTTGATGAGGCTTACTCAAGAGCAACTGATATACTTAAGAATTATAAAGAATGCCTTATTAAAGTGGCTGAGTTACTCCTTGACAAGGAAGTTATTTATGCCGAAGACCTTGAAAAAATCCTCGGAAAAAGAAAAAAGGATACGGCAAGGATGACCCAGGAGGAGGGTAAGAAGGAACAGTCGGGAGAAAAGCCTGATAATGAAACTATTGCAACTACAGCTGAAGAACCGGCAGTTGCAGAACTTTGCGGTGAGCTTAAAAAATCTGATGTGTCAGACAAAGTAAAAAGAACTGAAAAAAAGAATACAGGTAATTCTTCCGGAAAAACAAAAAAAACCGGTAAAAAAAAGAACAATGGAGAAGGAGTGGGCCAAAGTTTATGAAACAGCAGAAGATGTGAAAATTGAAATTGCCAGGATTCTTCTTGAAGAAAACGGTATCGAAGCAGTCATAATAAACAAAAAGGACAGAAACTACCGTTTCGGCGAAATTGAACTTTATGTCCACCGCGACAATATCATAAGAGCCAAACAGTTACTCAAAGACCTGTAGCTTTGAAAGAACTATTAATAAGAACATTAACAGGAATTTTTATTGTAGTTTTTATTCTGGGTGGTTTCTGGTTCCACCCGGTTTCTTTTTTCATTACCGGCCTTATAATTCTTACCGGATCACAGTTTGAATATTACAGAATTGTCAGAAGACCCGGTATGGAGCCACTTGTAATATCGGGTATGGCCTCGGGAATACTCATATACTGTATCGCAACGGCTATTGCCGCAGATATACTACCGGCAAAAAGGTTTGCTATCATTACAGCCATTATACCCTTAATAATAATTTCTGAATTGTTCAGAAAACAGGAAATGCCCTTCGACTCACTGGCTCATACCCTCTTCCCGCTTTTCTATATAGTGTTACCTCTGTCGCTTTTGCCGTTTTCTGCATTTTCACATTCAGGAATAAGCACACTCCTTAAGCATAATATTGATTTTTCACCAGGCATGGTTGTTGGATTTACTCTGTTGCTCTGGACAAATGATACCATGGCATATCTGGCAGGTGTTTCTTTAGGCAGGCATAAGCTTCTGGAGCGTATTTCACCAAACAAAACATGGGAAGGCTTTGTAAGTGGTCTCCTCTTTACTATTGCAATAGCATATTTTTTTCCTAACTGGCCTGGCATTCTGAATCGCTGGCAGTGGATAGTGGTTGCCATTATAATTTCTGTAACAGGAACATTTGGAGACCTCACCGAGTCAATGCTTAAAAGGAGCCTTGGAATTAAAGATTCAGGAAAAGTTATGCCAGGACATGGCGGATTCCTCGATAGATTCGATAGTGTCCTGATTTCTTTTCCCTTTGTTTATCTTTTCATTTACCTTTTTGGATGATTCAAATGACTTGATTAAGTTTGTATAAAAATTTTGCAATGAGTATTCATAAAGAGGGCTATAAAATACTGTTATCAGGTTTTATTCTTCTGGTCGGCCTCAATATTCTGGTTAGCTCATTGTGTCATGAGCTTATCCTTTTCAAATGGTTTTTCCTGATAATTTCACTTGTTCTATACATCTTTCTGCTTTTCTTTTTCAGGCTACCAGTAAGGCCTCTTGATCCTCAGGACGGGCTGATTTTCTCACCAGCCGACGGGAAAGTTGTTGTTATTGAGGAGACTGAAGAAAAAGAATATTTCAAAGATGTGAAACTACAGATTTCTATTTTCATGTCGCCCTTCAATATGCACAGCAACAGATATCCTGTTTCAGGAAAAATTAAATATGTCAGCCATTACCCTGGTAAAAATATTGTGGCATGGCATCCAAAATCATCTGAACTTAATGAAAGAACAACTGTTGTAATAGAAACGGCCGACGACAAGGAAGTACTTGTAAAACAGGTAGCTGGTGCAGTTGCAAGAAGAATCGTAACATACGCCAAGGTAGGACAGATGGTAAAACAGGGTGATGAACTAGGATTTATTAAATTCGGAAGTCGTGTTGACGTCTTCCTTCCCGTAGGCACCGAGATCGAGGTACCGATACTTCAGCAGGTGAAAGCTAATAAAAGCATAATTGCAAAATTATGAGAACTAAAAACGAAAGAAATAAACGCAGAACTGACGAAAAAATAATTGATATTACCAGTGATGTCAAATGGATTGGAGTCCTTGATTATGACATTGTTACTTTTGACATCGTAATGGAGACAGAATTTGGCACCACATATAATTCCTATTTCATTAATGCTACTGACAGAGCGATAGTAGAGGCGGCCAAAGAGAGTTTCAGCGATGTTCACATTAACAAAATCAGGCAACTTACTGATCTGGCCGAAATAAAATATATAATTCTTGATCACACTGAACCCGACCATTCAGGTAATACAGGAAAGTTGCTTGAACTGGCTCCTCAGGCAACTGTGGTTGGAAGTGGAAATGCTATCCGTTATCTGGCAGATATAATTAATAAACCATTTAAATCACTTGTTGTAAAGGATGGAGATACACTAAGCCTGGGGAACAAAACCCTGAAATTTATTGCTGCTCCAAACCTTCACTGGCCCGACTCAATGTTTACCTGGCTTGAGGAGGACAGGATTCTCTTTACTTGCGACATGTTCGGCGCTCATTACTGCTCGGAAAATATCTTCAATGATTTCTCAGAAGAATATTTCAAGGCATTCAAATATTACTTCGATGTAATTCTGAAACCTTACAGCAGGTTTGCACTCAAGGCATTGGAAAAAATTAAACATCTGGATATAAGATTTATTTGTCCCGGGCATGGGCCTGTGCATCACAAAAATCTGGAAAGGATCACGGAATTGACGAAGGAGTATGCTTCAGAATATGTCAGAATCACGGAGAAGAAACAGATGAAAAATATTCTTCTTGCATTTGTTTCAGCTTATGGTTTTACAGGCAAAATGGCTGAAATTATTGCAGAAGGAATTAAACAGGTACCCGGATTTAACGTTCAGTTACTCGACATTGAAAATATTTCTTTGGGTGACTTGGAATCTGAAATTGTAAAAGCCGATGCACTGCTGGTTGGTTCACCCACAATAAACCAGAATACTCTGCTTCCAGTTTATAAATTGTTTGCCCTTGTAAACCCACTTCGTGATAAAGGTAAGCCAGCAGGTTCATTTGGTTCATACGGATGGAGCGGGGAGGCCCCTGAAATAATTGCAAATAATCTTAAGAGCCTTAAATTCAAATACTTTGACGACCCTGCCGCTGCAAAATTCTCTCCAGCCAATGACAAGGCCGCTTCACTCAGAGAATACGGAAAAAGATTTGCAGAATTCGTTATAGAAGAATACAACAAAACAAAAGTATAAAAATAAGAAAGAGGACTATTTTTATAGTCCTCTTTCTTTTCTCCTCACCGACATCTCCCTTCAGAATTATGCTATCTTAATCTCTTTGGTGACTTTTGATTTATCTTCTTGCTGCTTTGGAAGAACAACTGTGAGAATTCCATCCTTGTAATTGGCTTCAATTTTATCCCTGTTCACGTTCTCAGGCAAAGCAAAACTCCTGCAGAACGATGAATAGCTGAATTCCCTCCTCTTGTAATCCTCACGGTTCTCTTCCTTCTCCTCTTTACGCTCTGAAGAGATTGTCAGAACATCTTCATTCAACTCAATCTTCAGATCCTTTTTGTCAATGCCCGGAACTGCAAGATCAAGCGTAAATTTTTTATCATCCTCTTTGATGTTCACAGCCGGCATTGCATGATACCTTGGAGTGAAGAAAGGTGCAAAGAAGTCATCATCAAAGAGATCCGACCATAAGTACGGTTTGTCACTTTTTCTTGTTAACATTGGTAACATGGCTAAGTCCTCCTTTATTTTTTTGGTTAGACATTATTTTTAATTCAATTGCACTTTTATATATACAATTTATGTTCCGATAATAAAATATGACAAAATGGCGCAAAAAATTAAATTATTTGTGACAATATGACATATAATTGTAATTTATGATATTATTATGACTTGTCAGAAATTTGAATTAGGTTTGTATAAAATAATCATAAATGAAGAATATAATGAGAAATATCTTGGTTTTTGCCGGGGTATTATTTATGATATTCTGTATATGGTATTTCCGTGAGATTGTAGCTTATATACTTGTTTCGGGAGTTCTGTCCATAATGGGCAGGCCTCTTGTAGACCTGTTCGAGAAGGTCAGGTATAAGAAAATCAAGATTCCCAGAGCTGTCTCAGCTTTATTTACTCTGGTGATAATGTTTGGGCTGATTTTTCTTTTCTTCTACATTTTCATTCCACTTATAGCTTCTCAGATTCAACAACTTTCATCTATTGACAGTGAAAAGCTTGTTCAGCTAATTGAGGAGCCCATTAAAAAGGTAGAGAACCTGTTAATGACTCTCAATCCCGGCCTTGAAGAAGTATCGATCAGGTCATTTATAGCATCAAAAATAGCGGACATTCTTAATATTGAATTTGTTCAGAATATTATTGGTTATGCTGCCAGAACAATTGGTAATGTTGCTATTGCAATATTTTCGGTGAGTTTTATAACATTTTTCTTCCTGAAAGACCAACATCTGTTCTTTGAAACCATAATAATGTGGGTACCCGATAAGTATACAGGTAATGTAATGAGAGCGTTATATTCAATTAAAAACCTCCTTACACGTTATTTTGTTGGAATTACTATTCAAAGCACCTGTATCATGATAATGATCACTACCGGGATGACAATTGTAGGTATTGATTTCAGTCAGGCGTTAGTAATGGGACTTATTTCGGGAATATTAAACATTATTCCTTATGTTGGACCATGGCTTAGTTTTTTTATTAATGTAACAATGGGCATTGCTTCACATCTTGATCAGAATTTTCAGACAGTTGTTGTACCTCTGGTATCTTATATGGCAATTGTTGCGATAATTACACGGCTCACCGATGATTTTGTATTTCAACCTGTTATCTTTTCGAGTAGCGTAAAGGCACACCCGCTTGAGATATTTATCGTGGTGCTTGCAGCTGGATTTGCGGCTGGAATACCTGGAATGCTTTTGGGCATTCCTGCTTACACCGTTCTGCGGGTATTCGCACGAGAATTCTTCTATAATTTTAAAGCAGTCAGAAAAATTACTTCAAGCCTGCCCGATAGTGTAGAAATTATAGAAAAAATTAAAGCAGAAAAAGAAGACAATCAGGGTAAATAAATATACCTCAAGGAATAAGATGATTTTCTAATTATGTAACCTGTGATTAGAACTCTCAGAAAAATAATAAGCTTTTATTATGATGGATTCATGACACTTTCATACTGGGGTAAGAAAGTATGGATTATTATAATAATTAAACTGTTCATTATCTTCTTTGTATTGAAACTTTTCTTTTTCCCTGATTTTTTGAAAAAAAATTTTCCTGACAGAAACGCAAGAAGCAATTATATTGTTGAAAAGTTAATAACAAAATAGTGCAAATGTTCGAGAACATTGATTTGAGTCTTGTCAATTGGTCGAGGGCACAGTTTGCCCTGACAGCAATTTATCACTGGTTGTTTGTTCCGCTCACTCTTGGGCTATCGTTTATCATTGCTATGATGGAGACCGTTTATGTGAAAACAGGCAGTGAGGAGTGGAGGCGTATTACAAAGTTCTGGATGAAACTTTTTGGAATCAACTTCGCTATAGGTGTTGCAACAGGATTGATTCTCGAATTTGAGTTTGGTACAAACTGGTCGGCTTATTCATGGTTTGTTGGGGATATTTTTGGCGCGCCTCTGGCTGTTGAAGGAATTCTTGCCTTTTTCCTTGAATCAACATTTATTGCTGTGATGTTTTTCGGATGGAACAAGGTCAGCAAAAAGTTTCACCTGCTTTCTACCTGGCTTGTTGCCATAGGAGCAAATCTTTCCGCACTATGGATTCTTGTGGCAAATGCATGGATGCAAAATCCAGCCGGGATGGTATTTAACCCTGAGACGGCACGCAATGAGATGCAAAGCTTCTGGCAGGTATTGTTTAATCCCGTGGCAGCCGACAAATTTCTTCATACAATTACATCAGGCTTCGTGCTTGCCTCGATGTTCGTTGTGGGTATTAGTTCATGGTTCCTTCTGAAACGTAGAGAAGAATTCCTTGCCAGAAGGAGCATACTTATTTCAGGAATATTCGGTTTCCTTTCGTCTGTACTTCTGGCAATAACCGGAGATATGTCGGCCAAATCGGTAGCAAAGTACCAGCCTGTAAAATTTGCAGCGTTTGAAGCACATTATGAAGGGAGAAGCAATGCCCCCCTTGCAGCTGCTGGTCTATTAAAAAAAGGGGATAAAAAAGTTGGAGACAGAAGTCTTCCGGATTTTGTGTTCAGGATTGAAATACCCGGTCTACTATCAGTTCTGACATCCGGGAGGAAAAATGATTATGTCCCCGGAATTTACGACCATATTTACGGAAATAGCGAAAAGGGCATACTTTCTTTTGCTGAGAAAAAAAATCGGGGAGAAATTGCACGGCAGGCTCTTCTTGAATATAAAAAAGCCCGGGAATCAGGAAATTTGACGGCAGCCTCTGAAATAGCACAAAAATTTTCCGATAATGATTTCAGGGAAAATTATTTCAGATATTTTGGATATGCCTATGTTGATAAACCAGGTGATATTATTCCGGCTGTCGGGGTGTCGTTCTATACTTTTCACCTGATGGTAATACTTGGTTTCCTGTTTATTATTCAGTTTGCCCTTGCGGTTTGGTTCCTGTTCCGTAACAACATCAGCCGTATGAAATGGTTCCTCTGGATGATGCTCTTTTCAATTCCTCTGCCATACCTTGCAAGTGAACTGGGATGGGTGCTTGCCGAGATGGGACGTCAGCCATGGATTATTCAGGACCTGATGCCGGTCTCTGTGGGAGTCACGGAGCTTAGCCCGGCATACGTCAGGATTACTTTCTGGCTCTTTGCCTTTCTTTTTACGGCACTGCTTCTGGCAGAAGTATCTATTATGTTTAACCAGATCAAAAAAGGACCCGAAAATCAAGAGAATAAAATATGATTACTCACGTATTCCTTCAACATTACTGGTGGATAATTGTTTCACTGCTGGCATCGATGCTGGTATTCCTGATGTTTGTTCAGGGTGGCCAAACATTCATTTATTCTATTGGTACAACTGATATAAAGAGGAAAATGATTGTCAATACCCTTGGTCGTAAATGGGAGTTCACTTTTACCACCCTTGTAACCTTCGGAGGTGCTTTCTTTGCATCTTTCCCCCTGTTTTATGCAACAAGCTTCGGGGGTGCATACTGGCTCTGGATGGCAATACTGTTCAGCTTTATCATTCAGGCAATAGCATATGAATACCGGTCAAAACCGGCTAATGTTTTTGGAACCCGAACCTACGATACATTTTTGTTAATAAATGGTTCTCTCGGGCCATTTCTTATCGGTACTGCAGTGGCTACTTTTTTTACAGGTTCACATTTCGTTCTCGATCCGGTAAACAAGGTACAATGGCAGACACAATGGCACGGACTTGAAGCATTGACCGATATACGCAACCTGTCACTTGGATTTTCAGTGCTTTTCATAGCAAGAGTTAACGGACTTCTGTTTATAGTAAATACCGTGGATAACAAAGAAATATCACTTGAAGCAAGAAAAAAGGTTATTGTAAATTCACTCTTCTTTCTGGTATTCTTTCTCTATTTTGTTATAAAAACATTCGTTGCAGAAGGATATTCATTCGATCCTCAGAGTGGCCTTGTATTTACCGAGAAATACAAATATCTTTTCAATTTCATCAGGATGCCTTTGTTGCTGGTGCTTTTCGCTGCAGGAGTAACTGCAGTGATTTACGGAATTGCCAGTGCAGTGTTTAAGAACAATGTCAAAGCGATATGGATTACAGGCCCGGGGACAATTATTACAGTTTTTTCGCTTTTTCTGAATGCAGGCTTTGGGAACACGGCATTCTATCCTTCCGTTTCAGATCTGCAGAGCTCACTTACAATCTTTAAGGCATCCTCGAGCCACTTCACCCTCAAAACAATGATGTACATCTCATTTATAATACCATTTGTGATTGCTTATATCTGGTATGCATGGAGGGTTATTACAACAAAGAGAATTACTCCTGATGAGTTAAAAGATGGTGAACATACGTATTAATAAAAAAAATATGTATCTGGAACAAATAGCAATATATTTAACCTGGCCGGTTTTTATCCTGATAAGCTGGATAATTATTAAATCGGCACTCTTTTTTTATGAAAAGAAATTTTCCGGGGAAGGTCAGAAGGATAATATTCCCTCAGGCGGGGGGAAAGATAAGTGAAATGATTATATATGCTGGTATTATCAGGGCAGTACCGGAAAATCCGAAGAGTATTATAAGGATCAAAGTAACTGCTGCAAGGATATACTTCGGTTCATTTCCGGCAAGTTTGAAGTTTTTTGTTTTGAGCGACAGCATCGGAAGTCGGCTAACCATAAGGACTGAAAGCGCAAGAGAATAGACCGCAATTGCATAATTTGATGCTGTTATTGAATTAACAAAACCATTTTCCCTTGTCATAGCAGGAATAATTGAAATAATTGCAAGAGCTGCCGCTGGAGTTGGAAGCCCCCTGAAAGAGACCAATTGCATTGGATCGGTATTGAATCTTGCCAGCCTGAGTCCGGCACATAACGGAAAAAGTACTGCAACAATAGTCAAAATAACTTTGGTAAGTTCGAAATTCGTCGTGGTTTCAACTCCGCCTGTCAGGTTTCGTTCGAAAAGCTTGTAGATAATCATCCCGGGAACTACACCAAAGCTTACCAAATCGGCCAAACTGTCGAGTTCCTTTCCCATTCCGGAATATGCATTAAGCAATCGTGAAGTAAGTCCGTCAAGAAAATCAAACGCCATGGCAGCAGCTATAAACCAGAAAGCTGCATTCAGATTTCCGTTTAATGTTGCTATTGCGGCAAAGAAGCCAGCAACAAGGTTCAGGGAAGTTATGAAATTTGGTATATGTTTCATCACCATTCCTTTCAGGCAAAAGTATGGAAAAAAACAGGGAGGTTTGCTTTTATGAAAATTTTTTTTCAGGGTAAATCTTCATATATTGATGTTTTCAGGTATATTACGTAATAGATTTCAGGAAATCGAATTATATTTGGGAAAAAGCTTTTTGAGCGTGGATGAGTTGATTAATCTCAAAATTGCAGTGGATTTCGATGGCACAATAGTTGAGCATGCTTATCCAGCCATCGGTAAGGAAAAGCTCTTTGCTTTCAGTACACTTAAGGAGCTTGAAAAGAGGGGGGCAAAGCTTATTTTATGGACTTTCCGTACGGGAAAGGAGCTCGAGGAAGCCGTTGAATTCTGTCGCCAGCACGGGATAGAGTTCTATGCCGTAAATAAAAATTATCCTGAGGAGGAATTTGACGAAACGAAGGTTAGCAGGAAAATAGATGTGGATATTTATATTGACGACAAGAACCTTGGCGGTTTTCCGGGGTGGAGTGAGACATGGCAGATGCTTTTCCCCTATGAGGTTCAGGAAGAGATGGTAAGAAAAAGAATTCTCAGAGCTGGAAATATCTTCAGACGTATTTTCCAGAGGAAAAAGAAAAAGAAAAATACAGATGAAAAGAAATTACGTTAACGGTATAATACTTTCTCTTACAATAACAATGATCACCTGGATCTTATCCTGTTCAGGAAAACCCGGAATGAAGTCGGAAAAACCACCGTTGCTTCAAACCGAGCCTGAACCCGAACTTCCTGCAGTTAATCTTGTAAGACTGGTTTTTCCAGCAGAAAATGCTGAGATAAAACTGAATGAAAAAATTAAGATTGTACTTGAACTTGAATCAAGGGTTCAGCCCGACTCGATAAAGATAATTTTTGAGGGGAAACCTGCCGGTGAACTCTATTCTTCACCATGGGAATTTGAAATACCGGCATCACTCAACATAACTACCGGGAGAAAATCTATAAAAATTACAGCTTACCGACACAGAAATAAGCCGCAGATTGTAACTTCTTTTATTACAGTCATTTCCGACATTGTCCCGGCAAGGCAGAAATTCAGGGTTATTAATACATTTCCACATGATCCGGGAGCTTTTACACAGGGGCTCTTTTTCCGAAACGGTTATCTTTATGAGAGTACAGGGCAGGAAAAAAAATCAACCCTCAGAAAAGTAGACCTGCAAACCGGGGAAGTATTGAACCAGCATAATCTCGACCCTGATCTTTTTGGGGAGGGAATAACTTTTTACGATGGCAAAATATACCAGTTAACATGGCAGAGCAAGGTGGGTTTTATTTATGATTTTGAAACTTTGAGACTGTTGAGTAAGTTCTATTATCAGACAGAGGGGTGGGGGATTGCAACAATGGGTAACAGATTAATTATGAGCGATGGCTCAAATGTTCTGTATATAATAGATCCTGGAATGTTTTTGCCTGTTTCACAACTGGAGGTTTATGACAACAAGTCAAAAGTTTCAGATCTAAATGAACTCGAATACATCAAAGGAGAAATATGGGCTAACATCTGGAATACTGATCTTATTGCTAGAATTGATCCCCATAGCGGTAAAGTACTGGCTTATATTGATCTGAAGGGAATTATGAATGACCCTTCATTTGACACTTCGGTGAATGTGCTTAATGGTATAGCTTATGATAGTGATAATGACAGGATTTTTGTTACAGGTAAAAACTGGCATCGTCTCTTTGAGATAAAAGTCATAGAATGAGTCTGGTCCCGTAAATTATTTTAATACCCGACGGTATTATTGAAAATTCAGCAGGGGTATGTCCAAGGCTTTCGCCATCGGCTTCGATAAAAAGTAATTTATCCGATTCCACTTTAAGGGATTTTGTTCTGTAACCATCTACTTTAGGGTGGCTGAGAATGGTACCATCATACAGGATTTTAAGGCTTTTAATTACTTCAAGTCTTCCTATGTCCCTTATCACCGTTATATCGAGAAACCCATCGTCGGGTAGAGCATCGGGTGTTTGCCGCATGCCTCCGCCACAGTACCTTCCATTGCCAACATTCACCGAAAAAATACGGCGTATGTATGTCCTTCCTTCAATATTTAAACGGGCTTCAATATTTTTATATGAAATAAGATTTCTTATGAGGTTATAAAAGTAAATCATCCTGTTGCTTTTCCTTTTTTCTTTCTGAAGATTGGTCTTCTGTACGACAACAGCCTCAAATCCAAGTCCGGCAATATTCAGAAAATACCTCGTATGTTTTTCATCACCTTCATGATATGTAACCACTCCAACATCGTGCAGCAATGTCTTACCTCTTTTAATTACCTCCACGGCACCTTCGTATACCAGTGGAATGCCGAACATTTTACCCCAGTCGTTTCCGGTACCGACAGGTATTAAAGCGAGAGTAATATCAGAAGGATGACAAATTTTCTGAAAGTATGCTCCGTTAAGTGCTTCGTTTAAAGTGCCATCACCGCCAACAACAATGATTTTTCGATATCCTTCGGCAATCCCGTCAGCCGAAATTATTATTGCATGACCGCGACTTTTGGTAAATCCTGCATTGAAATTAAGGCCTTCTCTGCATAACAGTAACGATATTCTTTCCCAATCTTTCTTCCCCTTTCCATTACCGGCATTGGGGTTTACTATCACGAGCCAGCTGTCTTTAACCGGGCTATCCATTTGTTTTCTGAATGTCGGTCAAAGTTAAGAAGATTTTAATATGAGTCACAGTGAAGTAAAGGTCAGGGAAGATATGTCCCTTTACTTCACTTTTTAATTTATGCCGTCTGGCAAGAATCAAAGGGATAGATTACAAAGCGGGAAAAATAAATCTACCAATTCTGGAGACCAGTATTCCGGACACCAGGATGTTCTGCATAAATCAGACGCTGTAGTGAAGGCAGAGATTCAGCAGGGTTAAAATAAGATTTGATATGATTTTTTCGGTTTTTTGACGAATAACGCCGATACATGGGAGATATGTTTGTCAATAAAATAATTAAATTAAATACTAATAATCATTTATCAACAATTTCATTGTTAATATCGTGTTGATAACCCCATAAAAAATGTTTACAATTACAACATGTAAATCAGGTTGCTATGGTACATAAATAGTAATTTTGAGACTTGAAATCAAAAAAGAGAAAACGAAGAATAATGGGAAGGATAATTGCTCTTGCAAATCAGAAGGGTGGGGTTGGTAAGACGACTACGGCTATTAATCTTGCTGCCAGTCTTGCTGCGCTTGAAAAAAAGGTTCTTGTAGTTGATGCCGACCCTCAGGCTAATGCCACTTCAGGAATAGGTGTTGACATCAAAAAGGTGGAGGTTACCATTTACGATTGTCTTATTGATGGGAAGAGCCCGAGAGAGGCACTTGTGCCATGCAGTATTGAACATCTGATGGTGATTCCGTCGAACATCGATCTGGTTGGGGCAGAGATAGAAATGCTTGATATGCCGGAGAGGGAAAAGATTCTCAAAAAGGTACTCGCAGAACTCAGAGATGATTTTGATTACATTTTAATTGACTGTTCTCCTTCTCTGGGGTTGCTGACAGTTAATGCACTCACTGCTGCCGACTCGGTAATCATTCCGGTACAGTGTGAATACTTTGCACTTGAAGGTCTGGGCAAATTGCTTAATACAATTAAGATAATACAGTCGAACCTTAATCCTGCCCTTGAGATTGAAGGTTTTCTGCTGACAATGTATGATGCAAGGCTCAGGCTTTCAAACCAGGTTGTTGAAGAAGTAAACAAACATTTTCAGCAGATGGTTTTCAAGACTATCATCCAGCGTAATGTCAAACTGTCGGAAGCACCAAGTTTTGGTCAGCCAGCTATTCTTTATGATGCTGAATCAAGAGGAACGGTGAATTACC
The DNA here is from genome assembly GCA_020722575.1 of Rikenella microfusus. Taxonomy (GTDB): domain Bacteria; phylum Bacteroidota; class Bacteroidia; order Bacteroidales; family VadinHA17; genus LD21. The sequence goes on along the minus strand of DYKN01000012.1, from coordinate 23,428 downwards.
TCAACCTTGCACAGGAGCTTATTGAAAAGAACGAAATAGCAACAAAACAAGCTCAGGAAAACTGAATTCTGAAAAGAAACAAAATGACAGCAAAGAAAAATGCACTGGGAAGAGGACTTGGAGCTCTTATTGAAGGAGTTGACAAAGAGATTCTTGAAAGAAAGGTTGAGCCCAATCTTCAGATACCTGTTGAGCTGATTGATAGCAATCCTTTTCAGCCCCGCACAAGATTCGACAATGAGTCACTTGAAGAACTTGTAAGCTCAATAAAGCAGCTGGGTATCGTTCAGCCTCTCACGGTAAGAGAATCGGGTAATGGACGCTACCAGCTCATTGCAGGAGAGAGAAGATTGAGAGCAGCACGTATGGCTGGTCTTAGCCATGTCCCGGCTTTTATACGTACAGCCAACGATCGGAATATGCTCGAACTGGCTCTTGTGGAAAATATCCAGCGTGAAGACCTCGATGCTATTGAAATAGCTATTAGCTATTCACGCCTGGTGGAAGAATGCAAACTTACTCAGGAACAACTAAGTGAAAGAGTCGGAAAACAACGCTCAACAGTGGCAAACTACTTGAGACTCCTTAAACTGCCACCAGAAATACAGCTCGGAATTAAGAACAAACAGATCACCATGGGCCATGCCCGCACACTTATAAACATAGAAGATCCCGGGACACAAATAAACGTCTATTACAAAATTATCGACGACGATCTTTCAGTAAGGGCAACAGAGGAACTGGTAAGAACAATCCAGACAGAAACTCTCAAAGACTCATCTAAAAATATTAAAAAGAAAAAACTGAACGAAGATTTCGAGCGCCTTACCTCGCACCTCGAAAAAATTTTTTCTTCAAAAGTAATTTTTAGAATAAACGAAAAAGGGAAGGGGAAAATCGTTATCCAGTTCAACAACCCTGAAGAAATGGAACGAATTCTTGGCCTTTTTGACCGCCTCAGCGATTGAAAATAATTATCTTTGCCCACACGTTATATATTTTTCCGGCTTAAACCCGGAAAAGAACTTTTTCGTTTTGAGACAAAGACTGATTAATATAACCCTGTTATTTGTTTTAACTGTCGTATGCTGTTACCAGCTGACAGCACAGGATACTCTTACAGTCTCTATGAATAAAAAAAGAAAATTCCAACCCGATCCGATGAAAGCAACCATGCTCTCCGCTTCATTCCCGGGTCTCGGGCAGATATATAACAGAAAATACTGGAAAGTTCCACTTGTATATGCAGGCTTCGGGGGAGTGGGATATGCCGTATGGTATAATACTAAATGGTATAACAACTATATCAGGGCTTACCAGGACTTCATAGATAAAGTCCCTGAAACCGACAGTTATCTGAAACTGATCCGAAATATTAAACCTGAAGATTATGACCCTGTTTTACATCCTTCAACTTATAATCCATCGACAACTGCATGGATAAAAGATCAGATGATGAGACAGATAGACTATTTCAAAAAGTACAGGGATCTGTCGTATTTAGGCATTGCTGCATGGTATCTCATATCAATTCTTGATGCAAACGTTGATGCAAGTCTTTTCGATTACGATATAAGTGAAAACCTGACACTTAGACTTGAACCGTATCATTTACCGTATTATAACATTTCAAGTGTCGGTGTAAATATTAAGCTTGCATTTAATTTTTAGATAATAAGGTATAAAAAAATGACTAACTAAATACAGAAAACTATAATATGAAAATATTCTCACATAAAGGGTTGAACAGATTTTTATTTATAACCTTTTTGGGTTTGCTATCAGCTGGAGCAGTTAAAGCCACAGCTGTAAATGATACGATCATTATACGCCCTGATAGTAGTGACATAGAAAGAGTTGCAAGAGACCTCGACAGTCTTATCAATGTTTGGTACGTCCAGCAGGCGTTGCTTAATCTGCCTGCCGACACCTCCGAACCGATTATCCCTGAGTTCCCTGACAGCGTTTATATTGAAAGAATAAGTAATATAAATACCATAATTAATATTAATTACAATAGTATTATACGTAATCATATACATGTTTATACAAATAAAAAAACCGAATTGCTGAGGGTAATACTCGGTTTGGCCGATTATTATTTCCCGATGATTGAAGATATTTTTGATTCATATGGACTACCTCTTGAGCTTAAATATATGGCGGTTATTGAATCGGCCCTGAACCCCAATGCAGTATCCAGGGCAGGTGCAACAGGGCTCTGGCAGTTTATGGCAAGTACCGGGAGAATGTACGGGCTCACAATTAATTCACTTGTTGACGAGAGACGCGATCCGATCAAATCAACCCATGCTGCTGCAAAATATCTTAAAGATATGTATGAAATATTTGGCGACTGGGTACTGGTTATTGCAGCATATAATTGTGGTCCGGGAAACGTAAGAAAGGCTATCGCAAGATCAGGCAACAGGAAAAATTACTGGGAAATATACTATAGACTGCCGAGGGAGACAAGGGGCTATATACCACAATTTGTTGCTGCAACTTATGCACTTAATTATTATTCTGAGCATAACATCTCACCCCTTCCGGTTCAAATTCCGCTGGCTGTGGATACCATTCTGCTTAATAAAGATATCCACCTTAACCAGATTTCGGAGGTGATGAATATTCCGCTTGAGGAACTCCGTTATCTGAATCCGCAATACCGTACAGGATTAATTCCTGCAAGTTCAAAACCCATGCCTCTTGTTTTGCCCTTTGCTAACCTTGGTAACTTTATTGTTCTTGAAGATTCAATCAGAAAGTTCAAGGCTGATCATTACCTCAACCGGACAATAGCAACGGTATATCCCACACGATCATATAATGCACCAGCAAATGTTGCAGGCAAGGTAAAACTTACTTATACGGTAAAAGATGGTGATAACCTTGGCTATATTGCTGAATGGTACAGGGTGAGGCTATCTGATTTGAGGTACTGGAACAATCTCTATACCAATACCATAAGGATAGGGCAGAAAATAAACGTTTTTGTTGACCGTGAAAGGGCTGCTTCCCTTTCAAAAATTAATTCCATGTCGTTTGCTGAAAAGCAGGCATTGATTAATAAGCCTGTTCAGTCGGTTAAGACTTCGAACCCATTACCGACAGTAGCTGGAAATGATGGAGACTATGTTATTTATACAGTTCGCAGGGGAGATACAGTATGGGATATTGTGAAGGAATTCGAAGGAGTAACGGTGACAGAGGTTATGAGATTTAATAATATCAGAAATGCTTCAAGGCTATATGAAGGGCAAAAACTTAAGATCCCAAAGAAAATCAACTAATTTTCTTGAGCCAGTCAACCGTTTTTTCCAGCCCTATACGCAGAGGGGTTAAACTATATCCAAGTTCTTTGATGGCTTTATCTGATGAAACCTGCCAGTGGTAACTGTAACGTCGTACATGGCCCGGGGTGATAAATGGTTCAATACCTGTGATATATGCAAAAGCTACTGCTGTTCCTGCAAAAGCAAGAGATAGAGAAACAGGGAGCCTGAAGAGTCTGTTTTTTATTCCTGTTATCTCTTCAAGCAGTTTGAAAAAGCCGTTGTATGAAATATTTTCTCCTCCTAACAGATATCTTTCACCTGCTTTCCCTTTTTCCATTGCAAGCAGATGACCTTTTACGACATCGTCAATAAACACGTAATTACCGGTGCTATTGCCATCTCCTATTACAAAATGCCATTTTCCTTCGAGGTACATTTTTATAATTCGGGTAACACTGTTCCCGGCATTTAATTCACCTGGCCCGTAAAGCCGGGTTGGATTAACCGTACGGATATTAAGTCCTTTTTTTACATAATCAGCTATAACATTTTCAGCTTCAGCTTTTGTTTCTTCATATAATGTAAAGAAGCCGGTTGTTCTTTCAGTTTCTTCGTTGGCCGGACTGTAGGATGAAGGTCCGATTACACCAGCTGTGGAGGTGAAAACGATATCCCTGATACCGGTTTGGAGAGCAGCCTTCATCACATTCCGGGTACCTTCAACATTAAGTCTCCTGATAAGTTCCCGATTGCGCGACCATACGCCTGTAAATGCCGCAAGGTGAAACAGCCTTTCGCAACCCCTGCAGGCTTCAGTTAAAGAGTTGAAGTCGAGAATATCTCCTTTGACAGGCTCAACCTTTTCTGTTAAGATATTTTTCATCTTCTCAGGATTGCGGTACAGGCAAACAACATCATATCCCTCCGATACCAGCTTACGCACAAGTGCAGCACCTATAAAACCTGTTGATCCTGTTACAAAAACACGCATCTATGAATCAAAATTTAAAAAATAAATGTTCAAAAAATATCATGAATTCAGCCAGGATTGAGATAATTGCTATAACGTCAGACCGGAAATAGGATGTGCATATGCGATTACATCTTTTCCCGTTATTTCGCCTCTGCAAAGTATGATAAGTCTTTCGAGAACATTCCGGAATTCTCTGACATTTCCTGTCCATTTGATTTTCTGAAGTTCCTCTATAGCGTCCTGGGTGATTTTCTTTTTACTCATTCCGTATTCCGAGCATATAAGTGTGTTGAAATGTTCGGCAAGTAAAGGTATATCTTCTATACGTTCATTAAGAGTGGGGACATGAATCAGAATCACGCTCAAGCGATGGTAAAGGTCTTCCCTGAAAGTATTGTTCTCAATTTCTTTTCTGAGATTTTTATTTGTTGCTGCAATAACGCGGACGTTAACATGGATATCTTTGTCGGAGCCGACGCGTGTTATTTTGTTTTCCTGCAAGGCTCTCAAAACTTTTGATTGAGCTGAAAGGCTCATATCGCCTATCTCATCGAGAAAGAGAGTTCCTCCGTTTGCCTGTTCGAACTTGCCTATTCTTTGTTTGATAGCTGAGGTGAAGGATCCCTTTTCATGACCGAACAGCTCACTTTCAATAAGTTCAGATGGGATAGCAGCACAATTGACCTCAACAAATGCTCCTTTAGCCCTCGGGCTTTTTTCGTGAATCTGATGGGCAACAAGCTCTTTTCCTGTGCCGCTTGCACCTGTTATTAAAACCCTTGCCTCAGTGGGAGCAACCCTGTCAATGATCTCTTTAACCTTTTTAATGGATGAAGATTCACCGACAATTTCATATATTTTGCTGACTTTGTTCCGCAGAACTTTGGTCTGGGTAACAAGCCTCGATTTATCCGTAGCATTTCTGAGAGTAATTAGAAGTCTGTTAAGGTCAAGTGGTTTTTCAAGATAATCATATGCACCCTTTTTGATTGATTCAACAGCAGTATCAATAGTGCCATGCCCGGATATCATTATGACAGGTGTGTCAGGCGAAATCTCCATAATTCTTTCCAGAACCTCTATGCCGTCCATCTTTGCCATCTTGATATCACAAAGCACAATATCGTGGGAATAGTTTGAAAAGAGTTCCAGACCTGAAGGACCATCCTCAGCAACATCGACCTCGTGTTTTTCGTATTCCAGAACCTCTTTTAAGGTGTTCCGGATTGACTTCTCATCATCAATTACCAGAATTCTCGACATCTTTCAGAATATTTTCAGTCAGGCATCATCCTTTGTAGGTGAGCCATTTCCACATTTCTTTCCAGGAGCTCTTTTTCCCATACATAAGTATTCCTGTTCGGTAAATTTTTGCAGCCATCCATACAAAAACAATAAAAGTACCTATCATAAGTAACATTGAAATGGCAAGTTCCCACCATGGCACTCCGAAAGGAATCCTTGCCATCATTACAATCGGAGATGTGAGAGGGATAATTGAGAACCAGAAAGCCACCGAGCTTTCGGGATTTTGCATGATGCTCATGGCTACAAAGAGTCCGAGGATAACCGGCAAGGTTATCGGAAGCATGAACTGCTGTGTCTCGGTTTCATTGTCAACGGCAGAACCAACAGCTGCAAAAACTGAGGCATAAAGGAGGTAGCCTGTGATAAAATAAAATATAAAGCAGAATAAAATCAGACCCCACGGTTGATTAACCGCTGAGTTAAAGATTTTCAGGAATTCATTAGGGATTGCTTCCTCGGTGTTGACTGCGTTTTCTGACTGACTCTGAGGTGATGTTGATGTTCCCTGAGACATTACATCCTGCGAGAAGCTCTGTACGGCCTGGGTAACGACCTTTTCGGGAATCAATGCCGACTTTACTGCAGTAACCACTGCAAATGTCAGGATAACCCATATCAAAAATTGGGTTAAACCAACAAATGCCAGTCCTATTATTTTCCCCATCATCAATTCATAAGGTTTTACTGATGAAACAATAACCTCAACAACCCTGCTGGTTTTTTCCTCAATCACTCCCCGCATAACCTGTGCACCGAAAACGAAAACAAGAAAGTACATAATCAGGCTTGTAATATATGCAAGTGCCATTGCAATACCTGTGCTGGTCTCCTTAACATTACCTTTTTCATCTATTTTGATAGTCTGTACAGAAACATTTGTTCTTACGCTTTTTAGTATCTGATCTAGATTTTCGATATTATGGGCCAGAAGTTTCTGGCGTTCGATCTCCTTTTCGAGAGAATTTTCAATATGTTCAAGAAGTGTTATTGGCGGTTGCTTTCTTGAAATCAGCTGAACAGCTTCGGGTATATTTACAACTTCCGGAGAAATATAAAGGACCCCATAATAGCCTGCTTGTTCAAAATTTTTCTTCAGGTCGTTAATATTTACATTTTCCAGATAAATAAAATCAGTATTCTTAATGTCGGGTATAGCATTTTTGAAGAGGTCGGTGCCGGCTTCAACCACTGCTATTTTTTTCATTTCGGTATCCTGATTTGTCATCAGCAGAGTTGGTACCACAATAAAGAGTGCCAGAAGAATCGGAGCCAGCAAGGTCATAATGATGAATGATTTTTTTCTGACTCGTGTAATGTATTCTCTTTCAATAATAACTGATATTTTGCTCATGATCGTTTTTTTAATGTTATTGTCTGGACATTTCGTTCTGGGAGGCAACTACCCTTATAAAAATATCATTCATTGAAGGGAGGGCAGGGTTAAACGATATGATATTGCCTGATTTCATCAATTCATTTAGAACTTCATTTGTTGATGAATTAATGAGACATTTCAATTTTATGGTTGTAAGGTTATTGTCTTTTTCTGATTCAAGTATTCTGAATTTTCCGTTTTCTGGAACTGTCACATTTCCCTCGAAGGAAACGGAATATTCATTTCCTGCCCAGGCTTTACGGATTTCATCAACTTTCCCCTCAAGAATTGATTTCCCATGGTCAATAAGGGTGATATTGTCGCAAAGTTCTTCAACCGATGCCATGTTATGAGTTGAGAGCAGAATTGTTGCGCCTTTTTCACGAAGGAAAAGAATTTCGTTTTTGACTATTTCTGCATTTACCGGGTCAAATCCGGTGAATGGTTCATCGAGTATGAGCAGTTTTGGTTCATGGAGAATAGTTGTGATAAACTGAACCTTCTGGGCCATGCCTTTTGAAAGTTCCTCCACTTTTTTATTCCACCAGTCAACCATATCAAGTTTTTTGAACCAGTACCGGAGTCTTTTCATGGCTTCGTGTCGGGAAAGCCCTTTGAGCCTTGCAAAATAAAGTGCCTGTTCACCGACTTTCATTTTCTTGTAGAGGCCTCTTTCCTCGGGCAGGTATCCTATTTCAGCCACATCCGATAATTTAAGTTTTCGACCTTCAAGAAAGAGTTCACCTGAATCAGGACCGGTTATCTGGTTAATTATCCTGATAAGTGTGGTCTTACCTGCTCCATTAGGTCCGAGCAGACCGTAAATTGACTGCCGGGGAACAGCAAGACACAGTTTGTCGAGAGCAACTGTGCTTCCGAATCTTTTGGTTACATCTCTTGCTTCAATTATCGTCATAGAATTTTAATGTTAATAAAGGAAAATGGACAGTAAATATAATAAAAGTGAATTTAGAAAATATCGGGTAAGATAAAACAAAATACCTGACATGAACTGGTACATATCAGAAAGGATATATATTTATAAAGACGGTACTAATAATCGGGGTGATGCATTAGCTGAGGAAGATTGGCTTATTTGAAATAGCTTCTCATTCTTTCGAAAAACCCTCTGTCGTCTTTATCGGGGCGAGGTGTGAAAGAGTCTGATTCCTTAAGTTTTTCGATAAGTTTCATATCTTCCCTGCTCAGGCTTTTTGGGATCCAGACGTTGACATTTACCAGAAGGTCTCCCCGGCCGTATCCGTTAACTTCAGGAAGTCCTTTTCCTCGCAGGCGTAGTATTTTTCCGGGCTGGGTACCCGGTTCAATTTTAATTTTGACCTGTCCGTCGACGGTTGGTATCTCAGCACTTCCTCCCATTATAGCGTCGGGGATACTTATAAAAAGGTTATATATCAGGTCGTTTCCTTCCCTGATGAGTTCCGGATGGGATTCCTCGTCGATTATTACAAGGAGGTCACCGGGTATTCCTCCTCTGCGAGCAGCATTTCCTTTGCCGCTAAGGGTTAACTGCATGCCTTTTGCAACTCCTGCAGGTATATTGATGCTTATAATCTCGTCCTTTTCAATGATTCCTTCTCCATAGCATGAACTGCACTTGTGTGTAATAACTTTACCCTCGCCCCCGCATGTCGGGCACACAGTTGTTGTTTGCATCTGGCCAAGGAAAGTTGTTGTAATACGTGTAACATGGCCGGTACCTCTACAGGTTGGACAATCGGTATAGCTTCTCGAATCAGCCGCACCAGTTCCTCCGCAGGCAGGACATGAAATATATTTTCTGACTTTAATTTTTTTCTCAGCCCCATTGGCTATCTCCTGAAGGGTAAGCTTTACTTTTACCCTGAGATTAGTACCTTTATTAACCCTTCTTGTTCTCCTGCTGCTGCCAAAACCACCAAAACCGGCAAAGGCATCTTCAAAAATGTCGCCAAAGGAAGCGAAAATATCCTCAACAGTCATCCCACCTCCTCTGAAGCCAAAACCGGAACCACTAAGACCGTCATGCCCATATTGATCATAAACCCTGCGCTTTTCATCATCTGACAGAACCTCATAAGCCTCTGCAGCTTCTTTGAATTTCTCCTCAGCATCCTTGTTGCCAGGATTCTTGTCGGGATGATATTTAAGCGCCTGCTTCCGGTAGGCTTTCTTTATCTCCTCCTTAGTGGCGTTTCTTGGAATACCCAGTATTTCGTAATAATCTTTCTTTGCCATCCAGTAATTATCTATTTCTATTCACCGATAACAACTTTCGAATGCCTCATTACTTTGTCATTCAGATAATATCCTTTCTGAAGCACTTCAACAATCTTACCTTTCATGGATTCATCTTCCACCTGTACCTTACTAACTGCATCGTGAAGATCAACATTGAAATCACAATTAAGCGACTCTATTTCCTTTACACCTTTCTGCTTCAGAAAATCAACGAATTTATTGTAAATTAAGCTAATGCCATCTTTAATGGAATTGAAGTCCGATGATTCATCAATAATTTTAAGAGCTCTTTCAAAATCGTCAAGAACGGGAAGAATGCCTTTAATAATTTCTTCACCTGCATTTTTTGTTAGCTCTATTTTTTCCCTGAGAGTCCTTTTGCGGTAGTTTTCAAATTCAGCCATCAGCCTGAGATACTTATCCTGCATCTCGGCAAGTTTTTCAAGAAGCTCGGCTTCGGCCTTACTGACTTCTGCCTTTGCTTCTTCGGTAGCAACTACTTCAGTGGCTTCAGTGTCAGCCGGGATATTATTTTCAGCGGCTTTTGCCTTTTCGTTATCATTTGTTTGATCAGAAGAAATGGCATGATTTTTTTTGCCTTCTGTAATTTCTACCTTATGTTCAACATGATCTACCTTTCTTTCAGTCTGCTTTTTCTTTGTCATTTTTCAGGTATTTGATATTTTTGACATTTAATAACCGGTTATAAGCAAATAACCTGCCAGTTGACAGATATTGACAAATTGGCAGTTTAAATATTATTTAGATACGTTTGATTTCAGCTCCGAGGGAATTCAACCTGACATCAATTCTTTCGTAACCTCTGTCAATTTGTTCAATATTATGAATAATGCTGGTTCCTTCTGCTGACATTGCGGCTATAAGTAAAGCGATTCCGGCTCGTATGTCAGGTGATGACATTACTGTGGCTCTGAGTTTTATTTTTTTGTTCAGTCCTATTACTGTTGCCCGGTGAGGGTCGCAGAGGATAATCTGGGCTCCCATGTCAATAAGTTTGTCGACAAAGAATAGTCGGCTCTCGAACATTTTCTGGTGAATAAGAGCAGCTCCCTCTGCCTGTGTGGCAGTTACGAGAATGACACTAAGAAGGTCGGGCGTCAGTCCAGGCCATATACCGTCGGAAATGGTCATGATAGATCCATCCATGAAGGTTTCAATGGTGTAGTGTTCTTGTCGGGGAATATAAATATCATCATCCTGTTTCTCAAGTATTATACCAAGTTTCCGGAATGAATCGGGAATTATTCCAAGGTTTTCCCAGGAGACATTTTTAATGGTGAGTTCTGATTCTGTCATGGCTGCCATTCCAATAAATGAACCCACTTCGATCATGTCGGGTAGGACTGTGTGTGAAATTCCGGCAAGTTTCTTTACTCCTTCAATCCTGAGCAGGTTTGAACCAATGCCATCAATTTTTGCTCCCATATTTACCAGCATCGTGCAGAGTTGTTGTATATAAGGTTCACAGGCTGCATTGTATATGGTAGTCTTTCCTTCAGCAAGCACGGCTGCCATTATTATATTGGCTGTTCCAGTTACTGAAGCCTCATCAAGATGGATATATGTACCGGTAAGTTTTTCCGCTGCAATAATATATAACTCATTGTTTCGATGAATTTCAACTGAAGCTCCTAATTTAGTAAAGCCAAGAAAATGTGTATCGAGTCTTCTTCGGCCTATCTTATCACCTCCTGGCCTTGCTACATAGGCTTTCCCGAAGCGTGCGAGTAATGGCCCTGCTATCATGATAGATCCCCTTATTTTCCGGCTCTTTTCAACATATTCCTCACTCAGCATGTAATCAATGTTAACCGAATGAGCTTCAATTGTCACGGAACAGCCAGAATGGTCTCGCGATACTTTAACGCCAAGCAATGAAATAAGATCAATGATATTATCAACGTCAAGGATGCGGGGGAGATTGTAAATTGTTACTTTTTCAGGAGTGAGAAGCGATGCGCAAATTATCTGCAAAGCCTCATTTTTTGAGCCCTGTGGTGTTATTTCACCCATTAGAGGACGACTTCCCGTCACAACAAAAGAACTCATCAATAACGGTTTAACCCTTTTTTCTTCTGAGAATGTTTGTTATGTTGTTTCCCTTGCTGTTTCTTTTTGCTCTGTCCCAAAAGTTCTTTTACCTCAGGTATCTTTATCCCTTCAGGAGCCTTTAGCTTTCCGCGCGATAAAAATTTCAGATCACTCAGGATGATATCATCCGAAACCTGCGGACGGTTCCATGTAACATATAGCTTCTTCATCTGATTGATGATGAGTGAAGTAAGGTAATCTTTCTTCTCTCCATCCTCCATTTTGGAAACTTCTTCAATCATCGATTGAATTATCTTTCCATAATGAAGAAACCTGATATTGCCCATTGGATATTGTATTCTGTTCGGTTTTTCAACCAGTTTAGCTTTTTCAGGTGGTGAATAAGGGGAATCGACATCAAGATCGAAATCTGCAATTATAAACAGATGATCCCATAATTTATGTTTTAAATCCTCAACCTCACGCAAGTTGGGATTAAGATTACCCATAATATGAATTATTGTCTCCGCTGCTCTTTTCCGTTCTTCCCTGTCCTTAATCGTTTTCAGGTAATCAACCATCTTCTGAATATTCCTGCCATACTCAGGCAAGGCCATTCTCTTCCTTTGGGTATTATAATCAAAACTCATCAGAATTTTTTTTCGCCTGACAAAACTAATAATTATATATCAATAATTTAATATTTTACCCGTAAAAATAAATTCAGGGTTCTTTTAACTAATTTTGAAAAATAAACAAAGGTGATGAAAAATAGTGTAATATTCTTTCTTTCAGCAATAGTATTGATATTTTATCTTCAGGTTTTGCCTGCTACTTCTCAGACAGGCGTTGATGTACTCGGATATGAATTTTTTTTGCGGCTTAACGATACAACAGATTTAATATATGGTATTGCAAAAGCTGAAATTGAATTTAGCGCGCCGATTGGTTATATAGAGCTGGATTTCAGAAATTCCGGAAAGCCGGGACAGGGAATGGTCGTAAAGTCAGTAACTCTTAATAATGATTCAGTTCTGTGGCATCATTCTGACAACAGTTTGCGTATAAGTACTGGTGGGACATTTTCACCTAAAGCAAAGGCAGTAGTAAAGGTTATTTATTCTGGTATACCTGTTGATGGCCTTATTATTTCGCGGAACAAATATGGGAGTCGAACTTTTTTTTCAGACCATTGGCCCGATAGGGCATCATATTATCTTCCGGTGATTGATCATCCTTCTGACAAAGCCAGGGTTGACTTTATCATTATAGCCCCAATGCATTATAAGGTTGTTGCATGTGGTACACTCATTGAAGAAAGTAATATTGATCAACATAACAGACTGACGCACTGGCATGAGGAAATCCCTCTTCCGGTGAAGGTAATGGCTTTTGGAGCTGCACCATTTGCGGTCAGGTTTGCCGGTTATGCAGGAAATGTCCCGGTCTGGTCATGGGTTTTCCCTGAAAATCGTGAGGAAGGATTTTCTGATTATTCTGTTGCAGTAAAAGTAATTGACTTTTTTAGCAATCTTATAGGTCCATACCCGTTTGAAAAGCTTGCCAATGTTCAATCAAAAACAATTTTCGGAGGCCTTGAAAATGCATCCTGTATTTTTTACAGTGAAAACTCAGTTACAGGAAGTGGACAGGCAGAAAGTCTTATTGCACATGAAATTGCCCATCAATGGTTTGGAAATTCTGTAACTGAAAAAGATTGGGCTCATATCTGGCTCAGTGAAGGCTTTGCCACTTATTTAACTGCTGTATATAATGAGAAAAACTATGGTCGGGAAAGACTTGAAACAGAAATGAAACAGGCACGCGAAAGAGTTTTAAGGTATTATGACAGAAACCCTGCTCCGGTAATTGATACTGTTACCATAAATCCGATGAATTTACTTAATCCCAATTCCTACCAGAAAGGAGCATGGATTCTACATATGCTGAGAAGAGAAACAGGAGATTATGCTTTCTGGAAAGGAATGGAACTATTTTACGAGAGATATAGAAACAGTAATGCTCTTACTTCTGATTTCAAAAAGGTTATGGAAGAAGTTACCGGGAAAAATCTGGAACAATTTTTTCACCAATGGCTTGAATTACCAGGTCAGCCTGAAATTAAAATCGAGAAACGTCAGGGGAAAAGGAACGGAGAGACAATGGTGATTATTGAACAGAAACAGGAGCATCTTTTTGTATTTCCGTTAGATTTGCTGGTAATTGACGGTAGTATTCAGAAAACCGAAACATTTTTAATTGATGCCAGAGAAAAAATATTTAATATAATGGCAGGTAACAAATGTGAAATTATCCCTGATCCAGGCACATGGCTATTATTCAGGATAGCAGGAGAATGATGCCGATCAGCGTTACAGACCCAGAAAATTAATTGCAATACCTGAAAGGAAGATCAGCGAACCCGCAATAAGGTGATTAAATTTTTCTACTGGCTTAAGATTAATTCTGGTTAACCCGAGTTTGAATATCAGTACAATTGTCATCATCGTGCCAATTGTGACTGCTGAAAACAATAGTGCAACAAGTACGGCTCCATGTATGTTATTCTGTGCGGCAGGATACATAAGAATCGGAATAAGCGGTTCACAAGGACCAAAAATAAAAATCAAAAAAAGAATCCACGGAGTTGCGGATGCGATTTCATTATCATGCACATGAATATGAGCATTGTCGTGATTATGTTCATGCTCATGCTGTTCGCCTCCGGGGTGAAAGTGAGTGTGTGAGTGGGTTTTTCCCCTCGCAAGGTTTCGTAATGCGATTATTGTGTAAACCAGTCCGAATGCAATAAAAAGCCACCCTGCAATAGTGCCCCTGAACGATTCAACTGAAACAAGCTTATTGACTGAAATGCCAATAGCTATGCCTAAAATGCCAAGTATAATGGAACTCAGAACATGTCCAAGACCACACAGAAAAGTAATAAGCATCGTTTTTTTTGTGCTCCACTTTCTTGCCTGACTTAAAACGATAAATGGAAGATAATGATCGGGGCCGAAGAGAGTATGAAGAAACCCCAGTGATACAGCTGTTATTGTAAGAATCTGAATTGAATTGTCCATCTTCTGGATAAATAAGGCGCAAGATAACTAATTTTGATGGAATAAAATCATGTGATACGTTAAAAAAACCTTTCCAGATATTCGGGTGGATTAAGCATCGCGAGGGTATTTGGTCCGTAATCTTTGATTCTGTAACCGCACTCTTCAAGGTATTTCTTACATTTCAACCTATCTTCATCATTCAAATGGAGGTTTTCGTAAACTATTACTTCCGGCTTATATAGGGTTGGATTAAACATTTTAATTATTTCAAAATCATATCCCTCTGTATCAATTTGCAACCAGTCAATTTTTTTTAAGCCGAACTTTTCCATAAGAGAAGAAGTTTTTATGCACTCCACCATTTCTTCTGAAATACAATCACTTTCATTCTCAGGCATTCTGCATCCTTCTTTTTTTGCCTGACGTGCAATATAACCCGATCTGACAGCCCTTTCAAGAACTTCCCTGTTAAAGCTTGTTAGCCCGGTGGCCCATCTGGAATTGCTTATTGAAATCTTGTAAATGGGTTTGAAACCGTCTTCCTTGTCGAGTGCTGCATTGAGGGGGATAATCCCTTTAGTTTTTCTGTATAACGGCTTAAGATACTCTTCAAAAACATATCTCTGGGGCTCAAGCAATATGCCTTTCCATTTATCTCTTTTAATAAATTTGTGAACCGGATCATTATTTATACCATCATTGGCGCCAACCTGAACAAGGGTAATATCCTTCTTTCTCCTCGAAAAAATATCAGTAAATTCATCCAGAGTTCCTCTTGAAGGTCGGTAGAGATACCGGTAAAAAAAAGTGAAGAGGAAGCAGTTATTTGCGCTCATTTTGAAGATCAGCTTCTTATAAAAAGTTTTAAGTATTGACGCCGTGTTCACCTTATACTTATTTGTCTGTTGGATTTCAAAAATACAATTATTGTTTTTATTTTTAACTTTGTAACCTTTAAAATTCGGAATGACCGGCTCGTTCTGTTTTTAACCATGAAAGAATCGTTGCAATATAAAAGGATCAAGAAGCTAACCTTTGCCGGTTTTTTATTGACATTAGGTATTGTTTACGGCGATATCGGAACGAGTCCTCTTTATACATTAAAGGCAATTGTAGTTGGTGGTAGCGAAAATTTTAACGATCTGCTTGTTTACGGAGGCCTTTCAGCAATTTTCTGGACACTTACCCTTCAGACAACCCTCAAATACATATTGATCACCTTAAGAGCTGATAATAACGGGGAAGGAGGTGTATTTGCACTTTACGCATTGATAAAGAAACGGTCTATTGCTGCTGCAATAGTTACTATGATCGGTTGCTCTGCATTGATTGCCGATGGCGTACTTACCCCTTCAATTACCGTCACTGCTTCTGTGGAAGGGCTCCGGCTTCTTAAACCGGGTTTTCCCGTGATCCCACTTGTGCTGATCATTTTTGGTTTACTTTTCTTTATTCAGCAGTTTGGTACAGCTTATATTGGAAGATGGTTTGGCCCCGTGATGATTTTGTGGTTTTCGATATTAGCTGCACTTGGTATCTCTCAGCTGGTTTCCAATCCCGAGATTATCAGAGCTGTTAATCCTGTTTTTGCTTACAGATTCCTGACTGAATATCCGGGAGGATTCATCTTACTGGGAGCTGTTTTTCTTTGCACAACCGGGGCAGAAGCACTGTACTCCGACCTTGGTTTGTGCGGAAGAAAAAACATACAGATTTCATGGATATTTGTGAAAACAGCCCTGCTGCTCAACTACTTCGGGCAGGGAGCATGGATCCTTGCCTACCACCAACCCGGTGCAGAAATAAACCCTTTCTATTCAATAATGCCCAGATGGTTCCTGCTGCCAGGCATAATAATCTCAACTGCTGCTGCAATAGTCGCCAGCCAGGCAATTATTAGCGGGTCTACTACACTGATAGGAGAAGCAGTCCGGCTTAACTTCTGGCCCAAAATGAGAGTACTCCATCCCACAATGATACGAAACCAGGTTTACATTCCTTTCGTTAACTGGTTCCTGTGGATTGCATGCAGCTTCGTCGTTATTTTCTTTAAAAACTCATCGAATATGGAAGCAGCATACGGGCTTGCCATAACAATAACAATGATTATTACCACAGTGCTGCTTTCAATATACCTTTTGCAGAAAGGGACCGACCACAGGCTGGTTTACATCTTTGTAGCTGTATACCTGACAATTGAATTATGCTTTCTTGTTTCCAACCTGAACAAATTCTCAAACGGAGGCTGGTTTACTCTCCTTCTTGCTGCAGCATTCTTTGTAATAATGTATGGATGGTATTTCGGACGAAAAATCAAAAATAGATATATTACCTTCGCAAACCTTGAAGATTATATTGAACTGTTCAAAGACCTGAGCAAAGACGAATCAGTACCGAAAACCGCAACAAACCTCGTATATATTATCAGAGCAAACAGATTTGACCAGGTAGAATCAAAAGTAATTTATTCAATCTTTAAAAAACAACCCAAAAGAGCAAATACCTACTGGTTCCTCCATGTTAACACTGTTAATAATCCAAAAGCATTTGAATATAAGGTTACACATATTATTTTAGGGATACTTATAAGAGTAGATTTCAATATAGGATTTAAGGTTGAACCCAGAATCGATCTTTATTTCAGGGAAGTACTTGAGGATATGGTAAAATCGGGTGAAATTACACTCGAAAGCAGCTTTGAGTCACTTAAAAAACACGACCTTAAAGGAGATTTCAAATTTGTACTCATCGACAGAGTAATGCCTATTGATAATCCACTCTCAACAATCGAAAACATAACCCTTACCATACATAATCTTGTACGCCGTCTAAGCCTATCGGATGTCAGAGCCCTTCAATTAGATTCAACAAATACAATTGAGGAACAGGTCCCGATCATTATCGACCAGCCCGTTAAATCAAGAATTTCACGGGTAAAATAAATCTTTACCTCTTTTTTTGATTTTTTGCTTTTAGCAAACTATCTTGCATAATTGGTTTACACAGGAATTTATTGCAATTTGCCTGTGATAATATTTAAGTAAAAGATTTCTTTATATGATACTTAACCTGCTCTTAATAAGATGTTAATTATGAAAAGAAACTTATTGTTAATAGTTCTGTTTTTTGCAATTTTATATGTGGGTTGCAGAAAAAATGGGTTTGATAACTGGAAAATTGCCGAGAATTCTTTACTGACAGAATGGGCACTTAAGGTCGATCCTCTTAAGCCCTGGCCTGAATACCCGCGACCTGATATGGTAAGGGATAAATGGTTAAATCTCAATGGTCTATGGGATTATGCGATTACACCACGTGATTCACAGCCTGAAAAATGGGATGGCAAAATACTGGTGCCATATCCTGTTGAGTCAGCCCTGTCGGGCGTAAAGAAACGAGTATCAGAGAATGAGAATCTCTGGTACAGAACAAACTTTAAGATCCCGGGCAGCTGGAAGAAGGGAAAAATACTTTTGAATTTTGAGGCATGCGACTGGGAAACGAAAGTATGGATTGACGGAAAAGAGGCTGGTTCACACAAGGGGGGATATGATCCATTTTCTTTTGAAATTTCAGGAGTGCTTTCAGATAAAAATGACCATGAATTGCTGGTACGTGTATGGGATCCTACCGACAGAGGACCACAACCGCGAGGTAAACAGGTGTCAAACCCCGGCGGAATATGGTATACACCAACGACAGGAATCTGGCAAACAGTATGGCTCGAACCTGTAAGTAATTCTTATATTACCTCATTCAGAATTGCCACTGATATTGATAAAAAGGTAATGGCATTTAAAGTTTTAACCTCCGATAATACAGGCGTGGTAACAATTATTATATCGGAAAATGGCAAGAAAATTTCTTCTTCTAAAGGTAAACCAGGCGAAGAAATCAGCCTCGAAATAAGCAATCCTGTTCTCTGGGAACCAGATAATCCTTTTCTATATGATGTTACCATTGACCTGAAAGGAGAAAACGGGAGCGACCATGTAAAGACGGTGGCAGGAATGAGAAAGATTTCTCTTGGCAAAACTGATGACGGCTTTACCAGGATGCTGCTGAACAACAGATTTGCTTTTCAACGTGGACCACTCGATCAGGGTTTCTGGCCAGATGGTATCTATACCCCTCCTACTGATGAAGCAATGGTTTACGACCTGAAGATGACGAAAAATATGGGATATAATATGCTCCGAAAACATGTAAAAGTTGAAAACAGGCGTTTTTACAACTGGTGTGATAAACTTGGAATTCTGGTGTGGCAGGACATGCCAAGCGGCGACAGGTATATCAGTGGCACAATGCCTGATATCACAAAAAGTGAAGAGGACGGAGCACAATTTGAATATGAACTTAAAAGAATGATTGACACAAAATACAATCATCCATCAATAATAATGTGGATCCCATATAATGAAGGATGGGGGCAGTGGGATACGGAGCGAATTACCGATCTTATTAAAAAATATGATCCTACAAGGCTTGTAAACAGCGCATCGGGTTGGACCGATAGGGGATGCGGCGATGTGCTTGATATTCATAGTTATCCGGCTCCACGTTGCCCTGAACCTCAGGAAAACAGGGCAATTGTGCTCGGAGAATACGGCGGACTTGGATATCCGGTGCCGAACCATACATGGGAAGCTACAAACTGGGGATACAGAACTTTTGAGGATTCATTACAATTACTTACAACCTTCGAAACATACCTCGACCAGATTTACCGGTTCGTAAAAGAAAATGGACTTAGCGCCATAATTTATACTCAGACAACCGATGTGGAGACCGAAACAAACGGTCTGATGACATACGACAGAAAAATCGACAAGATGGGAGCTGCCAGCGTGGCAAAGGCAAATGCAGGAGTCATACCCCCCGTCCCTGAACAGAATGTGCTGGTATTCTATGACAGATTTGAACTTTCACTTTCCAGCCATAATCCTGATGCAAAATTCTTCTATACCATCGACGGAACTGACCCACTTAAATCAGGTAAAATCTATACTGAACCACTTAAGGTTGACGGCTCATGCGTGCTTAAGACATTTGCAGTTCACGGGAAAGATACAAGCCGTACAGTGACATATAACCTTGTTAAAAAAGACCTGATGCCGGGCATTTTAGGTGGCAATTACCGGAAAGGCCTTAAAGTTGATGTCTATTATGGCGAGTTTCAATCACTTCCCGGTTTTAATTCATTGGTACCTGCAAAGTCAACTACCGGGCAAATGATTAATGCCAGAATTACAGATGATGAACAGAATTTTGCACTGAGATTCACAGGTTTCCTGAAAATACCGAAAGATGGTGTTTACGGATTTTTTCTGAACTCAGACGATGGAAGCCGTCTTTTGATTGACAATGTGTGTGTAATTAACAATGATGGTGTGCATCCAAGGGCTGTGGAAAAATTCGATTATGTGGCACTTGGTGAAGGTTACCACCAAATTGAAATTGAATATTTTCAGGCCACCGGCCGAAGACCTGTACTCAGACTGCTGTTAACAGAACCAGATAATCAAAGAAAAGAAATACCAACCAACTGGCTCTGGCATTGATCTGGAAATTTTAAATATTTTTTGCATATAAGAATTTTTAAAAAAACTTAAATTAGCAAATATATTCCCTTATATGTTTTAATAAATTTAATACCTGTTAGATACTATTACAGATGACAGCGGGAAAAAGTTGTTTTTTGTATAATTTTAAGTGTATTATTGACACCAATAACTTAGAACCTGAGATGGTGATTTTCGATTTTCAAATAGTCATATTGGATTTATTAATATAAATGTATTATGAAAAAATTTCTATTCATATCATTATTTCTGACTTTAACGGTTTCTGCTGGAAGTCAGACCTCGATTGCCATGGTGGTTGATGCTTCAGCCGCTGAGCATACTATAAGCAGGCATATATATGGCCATTTTTCAGAACATCTTGGAAGGTGCATATATGATGGTTACTGGGTTGATCCAGCTTTACCTGTACCAAAGCATGATCGTATTCGTCTCGACATCGTTGAGGCATTAAAGAAAATTAAGATTCCAAACCTCAGGTGGCCTGGCGGTTGTTTTGCTGATGAGTATCACTGGCGTGATGGTATTGGTCCTCGCGATCAACGTCCAACTATGATAAATACCAACTGGGGTAATATCACTGAAGACAACAGTTTCGGAACTCATGAATTTCTTACCCTTTGTGAATTACTTGGTGCTGAACCGTTTATAGTTGGCAACCTGGGCAGTGGCTCTGTTGAGGAAATGTCGAAGTGGGTTGAATATATGAATTATGACGGTATTAGTCCAATGACAAATATGAGAAAGCAAAACGGGCGAGAAAAGCCATGGCATGTAACATTTTTTGGTGTTGGCAATGAAAACTGGGGATGTGGTGGAAATATGACGCCTGAATACTATGTAACACAGTACCGGCAGTATGCCACTTTTTTGAAAAATTATCCCGGTACTGCCCTGAGAAAAATTGCCTGTGGACCAAGCGGCGGAGATTATAACTGGACAAATATGGTAATGTCAGGCCTTGTAAGAGGCGGGCGGGGAAATTTATGGGGGCTCGATTTTCATTATTATACCCGTCCTCCTCGTGGCAGTGCAGGTCAGGGCTCTGCAACAAATTTTACTGAAGCAACATATTTCGGGACAATGCGTAATGCACTACGCATTGAACAACTTATTAAAGGTCATGATTCAATAATGACAAAATATGACCCCCAGAAAAGAATCGCTCTTGTTGTTGGTGAATGGGGTATCTGGTGCGACCCGGAACCGAGAACAAACCCGAGATTCCTGTATCAGCAGAACAGCCTTAGAGATGCCCTCATTGCTGGTTCAACGCTCAATATATTCAATAACCATTGCGACAGAGTTAAAATGGCACAACTTGCACAAACCGTTAATGTTCTTCAGGCTGTAATCCTTACGGAAGGACCTAAAATGATTCTTACACCAACATACCACGTATTTGACTTATACAAAGTACACCATGATTCAAAAATGCTGCCGGTGAAATTCACAAGTCCCGATTATGTTTTTGAAAACCAAACATTACCGGCACTGAATGCTTCAGCATCACAGGATTCAACAGGAGCAGTTCATCTCACAATCGTGAATATTGACCCTAATAAAAATGTAAATATCAGTATTACATTGAATCAGATTAAATGGACCACAGTTTCAGGACAGATTCTTACTTCAGCAAATCTGACCGATCATAACACATTTGAGAAGCCCAATACAGTTGTTATTGAAAAATTCAACGGGGCCAGAAAACAGGGTGACATGCTTGATGTTTTAATGCCTGCAAAATCGGTAGTTATGCTTGAACTTAAATAGATCACTACTATTTTCAATTTGTTTTTAGGTTAAGTGGGGTAAAAACCACTCTACCTGTAAAATTATATATTTGAAAATTTAATAAAAGATGTGAAAGGGTAAGATTAGAGTTTAACCTGACAAGTTGGGAAAGGATGATTCTGGGACATAAATAGTTTTTTTGGAAATTATTTTTACTGACAATTTTTAATAATTTTAATCGCTGACATTAATAAGCTTTTGATTTTTTAAATTATTTTTTTATTATTGATATGGATAATAATCGTTTGATTCCCAAAGGCATTACTTTGCCATTTATTCTTCTTTCATCACTCTTTTTTGCATGGGCAGTTCCCAATAACCTTACCGACACTATGCTTGCAGCATTTAAGAGAATAATGAGCCTGAGCGATACTAAAACCGCATGGATTCAGGTTACCTGCTATTTGTTTGGTTATGGTTGTTTTGCTATCCCTGGTGCGCTTTTTATTAAAAGATACACATATAAAGCAGGTGTATTGCTTGGATTAGGTATGTATGCCACAGGAACATTTTTGTTTTATCCTGCAATGATTGTATCGGGTTCCAGTAACCCAATAGGATTTATTACTTACCTTTTTGCAATATTTATTCTTTTTGCAGGTCTTTCTATTCTCGAGACATCGGCTAATTCATATGTTTGTGCAATAGGTCCCGAGTCCACTGCCACACGAAGGCTTAATTTTGCTCAGTCATTTAATCCTTTCGGAGCCATAACAGGTGTTGTTATCAGCCAGATATTCATTCTTTCAAATCTTAGCAGGCTTTCCGCCTCAGAAAGAGCAGCCCTGCCTGCAGAAGAACTTGCAAGAATTCAAAACCAGGAATTACAGTCGCTCACATTTACTTATATGATTATCGGCTTTGTGATGGTTGGACTTCTGCTTGCCATACATTTTACAAAGATGCCGGCCCTGAAAGAAGAGAACAGAGAACTGGATTTCGCAGGTACTTTTCGCAGGTTGAAGAAAAACACTAATTATGTATGGGGGGTTATTGCACAGTTCTTTTATGTGGGAGCACAGATAGCAGTATGGTCGTTCATCATCAGGTATGTAATGCAACAGCTGAAGTTTGATGATATAATTGCATCACTTGGTCCCGATGCATCTCAAGCAGATATTATTACGGCACTGAGAGGTGCTGAGCCGGTTGCAGCCGGTTTTTATAACCTCCTTGAATGGATTGGTTTGACAGCACTGTTACCACGAACTGCCGAACAAGCCGGAGCAACTTATTATATTATGTCACTGTGCCTTTTTGTGATTGGACGATTTAGCTGTACAGCCCTTATGAAATTTATTAAACCCAGAAATCTATTAGCAGGGCTTGCCGGGCTTGCAGTTATTTGTAGCCTGTTCACAATTTACGGGAAAGGATTTGTAGGCGTTTATGCTTTAGTCTTGATCTCAGGCTGTATGTCGCTAATGTTTCCAACAATATATGGACTTGGTATTCAGGGACTTGGAGATGATACGAAAATAGGTGGCTCAGGAATGATTATGGCAATAGCAGGTGCCGCATTCCTTACCCAGATTCAAGGTATAGTGTCAGACATGATGGGAAATATCATCAAAGCCTACTGGATACCTGCTATAGCTTTTATGATTATTTTTTACTATGCCACAGTGATTGCCCGAAGATATGAAATCAAAAAACATATAACTCAAAATTAAATACAAAAGTTTTTTATCCTTTCTCGTTTCAAATTCTTTTTTCAATTATTTTTGCAAAAGGTTAGACCTGATAAATTAATGATTAAA
>DYKN01000098.1 GCA_020722575.1 Rikenella microfusus | reverse complement strand
TATTAGGACATCATTAAACAAAGGATTGAATCTGCGCGCCAGTAGTTGACAGAAATTTTTTATGGTATATTTGCAATTGAGAATCAATTGTGATAAAGTAGATATGGTGAATGATTATGAAGTAGAATTCAGGAATTATCTTAAAGAGAGGGCATTAAAGTTCACTCCGGAAAGGCAACTCATTCTAAAGACAGTATTTTCTCTGCATAAACATTTTGATATCGATCAACTCTGGGAAAGGTTGCATAAAAAAGATAATCGCCTTTCTCGGGCAACCATCTACCGCACCCTCCCCTTATTGGTTGATTGTAATCTCATTCAGGAAACATTTCGCTGTCAGGGGAGGGTTCAGTATGAGCATATTTTCGGTCACCAACATCATGACCATATGGTTTGCATAAAATGTGGTAAGGTTATTGAATTCAGGAATGAGGAAATAGAAAGATTGCAAGAAGAGATTTGCAAGAAATATCATTTCAAACCGGTTGAACATCGTTTGGGAATTAGGGGATATTGCCAGAAATGCCAGAGCAAATGAAAGGTACTTGACATTTAATTTTTTTGAGGTATAATTGAAATTGTATCTCAATTACAAACAAGAATGGGGTGGGATTATGGTTAATAGATCTTTGCGGGAATTAAAGCCAGGGGAAAAAGGTAAGGTAGTAAAAATTTCTGGAAAGGGTTTTATCCATCGTCGGATTTTAGATATGGGGGTTGTCCCGGGAACAAAGATAGAGGTAGAAAGAGTGGCACCTTTAGGAGACCCTATTGAGGTAAAAATTAAAGATTATCATCTATCTTTGCGCAAGGAAGAAGCAGCTAATATATCATTAGAGGTAGAGGAATGAAAGGGCAAATTTTACCTCTAACGATGGTACCACTATATAGAGAGGCAACATTAGTAGCGATAACCGGCGGAAGAGGTCTTCGGATGAGACTGACTGAGATGGGATTGAATGAAGGAACAAAATTAAGGATTATCCACTCCTCCTTTCCCGGTCCCTGTGTTATTGCTGTCGGTAATGGAAGGTTGGTTCTTGGCTATGGAATGGCGCAAAAGATTTTGGTAAGAATTTGACAGCAAATATTTTTTAGAATATAATTGAGATTGTATCTCAATCACAATTAAAAGGAGAAGATAAAATGGCGAAAAAATTGACAATTGCTTTAGCAGGAAATCCTAATTCCGGAAAGACAACTGTTTTTAATGCTTTGACCGGGGCACATCAGCATGTAGGGAATTACCCTGGGGTAACAGTAGAAAAGAAGGAAGGAACTTTAAAATATAGGGATTACGAGATAAATGTCGTTGATCTTCCGGGAACCTATAGTTTAACAGCTTATTCTATTGATGAAATTGTGGCCCGCAATTTCGTAGTGGAGGAAAAGCCCGATGTGATAATTGACATCGTTGATGCATCAAACTTAGAGAGAAATCTCTATTTAGCCACCCAGTTCATGGAATTAGGAGTTCCTTTGGTAATTGCTTTAAACATGTCAGACTTAGCTGAAAGACAAGGACTCAAAATAGATAGAGACAATCTCTCCGCGCTCCTGGGAACTCCGATTGTCTTCACAGTGGCTACAAAAAGGAAGGGAATAAATGAACTCCTCGATGAAGCCATCAGATTGGTTGAGGGTAAAGTTAAATTAAGGAGAACAACTGTAAGTTATGGAAAGGAGGTTCAGGAGGAGATAAGAAAAATAGAGGAGACTCTTATTAAGGATAAAAGGTTAATTGAAAAGTATCCTTCCCGATGGTTAGCGGTAAAACTTTTAGAAAATGATAGCGAGGTTACCAAAAGAATTAAGGAGAGTCCATATTTTGATGAAATATCAGCGGCCGTGGAAAGAAGTGTTGCCCACTTAAAAGGTATCTTTGGGGACGAACCAGAGAACATAATTGCTGAGGGACGCTATGGATTTATCAGTGGAGTTTGCAGTGAAACAGTAAGAAGAACCTATGAGATACACCATACCATCTCAGATAGAATAGATAAGGTGCTGATTAACCGCATCTTGGGACTACCTATCTTTTTAGGTCTGATGTGGCTTGTATTCAAATTTACCTTTAAAGCAAGTGAACCTTTAGTGGGATGGGTTGAGGCTTTACAGGAATGGTTAGGAAACCTATTGGAGGGAATCCTGCCGGAAGGAAGTGCGATTCAATCGTTAGTAGTTGATGGGATAGTTGGGGGAGTGGGAAGTGTGCTTACCTTTGTGCCCATTATCTTTCTTCTATTCTTGGCGATGTCTGTTTTAGAGGATTCCGGATATATGGCCAGAGCAGCCTTTGTTATGGATAGATTGATGCATAAGATTGGTTTGCATGGCCGCTCCTTTATTCCGATGCTCTTAGGTTTTGGCTGTAACCTCCCGGCAATTATGGCTACCAGAACCATAGAGGATAGAAGGGATAGATTGGTTACTATTTTAGTTAATCCTTTTATGAGTTGTGGAGCCAGGCTTCCTGTATACACCCTCTTTATTGGAGCATTTTTTGCCGAAAGGATGGCCGGGACTATCCTGTTTTCTCTCTACATCTTGGGGATATTGGTAGCTATTCTGATGGCCAAAATCTTCCGAAAGTATCTATTCAAAGGTCCGGCAGCTCCATTTGTAATGGAACTCCCACCCTATCGTCTGCCCACATTAAAAGGGCTTCTTATCCATATGTGGGAAAGGGGAAGTGTCTATCTGAAAAAGGCTGGAACAATCATCTTTGCTGGCTGTGTTCTTGTCTGGTTTTTAAGTAACTTCCCCTGGAACCCAAAATATTCCAAGGATTACGAAGTTCTGATTAAACAGACCGAAGGAAATGAGGAAGTTGTTAGTCAGTTGGAAAATGAAAGGGCATTTGAGAAGTTAGAGAAGAGTTACGCCGGAAGGTTAGGTCGAACAATTGCTCCAATATTTAAACCTTTAGGCTTTAATGATTGGAAGATATCTGTAGGTTTATTTGGAGGATTTATTGCTAAAGAAATTGTAGTAGGAACATTAGGGACGCTTCACTCTATTGGCGAAGCAGACGAGGAATCTGAAACCTTGCGACAAGCACTTCAGAATGAAAAAAGGTCAGATGGAAGTAAGTTATATAATCCTTTAGTTGCTTTCAGTTTAATGGTCTTTGTGCTCCTTTATATCCCCTGTGTAGCCTCAATTGCGGTGATAAAGAGGGAGACAAATTCCTGGAAGTGGCCAATATTTGCCGCTTTTTATACCACGGCTGTCGCCTGGATAGTAGCCTTCATTGTCTATCAAGGAGGAAGATTTTTTGGGTTAGGAGGATGAAGAATAAATAAATGAGGGGGGTGAGAAAAATGAGTCAAAAGCTATTAACGATTTTCGCCAGAGTCCTATTGGTAGGGGTCAAGTCCAATTTCTTCTGAAAAAAGATTTCTTTTGTAAGATATCCCTATCGGTTTTAACTAATCTTTTCCTAAAAACCTGTTTTTAATAAACTGAATCTTAAAAATTCCAAAGGGCGACTGATTTTCCCCTTATCAGGGTATATCTTGCCT
>DYKN01000040.1 GCA_020722575.1 Rikenella microfusus | reverse complement strand
TAAAAATGAAGAGAAGTAACATAAATAAAATAGTTAAAAAACATGGATTATTGTTGCCATTTCCCCCTTGGGGGAAAAACAAAGGGGGTGGTTTAGTAAAGGAAGTAATGTAACAAAGGTGGTATTTTCAGGCGAAGGACTAATTTCTGAGGCGTACAGGGTTAAATGTATTACGACTTAAAAATGAAGAGAAGTAACATAAATAAAATAGTTAAAAAACATGGATTATTGTTAACATTTCCCCCTTGGGGGAAAAACAAAGGGGGTAATGTAATAAAGGGAATATTTTCACGAGAAGGATTAATTTCTGAGGCATACAGGGTTAAATGTATTGTGATTTAAAAATGAAGAAAAGTAACATAAATAAAATAGTTAAAAAACACGGATTATTTTTGACATTTCCCCCTTGGGGGAAAAACAAAGGGGTAATTTAAGAAGGAGTTAGTATAACAAAGTGGCTATTTTACTCCGGGCAATAAGAGATTTAAACCAAATTTGTTTTTTATTATGTAAAGTTATTTTGGGGATTAAGACAAACTACGATTGCCCTTTGTGTTGTTGCCTCCGGCAAGGTGGTTCAATAACCCAAAACTGGGATAAATTAGTCCGGAATTAACAGATTCTGAGTAAAGCAAGGAATCTCATGCCTTTAATTTTGTCCGTTTAATAATGATTTTTTTTGTAGATTTGTTTCGATTCGCCTTGCAGAATATAATTTATCCTTGTATCATTCTGGATGATGAACTAACTTTAAAAATGCTTATTAATGAGAAAATTTATTTTACTTTTAATCTTTATCTGTGCACATCTCTCCCTTTTTGCACAGGATTATCCCTTTCGTGATACCCGTCTTTCTGAAGATGAACGTATCAGAAACCTGATCTCTCTGATGACTTTTGACGAAAAACTTAGTTGTTTATCCACACGTCTTTCAATACCAAGGTTGGGAATTACAGGCACACGCACTATTGAGGGCCTGCACGGTCTTGCCTATAGTGGTCCGGCCAACTGGGCTGTACGCGGAGAAAAGGCTTCATATACAACTACCTTTCCACAGGCTTACGGCCTTGCCCAGACATGGGACCCCGACCTGGTAAAAAAAGTTGCTGACATGGAGGCAACAGAGGCAAGATACCTCGCACAGAATGAAAGATATAAAACAGCAGGATTGATAGTTTTTGCTCCAAATGCTGATCTGGGAAGAGATATCCGCTGGGGAAGAACCGAGGAATGCTTCGGCGAGGATGCCTTCCTGAATTCATGTATGGTGGTGGCTTATGTAAAAGGACTGCAGGGCAACCACCCGGTTTACTGGAAAACAGCATCGCTTATGAAACACTTCCTTGCCAACAGTAACGAAAATAACAGATCATTCAACAGTTCCAACTTCGACGACCGCCTCTTCAGGGAATATTATTCCTATACCTTTTATAAGGGTGTTGTGGAAGGCGGTTCGCAATGTTTTATGGCCGCCTATAACAAATACAATGGCATCCCCTGTACAGTGCACCCTGTCCTGCGTAAAGTTACAATGAACAACTGGGGACTTCGGGGGATTATCTGCACCGATGGCGGAGCATACCGTCAGCTGCTGACAACTCACGCATATTATCCTTCACTCGATATTGCTGCAGCCGAGTGCATTAAAGCGGGAATAACCGTTTTTCTCGATAATTACATGGCACCACTGAAAGAAGCCATTTCAAAAGGACTCGTAACAGAAAGAGAAATTGACGAAGCCATTTACGGAAACCTCAGAGTGCTTCTTAAACTCGGTTTGCTCGACAATTCGCCAGACAATCCGTATTCAGCAATCGGAATTGCCGATACAACAGCACCATGGCGAAAACCCGAAGCCGGCCAGCTGGTGAGAGAGGTGACACGTAAGTCAATCGTCCTTCTGAAAAACGACAACATGCTTTTGCCGCTGAAAAAGGAAACCCTGAAATCAGTTGCAGTGATTGGTCCATCGGCCAACAAGGTTATATCCGACTGGTATTCAGGTACTCCTCCGTACAGCGTAAACATACGCGATGGGATAAAAAATGCTCTTGGCGAAAGCGTTATTTTCAGGTTTGCAATGAGCAACAAAGCCGACTCGGCTATTATTGCTGCCAGAGAATCGGATGTTGCAATAGTATGTGTGGGTAATCACCCCATCAGTTACGGCTTACCGTGGGGACAAAATCATGTTTCAAGCGACGGGCGCGAGGATGTTGACCGTCAGGCAATAAGCCTTGAACAGGAAGACCTTGTGAAGCTTGTCATGAAAGCGAATCCCAGAACAATTCTGGTTGTGGTTTCAAGTTTCCCATATGCAATCAACTGGTCGAAAGAACATGTTCCCGCAATTCTTCACGTTACTCAGTCGAGTCAGGAGCTTGGCAATGCAGTGGCAGACATCATCTTCGGAAAAGAGAGCCCTGCAGGACGCCTCGTACAAACATGGATAACCTCTATCGACCAGATTCCGCCTATCCTGGACTATAACATCCGTAACGGCAGAACATATATGTACGATAAAAATCCCCCATTATTTCCCTTCGGCTACGGACTCACATACACAACTTTCAAATATTCTGATTTAAAGATCTCAAATAAGAATATTGGCCCGGGAGAGATAGTAAGCATAAGCTTTTCCCTCAGCAATACAGGTAACTTCGACAGCGATGAGGTGGCACAGCTTTATGTAAGCTATCCCGGCTCGAAAATTGAAAGACCAATAAAAGAGCTAAAAGGTTTTAAGCGTGTCTTTGTCAGAAAAGGAGAATCGGTCGTTGTGACCATTCCACTTAAAGCCGATGATCTTCAATACTGGGATACAAATAAAAATGCATGGACTCTTGAAAGCGGCAAAATAAGCTATTTCGTTGGTCCCTCTTCAGCCGATCCACTGCTTAAAGGAACCCTCGAGGTCAGATGATGACAGGAAAGAATTTTTTTGTATCTTGCCTTGAAAGAGCGACTCTATGAACAGCGAGGAGATGAGGAAGTTTATAAGGAAGCACAGCGCCCTATTCTGGTATATTCCTGAAGATAAAAAAGAAGATCTGAGTCCGGATGTGGTTGTGGAGTTTATTCTTAATTACGGAACATTGGAGGATATTAAGGATTTGATTAAAATACTGGGTATTGAAGAGACAGCAAGAATTTTCTTTGCTGCTGAAGGAAGAAGAAAGTTAAACTATTTTCCGGAGATATATAATTTCTTTTCTCTTTATTTTAAGAAATATGCATAAAGAGATTTTTACTGATAATCAGCTTGAACTTTTACCGCTCGTCAAAGAATTCAAAAAGGAATTCTATTCTGGCTTTGTTATTTTGAGGATATTAAATACGATGAACCTGTCGAATATCTTGTTGATCCACCTTCGGAAGAGGAGATAAAGGAGTTTCTGATTGAAAAGGCTATTAATCTGGAACATTAAATTACAGTTTTTTAGCTGATAATTCTGACCTTTTTACTTTTTACAATTTCTCATTGAACAAGAAATAACCATGTGTCAGGGGAAGGATGGGGAATTGGATAATAGAAAAAATAAAAAGAAAAGTAAAATATTTAAATTAGGGGGGCTTAAAAATATTAAAAGTATGAAAATTGTAGTTCTTGACGGTTTTACTCTTAATCCTGGAGATCTGTCGTGGGATGAACTTAGAGCACTTGGAGAAGTTGAGATTTACGATAGCACTCCCGGAAATGAAACTGTCAGCAGGGCAAAGAATGCAGAAATTGTTTTGACAAACAAGACTCTGCTTATGGCACCGGAGATTAAGAAGCTTCCTGAGCTCAGGTATATCGGGGTTCTGGCAACGGGATACAATGTTGTTGACATAGATGCTGCAAAGAAAAGGGATATCGTTGTAACCAATGTACCGGCATACAGTACAATGTCGGTGGCCCAGCATGTTTTTGCATTGATTCTTGAATTTTTCAGTTATGCCGGAAAGTTTGCACAGGAGGTCCGCGATGGCAGGTGGATCAGTAGCACCGACTTTTGCTTCTGGGACAAACCTCTCACCGAGCTTGCAGGTAAAACAATCGGTATAATAGGTTTCGGACGTATTGGCAGGGCGGTTGCCCGAATAGCCGAAGCCATGGGTATGAATGTGATTGTCAATGAAGTTGTGGAAGTGAGCGGTTATGAAAATTACCCACTTGAAGAGTTGTTAAGGCTGAGTGATATAATTACCCTGCATTGTCCTCTTACTCCTGAGACAAAGGGTATGATAAACAGGAAGAGGTTCAATCTGATGAAACGTACTGCCCTGCTTGTCAACACAGCACGAGGGCAGCTGGTTGTTGAGGATGATCTTGCCTCCGCCCTCAATGAAGGTATTATTGCAGGCGCTGCCCTTGATGTGCTCTCGGTCGAACCCCCTGAGTCTGATAACCCGTTGCTTAAAGCAAAGAACTGCATTATAACACCTCATATTGCATGGGCAACCTTTGAAGCAAGGGAAAGACTGATGAAGATTGCGACGGATAATGTCAGGTCTTTTATTGCAGGCAAGCCGGTGAATGTGGTAAACTGGTAAACTATTTCATACATCGCTGATTATTTTTTGCCCGAATATTGTAACCAGGATAAAACCCCTGAACCCCTGAAACTCTGAAACTCTGAAACTCTGAAACCCTGAAACTCTGAAACCCTGAAACTTTTAAACTCTGAAACAATTTCTTATTTTTCGCCATTCGCCCTCACTCTCACCCTCTCGAATCTCACTCTCACTCTCACTTTCACTTTCACTTTCACTCTTTTCATTCACGATTGATAATACAATATTTCGCCCTTTCAGGGCTTGGGGTATTTGGTGGATCCAATTCCCCGGCGTTGCCGGGGCTATGATATTTAGCCCTTTCAGGGCATAATTATATTTCCAATGATTCTCTGCTCCCTACACTCTGAGCTCTGCGCCCTATGCTCTGTGCCTTTTTCTTACACTCTCAAATCACACTCACACTCACACTCTCACTTTCACTTTCACACTCACTCTCACTCTCGCCTTTCGCCCTTCATTTTCCTGCATAAACCAGCAACGCCAGTCCCGCCAGATATGCTATAAACATCAGGGTAATCAGTATATTGACCTGTTTCGAAGCACCTTTAAACTCTTTCCAGATAAAGACACCCCAGAACGCCGCCACCAGAGTCGCACCCTGACCAAGTCCGTATGATATCGCAAAACCGGCCTTCCCTGCGGCAATAATGCTCATCGACATACCGGTATTCCATATTATCCCTCCGAGAACGCCGGTGAGGTGAACTTTCAGATTTCCATTTCTGTAATCTCTGAATGATAACGTCTCTCCTTCGATCGGCTTTTTCATCAGCAGGTAATTGAAAAGAAAATTACTCAGCAACACCCCGATGGCAAAAAAGAATACCGCCGAATATGGAATAAGCCTTCCCGGTTCAGGGATAGAAAAATCGGTAACCATCGAACTGGCCACAAATCTGTAAAACATGGACATAAGGATACCCGCAGAAACAGAGAGGATTATGCCTTTCCCCGAAACCCTGCTATGAGCCGTGCTGTGTTTGCTGTATGCTACGGCATCAATAATTATCGCTGCAACAATGAGGGCAAGCCCGGTAAAAAGAACCACCGGCTCCCCCCGGGGTGCAGCAACATAATTAATGATTACTCCAACAGCAAGGGCAATTCCCACACCTACCGGAAAGGCAACTGCCATGCCCGCTATCGCCATAGCTGCAACTAACAGTATATTTGATGCATTGAATATGACACCTCCTGCAATAGCTTTTAAAATATTTTCTGAATCGGCCTGAGTTATGTCCTGAATGAATCCTCTGCCATTTTCACCGAAACTTCCGAGTGTGAAGCTCGACAATAAGGCAAAAAGAAGTATTCCCAGAACATAGTCCCAGTAAAAGAGTTCAAAACGCCACGATTTGCCTGCCAGCTTCTGGGTGTTACCCCACGAGCCCCAGCAGAGCATTGTTATAATGCAGAGAACGACTGCAAGAGAATAAGATTCAGGTATAAACATGGGTTAAAAGATAAAAGGAAAAAGATAAAAGTAAAGATGTATTGTATCTATATGATATATTGGTTCTTAATATCAGGTTTGATTGTTTCATTTTTAATTCTTTCTGAAAAATGGATCTGAATATGTTGATTCATTATTCAAACGAAAACCTGTATCCTTCATTTTTCTTTTTATTTGTTCTGAATATTGTTGCAGTGGTGAGATAAATATTAGTGCCGGCTGATTCGGGTCTTTTTTCGCCTTTTACAACAATTTTTACGGTATGTTCTCCCGGTGCAAGATGTATCACATGCCAGATACTTGCAGTGTGTTGCTGTCTGGCAAAATCATAATATGTGTCAATTGTGCGATGCAGTTTGCCATCAACATAAATATCTGCGATGCCACCATCACGCCACCAGTTGCCTTCTATGGAGATGCCCGAGCCGGTAAATTTTATTTCGGCCGCATCACCTGCTTTTCCGGAGACCATCGACTGCCGGCGGGGTTTACCATCTCTTCCCGTCACTTCATGAGACTTCCAGCTTCCGGTGAAACTCCAATCCTTGCTGTCAAATACCGGAATTTTTCTGTCGAACACTACATCGGGAAATGAAACTTCAAGCTGCGGAGCTGACGGTTCCTGAACATTTATTTTCAGCTTTTTGCCTTTAATATTACCTCCTCCCTGCTCAATCATTTTCAATGCATAGTTATACGTGCTTTCTACTGCCCTGTTGAAGGAATAATTTGTATGAATGAAGTTTGAGTCGGCAACAGCCATTATTCCTTTCTGCATTTCTGCTGGCAGGCCGCTGAATCCTTTTATAACTCCGATCACAGCCATTGCATTCGACGGGTTGCAGTCTGAATCCTGGCCGCACCGTGTAGATATTTCAAGTGTCTTATAAGGGTCACCTTCTCCGTAAAGCAGACCCATCACAATATATGCACCGTTCAGTTTTGCATCAATGTTGAAAGGCACTCCTGCACCACAGATGTCAATATCGCCCCATTTGTTTTCAAGTTCTTTCCATGCTGCCCGCCAGTCGCCCGGATAATGCCTGTAAAGATTTATAACATCCCGGATGATTTTGTAATAGTCACTTTCTGAAGGAATTGACAGCAAAGCTTTTTCAATTATTTTCATAATGTCGTTTTCAAAGAAAGCTTCGGTATAGAGCGCTGCAACAAAGATACCGCCGTAAACACCATCGCCGGAGTTCATTATGTGCCCGATTTTATCCGCTATACCAAGGGCTGTAACGGGCATACCCGGACACATAAAACCGATGTAGTCAGACTCAATCTGGAAATCAATGTCGTCGGCATGGATGTTATATTCAGGCGATCCTGAGAGAGGTGCAAAGATGCTGTCGTACCAGTTCTTTCTTGCCTGCATGTTGGCGTGCCATAGACCGTAACCGGCCTTTGCGAACAACTCCTGGAATTTCACGGCTGGGGCATCAATACCGTATTCATCCATCGCCATCAGGAAGGTTAACTGAACATAGATATCATCCTGCCAGATGCTGTTTTTCACATCCTCAGGTTTCCATTTTATCGAGTCTTCGTAGAGCCTTCCCTGTGCCCTGAATTCAGTGGGGCCGCCGTATGTAACCCCGATCATCTTTCCAGCCCACCCGCCGGCAATCTTGTCTTTGAGAACATCGATGGAGATAGTCCTGTATTTCCCGGCATCGCCGGCACATGATGCAAGGTTCAGTAGTACAGGTAGCAACAGAGTATAAATCAATAATCTGCTCATAAAAGTTGAGTTAGTTTTTAAATATAAAGATAGTGATTTAATAAAAATAACCATCGGGCTTCTCCCTGCCTCAGGTGCCCTTCCCAGGGAGCTGTTGAAAAGAAGTATTTAACTGCAAGGTACGCTGAACAGGCGCAAAGGACACTAAGCTAAACGTTCAAGAATATTTTCTTTGCGGACTTTGCTCTGGCTCTTCGATCTCAACAGTTAAGAAAGTTACTTACTTTTTCTCAGTCCATCATAACGGAAGTTAGCGGAATCAGAGGGGCAAACAAATCTTACCGGTATAATTTATTCTTAAAATTATGCAAAATCATTAAAATATAAAATATTCACAAAAAGTTTTATTTTTGCAAAATATTTACTTAAATATAAGAAGGATTAAAGAAGTTTAATGTTAAATGGTTTATGAATTAAAAAACAGAAAAAAGGAATTTCCGAGGATTACTGTCAAGGTTGGCAGTAATGTGGTGACTCAGGATGACGGCTCACTCAACACATGGAGGATTTCAAGGATTGTTGAGGATATTGCAACACTTTACCGGAATGGTATAGAGGTCATACTGGTTACTTCAGGTGCTGTTGCTGCCGGCAGGTCGGAAATTGTTCCCTCAAGGAAAACAAACATTATTGAAGCAAAGCAGATTCTTGCAGCTGTAGGGCAGGTGAAGCTAATGTCCAGTTATCAGTACCTGTTCGGGAAATACGGTATCCCGGCAGGTCAGGTTCTTGCGACAAAGGAAAGCTTCATTGACCGAAGGCATTACCTTAATATGAGGAACTGCATCTTTGCAATGCTCGACAACAACATAATACCTGTTGTAAATGAGAACGACACTATTTCGGTAAACGAGCTAATGTTTACCGACAACGATGAATTGTCGTGTCTGATATCATCAATGATGGACTGCAGGGCACTCTTTATTCTTACAAATGTTGATGGAATATATACAGGCATCCCCGGTGATGACGGAACAGAACTTATAAGAGAAGTTCGGCCCGATTCAACTGGAATAGAGAAGTATATTTTTTCATTCAGGTCGGAGTTTGGACGCGGGGGAATGCATTCAAAATACTTAAGTGCAAGAAAAATTGCTGCTGAGGGAATCAATGTATATATTGCCAACGGATTGCGCGACTCAATCGTATCAGATATTGTAAGAGGGAAGGAAGTCCCGTACACCCATTTTATCCCATCGGCCAGCCGGGTTAATAGTGTTAAGAAATGGATTTCCCATTCTGAAACTTTTGCCAGGGGTCTTGTAGTGATCAATCGGGGCGCAAGAGACGCCCTGCTCGGCTCCAAAGCCTCAAGCCTCCTGCTGGTGGGCGTGACAGCAATTGAAGGCTCGTTCGAGAAGGGAGATATTGTCAGAATTGTTGACGAAGACAGATCATATCTGGGTCTGGGTAAAAGCGAATATGATTCGGAATGGGCAAAAGAGAACATCGGAAAGAAATGTGGAAAACCACTTGTCCATTACCATTATCTTGTTGTAAACGAAAAAGCAGGAGTTGAACCTGCCTTCTGAAAAAAAGTTTTTAACATGAACTGTATTCCCGTATTTAAAAAAGCTATAGAGGCAGGAAGGCAGCTTGCAATTATTGACAGAAACAGGATTGACGAAATACTGGTAAAGATTGCTGATGCAGTTGAAAAAAACATACCATTAATCCTTACCGGAAACGAAAAGGATTTGCTTAAGATGCCCGCAGATGACTCCCGGTACGACCGGCTCCTTCTTACTGAAGAGAGGATAAGAGCAATATCATCCGACATACGTAATGTGGCTTCATTGCCTTCTCCACTCGGTCGTATACTCGACAGTAGAATTAGACCCAACGGACTTAAAATTTCAAAGGTCAGTGTTCCTTTTGGGGTTATAGGTATTATCTATGAGGCCAGGCCAAATGTTACCCTTGACGTCTTTTCCCTCTGCTTCAAATCAGGTAATGCCTGCATCCTTAAAGGTGGAAGCGATTCAATCAATTCCAACAAAGCCATTGCCGGCGTAATAGCTGATGTTCTTGAGAAAGAGGGTATTGATAAAAATGTCGTAACTCTTCTTCCTGCAGGTCGCAGTGAGACTATCCAGTTACTGAAAGCTCGTGATTATGTTGATCTTATTATCCCTCGAGGAGGCAGAACGCTTATTGATTTCGTTCGGGAAAATGCCCGTGTACCGGTCATTGAAACAGGAGCAGGAATATGCCATACTTATTTCGATGAATCAGGTGACAGGGAAAAAGGGCAGAAAATCATTACAAATGCCAAAACTCGCAGGGTAAGCGTCTGCAACGCACTCGACTGCCTCGTGATACACGAAAAACGTCTTGATGACCTGCCTTTCCTGGTGAGCTTATGCGTTGAAAAAAACGTGATCATCTTTGCCGACCGCAAAGCATATCAAACCCTTAAAGGAAAATATCCTGCAAACCTTCTTAAACATGCTACAAAAGATTCATGGGGTACAGAATTCCTTTCGTATAAAATGGCGGTAAGAACAGTTAACTCATTTGATGAGGCTGTAACCCATATTACCCGTTACAGTTCAAAACACAGTGAAGCAATTATTTCAGAGGACACTGAGAGAATAAAAATGTTCTTTAACGTGATAGATGCTGCTGCAGTATATTCAAATACTTCTACCGCATTCACTGATGGCGCACAATTCGGACTCGGTGCTGAAATTGGTATTTCAACCCAGAAACTTCATGCTCGTGGCCCAATGGCACTCGAAGAACTTACCACGTACAAATGGATTATTGAGGGAAACGGACAGATAAGAGATTGATTGTGATATCATTAATGGAATGAAAGAAGCTCTTGAATATATTAAGTCGTATTATACTGAGTTGCCCGGTAAAATTACTGAAATTCACAGAATTACAGGAAGACCTCTGACCCTGACTGAAAAAATATTATTCACTCATCTGGCAGATTACAGAGATGCCTTAAAGTTGAGAAGAGGGGAAGATTATGCCGGTTTCAGACCCAACCGTCTGGCAATGCAGGACGCCACAGCTCAGATGGCTCTTCTTCAGTTCATGCTTGCAGGTAGTAAAAAAACCGCTGTTCAGGCTTCGGTACATTGTGACCATCTGATTGTAGCTTCCCGCGGAGCTCAATCTGACCTTGAAAAAGCCATCGAAGAGAACAGGGAGATATATGATTTTCTGAAATCTGTTTGCATGAAATATGGCATAAGCTTCTGGGGACCGGGAACTGGTATCATCCATCAGATAGTTCTTGAAAATTATGCCTTCCCTGGAGGAATGATGATAGGCACCGATTCACATACACCAAATGCAGGCGGTCTGGGAATGCTGGCAATAGGCATAGGTGGTGCTGATGCTGTCGACGCTATGACTGGTATGCCCTGGGAACTCAAGATACCCCGTATTACCGGAGTAAAGCTCACGGGAAGTCTTAATGGCTGGGCTTCTCCTAAGGACGTTATACTGAAACTTAACGGCATGCTTACTGTTAACGGAGGTACCGGGTCGGTAATCGAATATTTTGGCGAAGGAGCCTCTTCAATATCATGTACCGGAAAGGCAACAATCTGTAATATGGGTGCCGAAACAGGTGCCACCTCATCGGTCTTCCCATTCGATCAGTCAATGGCCACATTTCTTGTCGCTACAGGCAGAAAAGAAATAGCAGAAATGGCTTTCATCTGCAATGAACATCTTCAGGCCGACCCGGAGGTGTACAAAAATCCTGAAAAATTCTACGATAGAGTTCTCGAAATAAACCTTTCGGAACTGGAACCTCATGTAAACGGACCCTTCACCCCCGACATTGCAACACCAGTTTCAAAGATGAAGGAAGCAGTTGCTGCTGCCGGCTGGCCCGACAGAGTTGAAGTTGTTCTCGCCGGCTCTTGCACAAATTCATCCTATGAGGATCTTTCAGCAGCAGCTTCGTTAACGGAAGCCGCCCTCTCAAAAGGATTGGTTCCGGTAGCCCGCCTGATCATTTCACCGGGATCGGAACTTGTAAGATACCTGGCAGAAAAAAACGGGATAATGGATAAATTCCGTAAAGCCGGTGCACTTATACTTGCAAGTGCATGCGGCCCATGTATTGGCCAGTGGAAAAGAGAAACAGACAACAACAACCGGATAAATACTATCGTCCATACCTTTAACCGAAACTTCGCCAAACGTACCGATGGAAATCCAAATACCCACGTATTTGTTACCTCACCTGAAATGGCCATAGCATTTGCCTTCTCTGGTAAACTGACATTTAACCCTTTGACCGATACACTTCTTAATACAGGTGGAGAAAGAGTCAAATTGCCTCAACCGGTAAGGGAGAAAATGAATTCGGTGGCCAAAAATTTCACATACGAAAATGTTTATTGCGGAGAAAAGCCGATTGAAGATACAGAGATTCTGATTCCGGAACACTCCGACCGACTTCAGTTTCTTGAAGCCTTCCCGGCATGGAATGGCAAAGATTTTACTGGACTTTACCTGCTTATAAAAGTTAAAGGCAAATGTACTACCGACCATATTTCAATGGCAGGCCCCTGGTTGAAATACCGCGGGCATCTTGAAAATATTTCAGGGAACTATATGATTGGCGCAATAAATGCTTTTAACAATAAGACCAATACTGTTTTGAACAATGTAACCGGGGAGTATGTTCCTGTGCCTGATGCTGCAAAATGCTATCGCGATATGGGGTCTGGCTCCGTTGTGGTGGCTGAAGAAAATTTCGGAGAAGGCTCTTCCCGCGAACATGCCGCAATGGAGGCGCGTTTTCTCGGCGTAAAAGCCGTTATAGCAAAATCGTTTGCACGTATCCACGAAACAAACCTTAAAAAACAGGGTGTGCTTGCACTCTGCTTCAGCAATCCTCAGGACTATGACAGAATAAATGAAAATGACAGACTGGATATAACCGGGCTGGCTGATATGGCACCAGGTAGTAGTGTAAAAATGACACTTCATCACGACGACGGTTCAAAGGAAGAGATCCTTTTACACCATTCATATAATGAAACTCAGCTTGAATGGTTCCGTCAGGGAAGTGCAATAAACGTGATTAGAAGTATGAATACTGGATTAAACTTAGAAACTGACACTTCTTCCCCCTTGGGGGAAGGCAGGGATAGGGGTTTTTAACTCAGCTTGAATGGTTCCGTAATGGAAGCACTCTTAACGTGATTAGAAATATGAATAGAGAGATAAACACTCAACCCTGAAACTCCTATTAATTAGGAAGCCAACCCTGGTTTATCAGGAAAGAAAGGAATAATAATGTTATTTTATAAAGTTGATTTACAGAATATTATAAATTTGGCATGCAGTCGCGGAGAGTTGAAATAAAAGACGGACGACTTTTTGTACCGGATGTGCCAGTAATACCTTTCATTGAAGGTGATGGGACGGGCCCGGATATATGGCGGGCGTCAGTGCGTGTTATAGATAGTGCCGTGGAAAAGGCTTATGGCAGAAAGAGGAAAATTGAATGGATGGAAGTTCTTGCCGGCGAAAAGGCTTTCAGGCTAACCGGGAAATGGCTTCCAGATGAAACGATTAAAGCTTTCAGGGATTACCTGGTGGGGATTAAAGGACCTCTTACAACGCCAGTGGGAGAGGGCATCAGATCACTTAATGTAGCGCTTCGCCAGGAACTCGATCTTTATACATGCTACCGGCCGGTACGATACTATAATGGCGTTCCCAGCCCGGTTAAACACCCTGAACTGGTTAACATGTATATCTTCAGGGAAAATACCGAAGATATATATGCCGGAATTGAATTTATGACCGGAGAACCGGGAACAAAGAAATTTAAACAATTCCTTATAAAGGAAATGGGTGTAAAGAAAATAAGGTTTCCGGAAACGTCGTCTTTTGCTGTAAAGCCGGTATCGGTAGAAGGAACTGAACGTCTTGTGCGGCAGGCAATTAAATTTGCAGTGGAAAGGAAGCTTCCTTCTGTTACACTGGTTCACAAAGGTAATATAATGAAGTTTACCGAAGGGGCATTCATGAAATGGGGTTATGCACTGGCTGTGAGAGAGTTCGGTAATCAGGTCTTTACATGGGAGCAGTACAGAGCTATTGAGAAAGAAAGAGGAAGTGAAATGGCTGAGGAAGCATTAAAAAAAGCTGTAAATGATGGAAAGATCATCATCAAAGATGTTATAACTGATGCTTTTCTGCAGCAAATTCTTACAAGGCCTGCAGAATACTCTGTAATTGCTACACTTAATCTTAACGGTGATTATATATCAGATGCTCTGGCTGCTATAGTAGGAGGCATTGGTATTGCCCCGGGAGCCAATATTAATTTTGAGACAGGTCATGCTGTCTTTGAAGCTACACACGGTACTGCCCCGAAGTATGCCGGGCTGGATAAGGTTAATCCGGGTTCGGTAATTCTCTCGGGGGCACTTATGCTTGAATATATCGGATGGAATGAAGCAGCCGTTCTTATTCATAATGGACTCGAAAAGGCCATTTCGGGAGGGAAAGTTACATACGACTTTCACCGTCTGATGAATAATGCTACTTTGCTTAAAACATCTGAGTTTGCTGATGAAATAATTAAAGCCATGTAAAACAATTTTCAAATGAACCACAGCGATTTTTTTAAAAATTTTGAGGAATCAGTTCGTGAGTCATGCCGGATCGACAATGACCTCTTTGAGAAATACGATGTAAAACGCGGCTTGCGTAACAGCGACCGGACCGGAGTGCTGGTCGGACTTACCAATATAGGGGATGTGATTGGCTACGAAAAGAAGGATGGTAAGGTTATTCCAGTACCAGGCAGGCTGTTATACAGAGGTATCGACATTGATGAGATAACCCATGGATTTCAGAAGGAAAACAGACACGGTTTTGATGAAACAGTGTTCCTGCTTCTTTCCGGCCGGTTACCCACAAAAACCGAACTGGAAGAATTTTCAGCATACCTTGCTTCTCTCAGAGCACTGCCCGACCATTTCACAAATAATATGATTCTTTCCTTGAAGGGAAAAGATGTACTTAATATCCTGGCTCGCTCTGTGCTTGGACTTTATACACTCGACGATGATCCTGATAATATTTCACTTGACAATATGATCAGGCAATCGCTTAACCTTATTGCTAAATTCCCATGTATAATTGCCTACTCTTACCAGGCCCTCCGTCACGCTTATCAGGGTAAAACTCTTTCAATACGACACCCTCAGCCTGATCTTTCTACTGCTGAAAATTTTCTTCATCTTATCAAAGGAGATAAAGGATATACCAGGCTTCAGGCTGATCTGGTTGATCTCGCTCTTGTGCTCCATGCTGAACATGGAGGAGGAAACAATTCAACTTTTACCATGCGGGTAACTAGTTCCACTGAAACAGATATATACTCAGCGGTTACAGCCGCCATTGGTTCCTTGAAAGGTCCCCTGCACGGTGGGGCAAACCTTAAAGTGCTCGAAATGATGGAAAACATCAAAGAAAATGTAAAAGATTGGAAAGACAGGGAAGAGGTTGAGAATTATCTTATTAAAATCCTCAAAAAAGAGGCAAACGATTTTTCCGGAAAAATATACGGTGTCGGTCATGCTGTTTATACTATTTCCGATCCCAGAGCAGTCCTTCTGAAAGAAAAAGCCCGTGAACTGGCACGCGAATCGGGCAGACTCGATGAAT
Organism: Rikenella microfusus; assembly: GCA_020722575.1. Classification (GTDB taxonomy): domain Bacteria; phylum Bacteroidota; class Bacteroidia; order Bacteroidales; family VadinHA17; genus LD21. Next base: position 7,114 of record DYKN01000040.1, on the reverse strand, counting down.
TCGAACTCTATTCCCTTATTGAGGAAATAACTCCGGAAGTATTCAGAAATTTCAAGGGTACCCAGAGCGATAAAACAGTTTGTGTAAACGTCGATTTTTATTCAGGTTTCGTTTATTCCTGTATCGGAATAGCAAAAGACCTTTATACCCCACTTTTCGCAATGGGAAGAATTGCAGGCTGGTGTGCACACAGAATTGAAGAACTTACCTTCTCAGCCAAAAGAATTATCAGGCCAGCATTTAAAAATGTTTACGGTAAAAAAGAATATGTTCCGCTTTGTGAAAGAAAATAAAATTTTTTGAAAAATTTTTTTAATAACTATCTGTTTTTAATTAAAAAAAATTACTTTTGCAAAGCAGTATAACGAAAATGAAAATAAATTTTGCATCAGGCAACGGCACCACCACTTCTGCAACAGGAACAATGTTGTACCGGGGATGCTTTGTCTTGTAGGCAAGATTTAGATTAATACAGTTAAAGCCATCCCCGGGAAAACCCGGGGATGGCTTTTTTATATGAGTACGGAAAAAGAAACAGAATTGGACAAATGTCCCGCAAACCAGGCGAAAGAGCAAAAAACATATCAGGCATGAAAAACGGTTAAAAGAATAATATATTGATTAATCAAGAGAAATGCCGGAAATTAAAGAGTATTGACATATAATTTTAATTCGTAAAAAATGAAAGTTCTGAAATTTGGAGGTTCATCGGTTGCCGATGCAGAGTGCATCAAAAGAGTGGTACAGATCATTCTCGGTAATATTTCCTCAGGAAATGTCCCTGTGGTTGTAGTTTCTGCTATGGCAGGCATTACCGACAAACTTATCTTTCTTTGCGATAGTTCAACCAGAAATCCAGGTAAGGTTGAAGAAATAATCAGTTCGATTGAAGACCGGCACCTTGATGTCATTCATAAGCTTCTTCCTGTTGACAGGCAGCCACAGGTTGTTGCCGAAATAATGTCGCTATGCAATGAATTATCCGATATAATCAAAGGTGCCGTACTGTTGTCAGAAGTGACCCCGAGAACGACCGATCTGGTCCTCAGCTTCGGAGAAAGGCTATCGGCTTTTATTCTGAGTGAAACTCTTAAGATTTATTACCCTGAAGTAAAATATACTGATGCACGGATGATAATCAGAACTGACTCAGTTTTTGGAAGGGCAAGGGTTGATTTTGCTCTTACCGGAGAACTGATCAAAAAGTATTTCTCAGAGCATGGTGAACTAAAGGTAATTACCGGCTTTATAGCTTCAGATTCAAAAGGACAGACAACGACGCTTGGAAGAAGTGGTTCAGACTACACTGCTACCATTATTGCTGCAGCGATGGATGCCGGGTGTGTGGAGATATGGTCCGACACTGACGGTGTTATGACGGCCGATCCACGTTTTGTCGCAGAAGCAAGATGCATTGAAAAACTATCTTATTCTGAGGCAATGGAGTTGTCACACTTTGGTGCAAAAATCCTTTTTCCTCTATCCCTTCATCCAGCAATGATTAAAAAAATTCCTGTTTGGGTAAAAAACACCTTTAATCCTGAGCATCCCGGTACTCTTATAAGCAGCGAATCAGGCAACGGAAACGGAGTTATCAGGGGCATAACTTCCCTCAGGAATATCAGCATTATAAACGTTGAAGGCAGTGGCATGGCTGGTGTGGCAGGTATCTCTGCAAGGCTTTTTGGTGCACTGTCGAGAAACAATATCAGTGTCATTCTTATCAGTCAGGCATCATCGGAGCAATCAATATGCATAGCTGTGAAGAGCGATGAGGTAAATGATTCCTGCCGGATCATAAGAGAAGCATTTCAACCGGAAATATCTTCAGGTCTTATCTCTTCTGTTAACAATGAAAATGACCTTGCTATTGTGGCTGTTGTGGGCGAAAATATGCGGCATGTACCTGGTGTGGCCGCGAGAGTTTTCAGTCCGCTTGGCCGTAACGGTATCAATATTAAAGCAATATCTCAGGGTAGCTCAGAGCTTAATATATCTTTTGTGATTGCTGAGAGCGACCTCGGGAAAGCCCTAAGAGTACTTCATCAAGCCCTCTTCAGCAGAGAAGTAAGACGGCTTAATATTTTCATGGCCGGAACAGGTGCCATAGGCAGTAAGCTTCTGGAGATGATTAACAGTCAGCAGGAAAATTTACTGGCACAAAAAATTGAACTTAATGTTTGCGGGTTAATTAATACCAGAAAGATGGTGATGAGAGAATCAGGATTAGATACCGGATCATGGAGAAGTTATATGGAACAGAATGGAAGCGGTTCACAGTTAGGGACTTTCGTTGAAAGCATCCTTTCATGGAACCTTGAAAACAGTGTATTTATCGATGCAACTGCAAGTGATGAGCCGGTTAAGTATTACTGGAAGCTTCTTTCATCAAACGTCTCCATTGTTGCCGCGAACAAACGTGGAAATACCGGCCCGATGGAACTATTCAGAAAATTCCGCGAAACCGCTTTCAAAAGAAATGTATCGTTTAATTATGAGACAAATGTAGGTGCAGGGCTTCCGGTAATAAATGTTATTCGCAACCTGAAGGCCGGAGGAGATGAGATTATCAAGATTGAAGCTGTTTTATCGGGCACTGTAAACTGGCTGCTGACAGGTTATGACGGAACTGTTCCTTTCAGTGAACTGGTTGAGGCTGCAATGAAGAAAGGTATTACCGAACCTGACCCTGCCGAGGATCTTCTCGGGTTCGATGTCTCAAGAAAATGCCTTCTTCTGGCAAGAGAAGCAGGGCTTGACCTTGAGCCCGAAGATGTTAAAACCGAACCGGTCCTCCCTGCTGGAGTCCCAGCTGGCGTCAGTACAAAAGAACTCTTTGGAAATATCAGGAAACAGGAAGAATCGATTTACAAGCGCTTCCAGAAGGCTCTCGAAAAAGGAAAAAAACTTCGTTATGTGGCGCTTATCGAAAATGGTACTGCAAATGTAGAAGTGAGGGAAGTTGATAGCGATCATCCGTTTTACGCTCTGAAAGGAAGTGAAAACTGCCTGATATTCACTACAAGGTATTATAGCCAGTATCCGCTTGTTGTGAAGGGGCCTGGAGCAGGTGTTGAGGTAACCTCTGCCGGATTACTGGCTGACATAGTAAGGATTGCAGAATCAGTTAGATTATAATAAGTTAGTAATATTCAGATTATGGTAGCATATAAGTCAGTTACGGTATTTGCACCTGCTTCGGTAGCAAATCTTTCATGTGGCTTTGATATTATGGGCTTTGCCCTTGAAGGGACAGGTGACAGGGTAGTTCTATCCCTAAGTGAAGGAGAGGAAAATGACATTTTAGAGTTAACAGGTACCTATGCCGGGCATGTACCTGCGGAGAGAAAACGCAACAGTGCCGGAGTTGCTGTTGATGCAATGCTTGCAGCTATAGGGAAACTAAATATGAGTATTCATATTAAACTTGAAAAGAATCTTCCGGTTGGCAGTGGTCTGGGTAGTAGTGCCTCAGGAGCTGCCGCTGCAGTCTATGCGCTTAATGTGATGATGGGGAGCCCTTTTGAGATAAAGGAACTTATACCTTTTGCAATGGAAGGAGAGAGAGCAGCATGCGGTACAGCTCATGCCGATAATGTTGCACCGTCACTTCTGGGCGGTTTTGTCCTCATACGCAGTTATGACCCGCTTGATATTATATCTATCACTACACCATGCGAGCTATACTGTGTGGTTATCCACCCACATATAGAGGTAAAAACCTCCGATGCCAGGCGGGTACTGAAAAAAGAGTTTCCTCTGCAGGTCGTAACACGCCAGAGTGCAAATACCGCCTCTCTTATGACAGGAATTTTAACCTGTAACTACGATCTTATAGGACGTTCAATGAATGACCTTCTGGCAGAACCCCGCAGAACAATGCTGATACCTGGCTTCCTCGCTGCTAAAAATTATGCAATTGAGGCCGGAGCAATAGGCTGTGGAATATCCGGCTCCGGCCCATCGGTATTCGCCCTCTGCAACAACAGGGAAATTACCACAAAAATTACCTCTGCCATGCAGAAAGGATTCAGTGAAGCAGGCCTGACCTCTGATATAATAATTTCATCACTCAATGCCCCGGGTGCCCGCCTAATTAACAAAGAAATCTTCTAAAAAAATTTTTATTATGAAATATTACAACATCAAAAATCCTGAAAGAAAAGTATCTTTTTCGGAGGCAGTAATGCACAGTGTTGCAACAGAAACCGGACTTTATATGCCTGAAAAAATACCCGTTATTGATAATTCATTTTATTCAGGTATCACCAATACATCGATGAAAGAGACAGCTTATCCCGTTCTCCGGCCTCTTCTTGACGAAGAAGTACCTGATAAAGTGCTTTATAAAATTATTGATGAAGCACTTAATTTTGAAATACCGTTAAAGAAGCTCTCCAATAATCTTTATGTCCTTGAGCTTTTTCATGGCCCGACATTTGCCTTTAAGGATGTAGGTGCAAGATTTCTTGCGGGAATTCTCGAATATTTTGTTTCTGGTTCTAATAAAGAGATAACCGTTCTTGTTGCCACATCAGGCGATACGGGAAGCGCTGTAGCCAATGCCTTCAAAGGGAAAGAGGGTATAAGAGTGGTATTATTGTATCCTTCAGGCAGGGTCAGCCTTGTTCAGGAACATCAACTTCTTTTTGCCGGCAACAATATCATTGCAGTTGAACTTGAGGGTGATTTTGACGACTGCCAGAGACTTGTTAAACAAGCTTTCGCTGACAGTGATCTTAACAGAAAGATAATTCTTACTTCTGCAAATTCAATAAATATTGCCCGGCTCTTTCCGCAGTCGGTTTACTATTTCCATGCTTTTGCCCAGCTGCAGGAAAGGAAAAAACCTGTTGTATTCAGTGTCCCGAGCGGCAACTTCGGTAACCTTACTGCCGGACTTATTGCTAAACAGATGGGTTTGCCTGTAAGTAAATTTATTGCTTCCACGAATATAAACAGGTCGGTTCCTGATTACCTCGAAACGGGTGTGTTTACGCCCCACCCGTCGTACAGAACTATATCAAATGCCATGGATGTAGGCAATCCAAGTAATTTTCAGAGAATTCTTGCTATCTATGGAAACGATCTGCAGAGAGTTAGGAGCGATATTGAAGGATACTGGTTTACAGATGGTCAAACGCGTGAGGGGATGAAAGAACTTGCCGATAATTATTCATATATTGCCGATCCGCACACTGCAGTAGCATATCTGGGGCTTAAAAAATATCTTTCCGGAAACTCATTACCCCATATCGGAATATTTCTTGCCACAGCTCATCCCGGTAAATTCCCTGAAGAAGTGGAGAAAACTACAGGTAAGAAGGTTACTTTGCCTTACGAAACAGCCGGTAATCCTTCATCAAAACATGTAAAACTGTCGGCTGATTTTGATTCGCTTAAAGATCTGCTTGCAGGTTCATCTTAACACGGGCTGGTGCATCATCCTGTTCTCAATAAACCGGGTTATCTCAGTTACCGGAACCTTCAGGATGACATACCTGTGATTTCCCGAAGGGTCATCTTCCCATGTGTTTGAGCCGTCGGTGTTTATTATTATATTTCCTCTTTTTGTATCAAAGAAGTAATCGGTTCCGTAAACTGCAATCAGCACGGCAGTCTGATCCCAGCTCTTCCTTCCGTTTTTGTCCTCTTCCGACAGCGGTATGCTTATTCTGTAAACATCTTTGACAGGACTGTTCTGAATGTCAGAATTAATGAGAAGCAATCCTGTAAGGATTTGTACCCCGACTTCAAAACCTGAAAAAATTATTTCCCCCGGCCATTCATTGGAGACATATTCTGAAGCTGTTGAATCCATCCGGATATTAAATTCACTTCCATGCGGGAATGCACCGGCCATCGAAACCAGTCTTTTTACTTTTTTTGCTACAAGCTCCCTCCCGTCGAGTATTGAGATGCTGTCGGGTTGTGATTTGAGCAGGTTGGCTATATTGGTAAGGAAACCTACGGTTATTATGGTAACTGAAGTGTTGGGCTGGGAAGAGAGTAGTTTTCTGTAAATATAAACTGCGTCGGGGACTTCATCTGTTGATTTTATTGTGTGAGGGTATTTTGCAACAAGCGAATCGGGCCAGTGCTGAGAGGCAGTTATGCTGACACCTTCTGTTCTGGGAGCGCCAATCGGGATGTCAGGACGGCCGAAGTAAGTGTTTATAATATTTATGCATGGCGCAACAAGGGGATGTTTGTTTGAAGAGATTGTTGCAAGAATTTCAGTCCGTCCGCTGTCGGCCATGGCATGGAGGAATGCAAGGGCCCCTACATCATCGTAGTCGGGACCGAGGTCGGTATCAAAAATGATCTTTACAGGTTCATATCCTGTTGATTGCTTACCGGTGCCGCATCCTCCTGCTGTAAAAAGAATAAGAACTGAGAGTGGAAAAATAAGATATCTTTTCATGTTTTATTTCAGGTTAAGGTTATTAAAATTTCTCCGTTTTCAAGAATACTAAAGTTACGAAATTTTGATCAGAGCTGAGAAATTATTCATAATAAATATTTCTCAGACATATATGACTCAGTGCTCAGAGTACAGGGCGCATGGAGTGAACCTTCATCCCGAAAATTGGCAAAGTGAGAGTGAGTGTGAGGGATAACCCAATGCTGAGTACGAAAAATCCGGAATGTGTATAATACTTGAAAATAAGTATGATCAGCGTTATCCGTTAACCATAAGTTTTTCACCACGGAGTACACGGAGTCACTACGCACTATCCGTTGCGCCACATAGTGAGAGTGAGAGTGAGAGTGAGATTTGAGAGTGAAGCAAAAGGCGGAGGGCGCAGAGCGCAGAGCTCAGAGGGTAGGGTGCAGAGAATCATTGGAAATATAATTATGCCCTGAAAGGGCTGAATATCATAGCCCCGGCAACGCCGGGGTATTGAGATCACCAAACACAACCAGCCCTGAAGGGGCGAAATATTGCATTACCGAATATGAATGAAAAGATTGAGAGTGAGAGTGAGAGTGAGAGTGAGATTTGAGAGTGAAGCAAAAGGCGGAGGGCGCAGAGCGCAGAGCTCAGAGGGTAGGGTGCAGAGAATCATTGGAAATATAATTATGCCCTGAAAGGGCTGAATATCATAGCCCC
>DYKN01000097.1 GCA_020722575.1 Rikenella microfusus | reverse complement strand
AAAATAGTTAAAGATTTTTAAAATATCTACCGACAATCGTCGGTTTAGCTCAACTGCCCGGCAATATGGGGAGGTTCCCGTTGTGCGGGATAAGTTGTGTTACACGAAGCAGCATCCGGGCACCCCGATAGCTATCGGGATGTCACGTCCTTGATCCTGACCGACTGTAGGGAGCGTCATGGGATGCAGGATTTTAATTTCGAGCAGATGTGCGCCTGGGTGCAAAAGCCATTATAAATTTGTCTTGAGTTCAGGAGCCCTGCCTGACTGACTATCATGTCCAACTTTCCGTGGTCAGGCAGGCGCAGGCAGGCAGGAAAAGTTGAGGAGTCCCGAGGATTCGGGACGACGAAATCGCGCCCTGGCGGGACAAAAAGCCTGTCTGACTGGCGTCAGCCAGGCAGGTGTAACAACTTCCCGTTGCACGTGACAAGTCGTCCCGATTTATCGGTAAACAACTTACCCATAGCACTTATGAAAAAAGCATAGTCGTGTTAGTGTTTCTTGCTTTTCCCCGCCTGTCGGTATTTAAATTTTTCTGTCAATGATATTTTATTCTTCTGGATGGTCGTGGATATTTATCTCATTTTCAGTGTAAAATACCATTGAAAATTTAGAATTGCTCCCTACCAAAAGTACTATCAACTTTTTTACTTGATTTACCTTTCATATTAAAAGAATAGGATATGTTTAATTCAAGTATTGGACCATTCAGATTATATTCTGATTCTTGAAGGAACAACTTTTCGCCATTGCTATTAAACGCACGAGTACTTACAGTCGTAATATTAGATTTTAAAATATCAAGTGCTTTCAAGGAAAAATCCCATCCTTTGAGCCTTTTAGGTGTGTAATTCAATGAAGTGTTGGCCATATAAAACATTTTATCTCTTCCCTGAGCGGTGACCGTGGCGGACGTAAAATCAATATCCGTTGTAAATTTCAGGGATTCTGTTATTTTGAAATTAGCATTTCCTTTTAGACTCCAGTTGGTACTTCTGTTATTTTCCTGATATTCGAAAATATCAGCTTTCACCCTGAAATTGTATAAGGAGCTGCTTAGAAAAAATCTCGCAAAATTACCCGCCAAAAAATTCATAGTCAATTCTATCCCTATTGCCCTGGTATTTGCAGAATTGGTATAACTTCGTATTAAAGTGTTTTCTTCAGGATAGACTGTATTTACACGGAAGATGTCGTTTTCTGTTCCCCTATAAAATCCAACAAGATTCACCGTTGAATTCTGTGCTTCTCTGTTTAAACCAAATTCGAAATTTGTATGATATTCTGGTTCAAGGGCAGGATCACCAACAACATATACTTCAAAATGCTCTCTGTAAAGAAAAGGAGTCATATTGATTAATGGTGGTCTGGTAATTCTTCTGCTAAATGCAGTGCTTACTTTACTTTTTTCTGAAATGGAGTATACCAGATGTATTGAGGGAAACAAGTCCAGTTTATTTTCCTGAAAACTTGACTTTTTTATTCTGTCGAAGATTGTAAAGTAATCAGGATTTTCAATGTCTATTACCTGTTCTGTGTATTCAAGCCTTAATCCGGCTATAAAAGAAAGTCTCCCCAGGCTGCCCTCATAATCCGCATATCCTGCATAGACACCTCGTCTTAAATTAACCGAGTTTTCAAAATATTGATAGTCTCCCCAGAGATTGTTTATTACATCAAGTGTATCAAAGCTGAACCCCCCTCTTATTTGGAAATACTGAGGCTGAATCCCAAAACCCAGCGTGTGTCCATTAGTCAGCTTTCTGCTGTAATCAGTGGATAGCCTGTAACCGTCAAGAGGTGTTTTGTCTTTCTGTATGAAATGCTTTTCAATATCACCCACAACCTCAGTGAGTGGATCAAGTATATATTGCCTATTATTCATTTCATAGCTCAGTTCAGAATGCTCAAAGAGGCCAGAGATCTTAAGGGATGAATTATCATCTATTTTCAGAACATAATCAATATTAGCTGTATGAAAAACGCCAAATCTCTCCTTCTTATTTGGATTATAAATCCAGGAATCATTAACAGGAATACCCGGTATTGGATTCTTCTCAACATCACTAAAGAAAGTATGGTAATTATAAAAGGCACTCCGTCCTTTCATGCTGCTTCCGTAAAAATATGATGTCGAAATGGTTGAATTAGTGGTTAATTTATAATCCATTGTAACATTGCCTGAATAATCCTGAGACCATTGGATACGCGGACCTCTCGGTACCATGTGGTAATAGGAGCCATCTTCCTGCAACAGGCTCGCGAAACCTGCACGTTTCCCATTCACGTTCTTTTCATTGTAATTAAGTCTGAGGTAAAGTGCCAGTTTGTTCTTGTTATAAATCAAGTTCAAACCTGCATCAGTCCGGTCGTCACTTATGCGATGGTCACTTATTTGATGTCTATAATTGGCCCAGGGTGCACCTCCAATTAATCCATTAATAGAGACAGACAATCCCTTTACCTCAGATTGCTTTGTTGAAATATTAATAATCCCACCTTTCCCCTGTGCATCGTACCTGGCTGATGGAACAGTAATTATGTCGATACTTTCAATATTTGCAGCTTTGATCTGCGCCAAAACAATTGAAGATTCCTCATTGGAAGGTCTCCCATTTAAATAAACCATGAAATCGGAGGTCCCTCTGACTGAAATTACACCATTCTGATCAATTGAAACAGAAGGTAACTTGCTTAACACATCAGCCGCACTGCCTCCTTTTGTTGTTTGAAAGTCCTGTGTTTTATAGGTAACCCGGTCTAAATGAGTAGTTGCTGTTGCAGCCAAACCTTTTATAACAACTTCATCTAAAGCGACAGTCAGGGCACTAAGCTCTATGTTCCCAATGCTGACTTGCTGATTTTGCTTGTTGATTTTGATACTTTTTATCGTATCAGTTTCATAGCCTATAAATGAAATCAATATACGATAATCTCCAAATGGAAGATTTTCGAGCTTGAATACCCCATCATTATCAGTAACTGCACCTGCCGAAGAAGATGTACTCTCTGAAAGAATCGCTACAACATTGGCGAGAGGTATTTTCTCCTTCGTTGCTTTATCTACAACAACCCCGGTTATACTTCCTTTCTGGGCATAAATATTTGTCACTCCGAATATCAATGAAATAGTGAATATCAATGCGATTCTCGTCATTTTTAATAAATTTATATCAATTATTTTTTATTCCATAGTAAGCTTTTCAACACGAACGCTAACTTAATAGTGTTTTATACACAGTCTTATTATAATTTGCCAGTTAAAGGTAAAAAAGTCTTTAAAGTATTGACCGGAATTGTGTTAAATAAGATTGTGTATAAAACTGAGTTGGACTAATCCCTGTGTTCCTATGGGCATTCTATTGATTGATTTTTTTATTTGTCTGATTACGAAAGATTTATTAATATCTGATAAAAATTATTGCTGCTCATCAATCACTTCTTTTCACTCATTTGTTTTAAATGATTTTAAAAATAACAGGATTAATTGTAAACTACTTCCTTCTTTCATACCACAGGTTAACAAATATAAGTTTTATTATGATGAT
>DYKN01000039.1 GCA_020722575.1 Rikenella microfusus | reverse complement strand
ATATATAGTTTTGAATTAATTTTAAATAAAAATAGATATATGGATGACGTCATTTCTATAATCGTTATTGCATCAGCTGTCGCAATAATTGCAATAAGACTATTACGCAGATATAATGAACGTGTCAAAGTCAAAAGCAGTAAAGGTGATTCTGAGAAGGGGAATTCATTCTCATCATCAGAGGATGAAGAGTATGAACCATACAGGAATAAAACTGAAAGATAATTTTCATAAATTTCTTGTAATCAGATATCTGAAAGGATATATCATTTTTTCCAGCAGTGATCTATCGTCGGTTATTATTTCAGCAATTCCCGTCATATTCTGGGTAAAGTCAAGGGTTTTGTTATACAGAGTGGTAAGGCCATTTTTCAGTTCAACTTCAATCAGGTAATTATCACCGGAAGGAACAAGCGCTTTCGTTCGAATAATACCTTGAAGCATTCCGTATTCCATGTAGGGATAAGCATTGAGTTTTATGTTTACTGTTTGTTTTTCCTTAACCTTACCTGATTTATGCATTTTTAGGTAGATTTTACCTATATACTTCCCGGGATTCTCAGGCACCACTGAAAAGGCAATCTCACCTTTTGTCACCTGCTGGTTTTCCGACCAGTATTTTGAAAATGTAATCTGTCCGTTTACAGGAGAGATAATCAAATAGGTATTTTCCCAGATACTCAGGTTTGCTCTCAGGTTTTTGAGGGCCTCGTTAGCCAAGGAAATAAGTGATTCCTGATCCTCCACACGCTTGATAGTGTATTCTTCAATTAATTGTTTTTTATTGATTAATTCAATATTTTTTGCTGATATTTCAAGTCTTATTTTTTGCAGTTCTATCTGTTGTCTGATAAGCGCCTGACGTGAATTTTCGTATTCAGCCTGTGCAATTGATTTTCCAGCATTAAGTGCCGAATCGCGACGAAACTTATTATATTCCAGAAGAAAATTTTCCTGATAGAATTTTTCTGTGTTATGGAGTTTACCAATATAGATTTTAAGTGCCCTTATTTCCTCATTGACAGCATTTATTTTAGCCCCATAATAATCATTCTTCAGAAAATTTCCGATATCATTAATGGCTTTGCAAAAGGTTTCAAAATATGGTTGCAATTCTCCCAGATTCTGTAATGTCGGGATATAGCCTGTTTGTATTTCGCTTTTGATTTTGAATGTATCTATAAAATTCCGGAGCCTAATTATCTCTGAGTATGCGGCCGGATTCTCCATAACAGCGACAACTTCACCTTTAGTTACTTTTTGTCTGTCAGTTACAAGCAGATGCATAATGCGACCTGTGGTTTTTACAGCCAGTGGAGCAGGTGGATTCTCCGTTGTAATTTCAACCGGTGCAATAACGATATCAGGGTATCTAATCAGCCATGCAAAAAAAATAAAAAGTATAAAAATTATAAAGATAACAGCAGTTCCCCATCTTACCGTTTTCCCCGGTGGGCTTCCCATAATTTCTCTTACGGGTTCGGAGTATCTTATTTCATGTCTTTTTAATGTCATTCAATACTATACAGTGTTAAAATACGCATTCAATTTCCCAATTCAAGTTGATTTTTAACCAGGTTAAAATAGGCCCCTTTTTTAAATATTAGTTCGTTGTGAGTGCCTGATTCGACGATATGTCCGTTGTCAAGGACAACAATTTTATCGGCATCGCGGACCGTGCTTAGTCTATGGGCAACAATAATAACAGTCTTTCCACTGTAAAAGCTTTTTAAATTATTAACAATCACTTTTTCACTGTTTGCATCCAGTGAATTTGTTGCCTCATCGAAAATAATTATCTCAGGATCTTTATATACGACACGTGCAATAAGTATCCTCTGCTTCTGCCCTTCACTCAATCCATGTCCATTCATTCCGACTTTCGTATTATATCCAAGGGGCAGTGATTCAATAAATCCTCTGATATTTGCAATTTCAGCGGCTTTAAATAGCCTTTCTTCATCAATTGTTTCAACGCCAGGTGCAATATTTGCTGCGATTGTGTCAGCAAATATATACCCATCCTGCATTACTGCTCCTACCCTTTTACGCCAGGTTTTCAGGCTAATATTTTCAAGGCGTGTATCACCAACAATTATTTCCCCTGTTACTGGTTTATAGAAACCCAGAATCATCTTCAGGAGAGTAGTCTTTCCACTTCCGCTTGTGCCGACAATGGCAGTAATATTATTCTCCCTGATAATAAGATCTATGTCTTTCAGTGCATAAGGCGACCGGGGGCCTTCATACTGAAATGAAAGATTGTTGATATATATATCTTTTCTTTCAGGCATTTTTTTCAGTCTGGATTCAGGCTCGACTTCCTCATCCTCCATTGAGTGTACTTCTGAAAGTCTGTCAAGACTGAGTTTGGCATCCTGCGAAATCCGGAAAAAATAAATAATCTGATTTACAGGAACATTCATCTGACCTATTATGAACTGAACCGCAAGCATCATACCGAGGGTCATTTCACCTTTAATCACTGTGGTTGCTGACACAATTGTAATGAGAATATTCATGACTTCATTTATCAAGGTAGCTCCTGCCGACTGATATTGAAGCAGACTGAGAGCTTTGACCCTGAGTTGAAAAAGACTTGCCTGTAGATTTTCCCATTCCCATCTTCTTGTCAGCTCGCTTTGCGTCAGTTTGATCTCCTGCATACCATTTACGATCTGGATCAATTTACTGCTTGTAGCTGACATCTGTTTAAATCGCATATGATCGAGAATCGCTCTTTTTCTCATAAAAAGGGAAATCCATCCCAGGTAAAACAAAGTACCTATCAAAAATAAAAGGAGTATTTTGATATTAAAAATAGCCAGGACTATTCCAAAAACTATCAGGTTAAAAAAAGAAAACATTATGCTTAAAGATGCAGAGGTCAGGAAATCCTCAATTCTGTTATTATCCTCAATTCTTTGAAGAATATCACCGGTAAGTTTGGTATCAAAATATGAGATTGGCAATCCCATAAGTTTATGAAGGAAATCAGAAACCACCGCCACATTTATTCTTGCCCCCAGATGAAGCAGCAACCAATTCCGGATATATTCAACCGAGAAACGTCCTGCAACAAGGGCAAGTTGAGCGAATAGAATAAGATAAATAAAGCCTATATCATTATTGTTAATACCTATATCGATTACTGATTGTGTAATAAAAGGCATCATAAGCTGAATCAAACTGGCCAGAAGAAGGCCCAGGAACAACTGGTAAAAATATTTTTTATAAAGTTTGAAATATTTCCATAAGAATTGAAAACCTCTCTTATGTTCATGCTCGTCTTCGATTGAGTAAAATGCCGGTTTAGGCTCCAGCATGAGAATAAGTCCTGATGGTTCGCCTCCCACAACCGTTCCTGACCAGTTGGTGATAAAATCCTGATAAGTATATTTCATAAGTCCAATTGCAGGATCGGCAACACGAATATGTTTTTTGGTTATCTGATAAACAACAACGAAATGTTTTTGCTTCCAGTGTGCAATACAGGGTAATGGAACATCCCTGACAAGGGTACTGAAAGGTACTCTAACACCAACAGTTCTGAAGCCAAGTGAATCCGCTGCTTCTGACAGACCGAGAAATGATACACCCTCACGTGTTATGTAACACTTTTTTCTCAGAGTTTCAAGTGTAAAATTTTTCCCATACCATGCAGAAATCATTTTGAGGCATGCAGGCCCGCAATCCATGGCATCAGGTTGATTGACAAATGGAAATGACATCAGTTGTAATCAGATTATTATAGGGTAAATATATTCATTTTTAACAAAGGTGTTTAAAATTTCAGTTTAATCAAAAAACTCAACAGAACGCAACAATAATATATTATAGGAAATAGTATATTTGTTCATTTTAAGGTAATCTTCAGGGGATTGCTGGGGAAATATTCAGATAATGACATTATAGAAGGAATTCGCCAACAGGACGATACAATTCTTAATTATCTCTATAATAACTATTTCAAACTAATAAAAAATCATATTATCAGAAATAATGGTTCTGCAGACGACGCCCATGATGTTTTTCAGGAAACTATAATTTTATTATACAAAAAGATCCTTCAGAACAATTTTGAGCTTACGAGCGACCTTAGAGGATTTTTTTTCGGTATAGCCAGAAATATCTGGAATAATCAGCAGAGGCATAAATCAAGAACCGAAGAGATATCAGGTTTTGAATTTCCCGATGAAAATGAGGAAGAATTAGCTGAAAACCTTTATGAAAAGATTCTTACACGATCTTTTGAGAAACTTAAACCCGAATGCCAGGAAGTATTAAAACTTTTTTACGGTGGAGCTTCGTTTGAAGAGATAGCAATGAAAATGAACTTCAAAAGTGATACTTATGCAAGAAGAAAAAAATATTTATGTAAGGAAGCTTTAATTGAAATAATAAAATCAGATCCTGAGTATATTGATTACATGCGTTTTTTATAATAAATCACACTAATGATCCCTGTAAATAAAATGATTACACCCAGTGAAAGGGCAACAAATTTATTGAAGTATAATGGATTATTATCCCCGTAAATAACCAGTGGAGCCCAATAAAAGGGATGTGAAAGTCTCATATCGGATTTTTTCAGGTAAGCCTCACGTGCTTTTTTCAATGCATGGCTTTTCGAAAGGCCTGACTTCAGATTTTTATAAAACATCCTGACTATATCTGTTCCCGACATATCATCAACTTCCCAGAGAGACATAATGACCGACTTACTTCCTGACATTATAAAACCTCTTGCCAGGCTAAGTACACCTTCTCCTGAATACATTGTTCCAGATCCTGTCATACAGGAACTCAGGACAGTCATTTTTGAATTCGTCTGCATTCCATATATCTCATAGAGTCTTAGAAAATTGCTTTCGGTGGTATCCCGGGTACTACCATAAAATATTAAACCAGAATTAAATGGAACTGCACCGTCAATCAGGGTATGCATTGCCATATGTATAATATCGTATTTCCCTGCTTCCTTAAGGAATGTCTCTTTTATAGCCTTCTTGTCGACAAACAGATCTCCTGAAATTTTTCGTGAAACATATGCCGCTTCCTTTAAGGAATATCTCAATGACAAAATGGAAGGATATAACCTATTGTTATCATTGATAGATTCACCAGTATTGTCAGAATAAGAAAGGGCAAATATTGCACCCTGGTTAAACAAAGATGGTTTAGTCCTTTCGGTTTCGGCAAGCAAAGTGGCAGAATATGAATAGGAAATATCATATTTTTTCATAAGATAATTCAGATTGTTATAACAAAGACTCGAGTCATTTTTGTCGGAATATAACATTATTTCAAAAGGGACAAATGATAATTCATTATCTGGAGATATTATAAGCCTGCCAGATATAAGATAATCTTCAACAGGTTTTATCAATACTGTATACAGGTAATAACCTGCTCGTTGAAAATCCAGATATGAATCGAGTGTTTTACCTTCCATAACCGGATTTGACAGCAACCTTCTGAGAAGGTTTACATTCTTAAAAAATCCTGAATCAATTGGTATTTTATTAAACTTCAGATGATTTCTGTTAATAAGTATTATATACAGAACTGAATCATTTAGTAAATAGCTGAGAAAATTTGAATTCTTCCCTGAATTTCTTAAAACAGTTTCAGGCGAAGCGACCTTTGTATCATATTTCATTTTATAATACTCAGGATAATTTTTTTCAAATAAGTTTATTAATGAATCTCTTTTATTAATGGCAGCCAGTAATTCTTCTGTATAAACTTTAATTTTTTCTCTATCAGGATTACCTGAATTGTTTTCGATAGCTATTCGGGAAGTATAGAATCCCGTCCTGATTGCAGATTCCTTCTCAAGGGCTGCAAGATCAGCAGGAATATGATGTCTTATTCCTTTCAATTCACGTGTATACGATAAAAGGCTTGCAGCTTTGCTTCTTTCAGAAAATTCGTAAATCTTTTCCAGATAAGTATTGTCGCCATAAAGAGAATAACAATTTTCGTAACTATCAATAACATAAATATATGAATCTCTGTATCTTTCTCCAAACTGTAACCGGCTTTCTTCTTCACCTATGTTAAGCCGTATATTTTCAAGAATATAAACAAGCAGTTCTGCCGTTTCAGCACTTTTTTTTATCATCTCAGGAGCACCTGTTTTTTCAAATAGATCTCTTAAAATAACATATTTAGTTTTCAATAACTCCCACATTATCAAATCATTTTTTAATAATTCCCTTGGAGGATTAATGAAAGGGTCATCAGGTAACTCAAGGTCAAGACTTCTGAATATTATGACTCTAATGGAATCATATGCTATTGAAGCCATGCCGTTTTCCATCAAAGAAAGAGCATATCCCATTGAGATCTGTAAGTTCAAATTTCTGTCCCATGGGTGATTTCTTGCATAATCATAAGCTGACTCATAGATTTTGAGTGGTCTCAAAATATCTATCTGATTACTTCGGAGATACCCTGCATAACTGGTAATCATTACAGTATATTCCCTTGACTTCTTATCATAAAATTTTTCTAACCTGAAAATAGTCTCTTTAAGAATTTGCTCTCCCCTTGCCTTTTCCCCTATTCGTCCAAGCAACCTTGCATAGTTTAAAGCAAAATAGAATGAAACCATAGAATTGAGGTCTGAAATCCTCCTGTAACCCATTTCGTAATAATTAACACTTTTTTCTTCCTCACCCAGATAATAATATGCAGTTGCAATGTTGTTGATCAGATTAAGTAAATTGTCATTCCATGATGATTTTGTTGATTCATATATATCAAGAGCTCTCTGAAGATTCAATATACCCTGTTTATATTCCGATATCATTGTAAGTGCAATTCCTTTGTTCTGATATAGTAAAGCAAGGTCTTCCGGTACAGGTTTGAACATTTTATTTTCTGATACAATCTTAAGTCCATAGTTAATAGTCTCAATGGCATTCATATAATCTCTCAAACCGATTTGAGAAATGGAAAGAGAAATTATCACCGGCAAAAGTTCTGGAGAAGTTGGTCCGAAAAGATTTTTTTTCAGTTCAAGTGATTCGGAAAAATATCTCTGGGATTTAAGATGATCGCCAATTTTATCGCAGGTATATCCCATGAAATATAATATTCGGCTTCTTAGCCCATCATCACCGTTCATCTCAGCAATCTTTAATGCTTTATCAAAATAGAAAAACGATTCTGATTCTCTTTTTGTTACAGACAAGGAAGCCCCAATAAGATAATATGCTCTGGATAAAAAAGAATTATCTGTAATTTTGTTATTATTAATTAAATAGATCAAACTCTCAGAAAGTAAGCGTATAAGAGAAATATTATTTTGCTGAAATGCAGATTCGAGCTTTTTAAAAATATTTTCTGGAGTACTAATTGTATCAGTCATTTTAAAGAGTGTATCATCAATATTATCTACGACACTTAAAAAAGCAGGACAATAATCTGCTGAGAGCACAGGTTTTTCAATCAGATGCAATAGAATAAATGCCAGAATAAATGTAGAAATCTTCCGAATCATTTCTCCTTCATATATACAAATTTTCCTTTTAATGAATCAAATTTCATTAAAAACAGAGCATAAATATAAAGATAAAAAAATCAGGAAGCAAAACTTGCATAATTTTATTTAATTGATTTTCAGATAATTATAATTTTTTTTAATTTTTTTCGATTTTTTGTGTCACAAATTGATTCTTTCCGACATGTATATATAAAAATGAATTACCCAAAAAAGTATCAATGTCAAACTTAAAAAATTAAAAGCTATGAAAACAAGAAATTTAACAGGGGATTTTGATTATTTTGCAGCATTCGCTCTTACAAATGAAGAAATGATAGCCATTCGTGGTGGTAATAGTGATGGTGGCGATGAGCCGGTTATGGTACCTCCTCCTCCTCCAATAAAGTATTGATAATTTAAATAAAAAATACTGGTTTTTTGAAATAATTTCTGCCTAAAATACTAGATACAGGCAGTTGTTGAGTGAATTATATGTAAAATCCCTTTCCCGGATTAATGATGTAATCTGGTATTAATCATAGTTACATATAAAAAGGTTAATACATTAGTTTTTCGAGGGAAAAGGGGCGTAGATATTTATAGTTGGATAGATTGAGGCTGAGTGGTACTATTGAATTTTGATGTTTGCATTGTGTGATTGATGTGTGATTGATTGGTGATGTTGTTTAATTGATTGGTGATGTTGTTTAATTGATTGGTGATGTTGTTTATTAGCAAATAAAGGTTTGAGTTAATTATAACTTCTATTGGTGGTAAATCAATTCAGACCATTATTTATAGAATAGTTTTCGAATATGAGGACATGAATAAATTTATTTTCAGTTTATGTTGATTATTAACTTATTAAATTACATATCATGAAGACAATTGATTATTCATATTTTATTGAGCGTTATCTTTCTGGTGAGATGGACCATGCTGAAAGAGAATGGTTTGAAAAAGAGTTGGAAGGTAATGATGCTTTGAAATCCGAAATAATGCTGAGGAAAAAAACTGATGAAGTGCTTGCCAATCAGGAAATTTTGAACCTCAGAATGAAGCTTAAAACAATAAAGGTTGCCAGAGAAGAAAAAGAAACTATCAAAATTGTCAGTAAAAAAGCAATTTTGCGTTCGGCAGCAGTAATAACAATTCTCGTTGTGCTTGGAGCATCTTTTCTGATAACTTTTAAAAATCAACCACCTGAAGCTATCTATGAAAAAAGTTTTACCATATATAACCCTGGAGGCATAGTCCGTACTGCCGAGTCAGATAATTCAAGCATCGGAATTCAGTATAGAAAGGCATTGGATTTATATAACAAAGGAGAGTATGAACTAGCTATTGCCAATTTGAAAGAATATCTTTTAAGCCGACCTGAACATATAGAAGCACTCCTTATTTACGGTATTGCTTCTATTCAGACAAATAATTACGATGTTGCAGAAGAGTCATTCAGAAAGATTATAAATGATGGGAACAACCTCTACATTGACAATGCCCGCTGGTATTTAGCTCTGTCTTTGATGAAATCAGGAGATTCTGAGAAAGCAAAAACTGAACTCAATAATATAGTCGAATCAAATAGTATTTACGCCAGAAAAGCAAAACAAATATTAAGAAAATTAAGATAAAAATTGATCAATACCTTGATAACATAGTAAATACAGTATATATTAGAAATACGACTATTAAGATGGCTTTGGGGACAAATGAAGATATTATAAAATGTGACGGATCAGATAACGTAAGAGCTGAAGAATTAATACATAGTACTACTTTACTTACGGGTCTATCTCATGAAATGAGGACTCATATGAATTCAATTATATCATTCTCATTTCTTTTGAACAATAAAAATTACACTGATGAAGAAAGGGTAGAATTTAGCAACTATATACTAAGCTCCTGTGAACAATTAATGTTTCTCTTTGACAATTTCTTTGATTCAGCTATCATTGATACGGGTAATTCAAAAGCTGAACCAAAGCTCTGCAATATTGGTTCTATTTTTAATGAACTAATCTCAGAGGTCAGGGCAATCATGACACGGCATAATTATGAGGATCTGGTTCTGATCATTGAGGACCAGATTGACGATCAGGAGGAAGTTTACATTGATACTTACAGGGTAATTCGAGTATTGCGTAATCTTTTCCTGAATGCTGTAAATAATACAAAAAAGGGTTACATTAAAATTGGAAGTAAATTGTCTGGGAATGAACTGGTGTTTTATGTTATTGATACCGGTTGTGGATATCAGAAGAATACGGAAATAATCAATTCGGATGATTTACAGGCAATGTTATTAAAATATAATGATACCCCTGCGGTTGTAAATATGCTTGTTGTCAAAAAACTTGCAAAAATTCTTTGTGGAAAGATATGGATTGAAAGTACTGGTGTATCCGGAAGTGCTGTATACTTTTCAGTACCAGTCAAAAAAGCTGATACAGTTCATTACATGTATAATAAAATTAATGATACCAGAATCGCTATCTGATATATATTTGAAGTCAATCAGTCTGCAGAAAATGAGACCCGCCGTTGGTCTCATTTTTTAATTACCTCTGGTTATTCTAACTTCTGTTCTCCTGTTCTGGCGTCTTCCTGCAGCAGAAGCATTATCAGCTACGGGAAATGATGAACCATAACCTTTATATGAAAGTCTGTCAGATGATATACCCATTGCAGTCAGAAAATTAACAACAGACATAGCACGTCGTTCTGATAAGATCTTATTATATTGTGCCGTTCCGATTGAATCTGTATAACCTCCGATCTCAATGTGTATTCCGGGATTCTCAGTCAATAGTTTGTGCAGTTTCATAAGTTCTATTACTGATTCTGGTTTGAGTTCCCATGAATCAAATTCAAAAAATACATTTGAAAGCAAAACTGTTCCTCCTGTTTTTAAAGGAGTCAGGAAAACATCTTTAACAAACGGTTCCGTTAAAGTATGAATGCCTTCCATCATAAAGTTATCGGAATAAAACAGATAACCTTTCTTGTTAACATTTAAAGCATAATTACATCCCGACGGAAGGCATACGAGGAAGCTACCGTCAGTTCCTGATAATCCATCTGCTATAATTGTCCCCGACTTCAGATCAATAAGTTCATATGTTGCCGAGAGCAACTTTCCCGTCTCTTTATCCATAACCCTCCCTCTAAAATAGGAAACCGGATTAGGCCTTGCTTCTTCATATAATTCAAAATAAAGGATGTCTTTTCCTTTCTTTTCATCTCTTATTGATGAAAAATATGCCTTAGTTCCTGAAGCATCTATAATCAACCCTGTTTCATCGTTATATGTATTGATAGGATATCCAATATTTACAGGTTCTGACCATGTGGTATCATCGTTCATCTTTGAGTAAAAGATATCGAATCCTCCCATACCCTGATGACCATTTGACGAAAAGTAGAGAGTTTTTCCGTCAAAATGGATATAGGGCGACATTTCATCATCTGGCGTATTAATAATTTTCCCGGGATTTTCCGGAATACTCCAGTTTCCAGCACTATCTATGGTTGAGTACCATATATCCATTCCTCCAATGCCACCAGGCCGATTACTTGCAAAGAAAAGCATCTTACCGTTAGAGCTAATTGATGGTTGTGCTTCCCAGTATCGGGTATTAACCGGAGGGCCAAGGTTTATTCCCTTTGACCATTTTTCACCATCAAAAGAAGAAAAATATAAATCGCATCTTCCCATTCCTTCAAGTCTATCACATGCTGTAAAATACATTCCTGTGCCGTCAGCTGTAACGCCTTGAGCACCTTCATTCTGAGGCGTATTTAAAGGTTGACCGGCATTAAAAGCCTTACTCCATCCGTTATTGACCAGACGGCTTATATAAAAATCTTCCTGATTTCTAATATTTGGTCTTCCTTCTCCCCTCTCCTGCCTTGTAAACAGAAGCATCTGACCATCAACGGTAATAGATGGCCAATACTCATCATGTTCGCTGTTAATACCATCACCAACACTTTCAGGGGTGAATGGAACAGGTTTCTGGATTGCATTGACAGCAAATTCGCAGTTATTGATTCCCTTTATTGCAGCTGTACGTTTCTTCTCATCGCCATTATCAAATTGAAGAAAAGTTTTGAAGTGCCTTAATGCATTTTCGTATTCACCCGACATAAGTTCAGCATTTGCTAAAATATAAAAAACAGATTTATTATAAGATGAATCTATGTTAACTGCCTCCCTGTAATAAAATGCTGACTCACTGAACCTTCGAAGCTTGTAATACATTTCACCAAGGAGTGCATAAGCTTCGTAGAAACGTTTATCAAATTTTATTGCTTCTTTAAGATACTGTTCAGCACTTTCGAAGTAAAGAAACTCATATTGTTTATGGCCGGCATTATAAGCATTCAGAGCCCTCTGTGAATTTGTATGAAACTTCTGTGCTGCAGAATCAATGGAAAATGAGAAAAAAACGCACCAAAATAATATTAAACTGTCTATTTTCACTTCAGGGTATATTCATATATTTATGGATCTGCAATGATATTCGCCATTGTCGGTTCTGTTTCACATATTCAACAATTTCAGGAATTATTGTTTTAAACCTTTTCCATTCAGGCTGCAGGTAAAGAACGCAATCACTCTTTACTTTAAGTCTGCACTCCTCAGCCCATCTGAAATCATTAACATCACCAACAATAATTTTTAGTTCATCAGCGATTTGCCATATTTTTTCATCGGGTTTTCGGGAGATTTTGGGGCTAAGGCATATCCAGTCCCATACTCCTGTTAATTTATATGCTCCTGATGTTTCAAGAAAAGTTACCAGATTCTTTTCTTTCAATTTATTGCAAAGATAGTCAAGGTTCCACATAAGAGGTTCGCCGCCGGTAACAACAACAGAATCCGTGCCAGAATTAGTAATAAAATTCAATATTTCATCAACCGGTACGATGGGGTGAACATCCGGGTTCCATGTATATGGGGAATCGCACCAGCGGCATCCTATATCACAACCACCAAGTCGAATAAAATATGCTGGCTTGCCAGAGTGATATCCTTCTCCCTGTATCGAAAAAAAATGTTCGACAAGAGGAAGATTTTTCCCATCATTTTCTTTATTATTCTTTTTTCCCGCAGTCATCAACTATTTGAGCTTCAATAACTCTTTAAATTTCGGGAAAAAATCTGTATTATCCATTATACCGGTAAATTTTTCAGCACCTGGACCATGTGAAAAAATCGGAACCAGAACAGCAGTATGACCGTTTGTTGCAAATACTCCATTTACAGATTTTTTTATAAGATTGCCTCCGGTTAGAGCAAGTCCTCCTGTTTCATGATCTGCGGTAACCACTACAAGAGTGTTCCGGCTTTTCTCAGCATAATTGAATGCCCAATCAACGGCTCTTTCCATATCGAGTACTTCTGAAATGTTCCAGTCCAGGTCCTGAGCGTGGCCGGCAAAATCAATCTGAGAACCTTCCACCATAAGAATAAAACCTTTCTTATTTTTACTCAGTGCTTCAACAGCCTTTGCAGTCATCGATTCAAGCATTCCGAAACGATTATCGAGTGACCTGGCCATGTGAACTGTATCAAGGAGACCAGCAATTTTTTCTGAGCTGGATTTCATAAGTTCATCGAGAGTAAATACTACATCATAACCCATTTTTCTTAGATCGGAAGTCAGATCTTTCCCATCTTTTCTTTTAAGAAAATGGTTTGAACCACCACCGATGAAAACGTCGACTGTTCCTTTAAGAAAATCAAGTGCAATTTCCTCATAATTTCCTCTTCCAGCATTGTGGGCTACAAATCCGGCAGGTGTTGCATGGGTAACCGCACTTGTGCTGACAACACCAGTTGATAAGCCATTTCTTTTAGCAAGTTCCATAATTGAAATAACACTAACAGAATCAGGGCTCATTCCTAACATCCCGTTCTTTGTTTTTACGCCACAAGCTACTGCAGTTGCAGCAGCAGCAGAATCCGTAACATAATTGCTTGAAGAAGAGGTTTTGCATAATCCAGCATATTTAAAACGCTCTACAACAAGGGTATTATCACTTACTGCAATCGCTGCACTTACCTGAGCCACCCCCATTCCATCTCCTATGAAAAGAATGATGTTTAAAGGCCTTCGGGGAAAGTTACCATCTGCTGCATTAAGATCCGGATGCGAGAAAAGGTAAATTGATAAAATAATTACTGCAAAAAAAATAACTCTGTTTTTCATGATTATAAATTTTAAACCCATAATAATGCATTATTTTATAACAAAGAAAGATCATTTTAGTTGGACAAAATAGAATAATGACACTAATTTTTTGGAGATTTTTGCATTCGATTAAAATTTTTGTTATATCACTGGTAAACAAATTCATATCCATCTCTTTACACTAATTCCTTCTGTGGCATCCTATATTTCATAATGTAGAGTCGAGATTCTCCGGTTTATATCATAGCTCCTTTAATTTTTTGTTATCGACCGAAAATCTGCTAACGTATTCCAAAAGTCATATTCATCGTTGTTAATGAATCCTTCCGGGCAGTAACAAAAAAACATTGTGCCAGAAATATTGTAATTGTCAGATAAATACTTATTCTCATGATTGAAATTTTTAATCTCATAAACATATAAAAGAATTTTGAACAAGCATAGCCATAAAAGGAATTATTGAATTATTTTGCATCAGATATCAAAATAATTATTATGGTAATTACAGGTTTACAAATTTTTCTTGAGAATATACCAGGTCAGTTAAAAGGTAAAAGAGTAGGTGTTTTATGTCATGCTCCAAGTGTTAACACAAACTTTATTCATATAATTGACCTGATATATGAAAACAAACAACTGGAACTTTCAGCTATATTCGGGCCGCAACATGGTTTATTTGGCCAGACTCAGGACAATATGATTGAATGGGAAGGATATCAGCATCCGTTATATAGAATACCTGTTTACAGTTTATATGGCAGAATGAGGAAGCCGGATAGCAGGATGCTTGAAAACATTGATGCTTTAATAATAGATCTACAGGATGTAGGTGCAAGACTATACACATATGCATGGACAATGAAAAATTGTATGGAGGCATGTGCTGAGAAAGGAATTCCGGTTTATGTGCTTGACAGACCCAATCCAATTGCGGGTATTGATTTTGACGGTCCTGTTCTTAAAGAGAGTTATTTTACTTTTGTAGGTGGGGCAGCAATTCCTCTTTGTCATAGAATGACTATTGGTGAAATTGCTCTATGGATTAAAGCAAAACATATAAAAAAGTGTGATCTTAAGGTAGTTACCATGAAAAACTGGAATAGAAAAATGATGTACTATGACACAGGCCTGCCATGGGTTCTTCCCTCCCCTAACATGCCAGCTCCGAGTACAGCAATTGTTTATCCCGGGATGGTTCTTTTAGAAGCAATGAATATTTCAGAAGGCAGAGGAACAACTATCCCCTTTGAACTTTTCGGAGCACCATTTATTGACCCTTATAGGCTTCTCAAACATCTTAATGATAAAAATATTCCAGGTTGCCGTTTCAGAATGCACGGTTTTATACCTACATTTAATAAATATACGGGGGAATATTGCAATGGTTTACAAATCCACGTGACTAATTTAAAAATATTTGAACCTGTTTACGCTGCTGTCGAAGTTATTGATTCTATCATAAGAACATGTGATGCCGGCATGGTCAAATTCAATGATCCTCCATACGAATATGAAGAAAAACTAGTGCCTTTCGATATTTTATCCGGTGATAACATCCTGAGGGAATCACTTCTCAAAGGGATTCCAATGAAGATTGAAAAAGAAAGGTGGAAAGAAGAAACCAAAAATTTCTTAAAAGAGTTCAAGGAAATTGCTATTTATAATGAAAATACATAAGAATCATATATTTGGTAAGTACAACCTGATGAAATACTGATATTAGTCGAATAGTCCCTCATCTCTTACAAGCAGAAGTATAGCAGATTGTGGTACAACTATGTATTTTTCCTTGTTGAATTCGATTTCAATTGCCTGACTCTGCATATAAACCGCCTGATCTCCAACTTTCGGCTGAAGTGGAACATATCTCGGTTCATTTGACTTGTTTTTCCAGGGTTCATCGCTATCAACAATAGTTGGAATAGGATAACCTGGGCCCACTTTCAACACATAGCCAACCTGTACTTTTTCATTTTCACTTACTCCGGGTGGCAAAAAAAGGCCAGTCTGAGTTTTTGATTGTGGCATTTTTGGTTTAATAAGTATCCTGTCGCCCACAACAATCAACTTATCGAGATCCTTCTCATCAAG
The DNA here is from genome assembly GCA_020722575.1 of Rikenella microfusus. Lineage (GTDB taxonomy): Bacteria > Bacteroidota > Bacteroidia > Bacteroidales > VadinHA17 > LD21. Next base: position 7,342 of record DYKN01000039.1, on the reverse strand, counting down.
ATTTACACCCATTTTCTGACAGATTAAATTTTCAGCAAAAATACCAAAATTATTTTGGTTAGCACTATCTTTGCTATAGTCAGGATTTGAGATGCTTTCAATTTTTTTAATTGACCATATAAAAAATGAGAGTCCGATTTGTGCTAGTTGAGCCGAAAGTACCTGAAAATATTGGTGCAAGTGCAAGAGCAATCAAAACAATGGGTTTTGATACTCTGGTGCTTGTTAATCCAGTCGAATGGAAAGATGGTAAATCAAAAACTGTTGCCCACGGATCGTATGATATACTCGAGAAGGCAAATGTATTCAATTCACTCGCAGAGGCTCTAAAAGATTCTGATTTTTCAGTTGCTACAAGTGCCAGAGAAAGGAAAATTAGAAAAGATAAAATTTCATCAGAGGATCTTTTTAACTTTTTATTAGCCAGATCAGAACATATAAACAATGTTTCAATTGTTTTTGGCAGGGAAGAATCAGGCCTTACAAATGATGAAATGAAACTATGCGATATTGTATCATCTGTTCCAATGAAAAATAAATTCCCTTCATTGAATCTTGCTCAAGCAGTTATGATTTATGCTTATACCCTATCGGGTATAAATAATATAAATAAAAATCATAATCAATTAATTTCCGAACCTGTAAATGAGGATAAATGGTCATCGTTAAAAATGAAAGTAAAGAGTATATTGCCGGAGATTGGTCTTGGTGAAAATGATCTCCGGCATGGGAGGATAATTGAAAGAATTGCCTTTCTAAAAGGTACTGATCTGAATCTTGCTCACACCATTTGTAACTTATTGATTGAAAAATTAAAAGGAAAAGTATAAATGGCTGAAGATGATGATAAATATCTCACTGTAAAAGGAGTATCAACAGGTATATTTCGTGATAGAGGTAGCAGGTTTCTTGCTTTTGCTCACAATATAGCATCGGTTGAGGAATCAAAGGAAATACTTGACAAATACAGAAAAGAATATCATGATGCAAGGCATCATTGTTATGCATATATTATTGGTGCTGACAGGTCTATTCAGCGTCAAAGTGACGATGGTGAGCCACAGGGAACGGCGGGAAAGCCTATTCTCGGTCAGATAAATGCAAGAAACCTGACAAATACAATGGTTGTAGTAGTCAGATATTTTGGAGGCACACTTCTCGGGACGGGCGGACTCATCAATGCATATAAAACAGCATCGGCAGAAGCACTTAATAAAGCTGAAATTATTGAATGCTATGTTTTAAAGCACCTCGAAATCAATTTTCCATACAAACGATTAAATGCTGTTATGAGAATTCTAAACGACCTGAATTGCATAATTGAATCACAACAGTTTATGGAAAGCTGTACAATAAGAGCAAGTATCAGAAAATCACATTACACACAGGTTATGAGCAGATTACAGGAGTATCAGGATATTGAATTAAAACTGTTTTAACCGATGCTTATTTTGTTAAAGATTGTTTTTTCTTAAAATCTGATATTGTAATCATAAAACTTACTTATTTTTATAATATCTTTTTTGAGATATTATTAAGATATACAACAACTCTGTAAGTTAATGAAAAATAAAAGCTTAGTATCAATTGATGATCTATCAACCGATGAGATTTTAAAGATTCTTGAACTTGCAGGTGACTTTGAAAGTGAACCTGAAAGAAAATTACTTGCCGGGAAAGTAGTGGCAACACTTTTTTTCGAACCTTCTACGCGCACAAGGCTTAGTTTTGAAAGTGCAATTAACAGGTTGGGAGGGCGCATTATTGGATTTGCTGACTCTTCAACATCATCAGTATCAAAAGGAGAAAGCCTTAAAGATACTATTAAAACAGTCAGTAACTATTGTGATCTGATTGTTATGCGCCATCCACTCGAGGGTAGTGCCAGATATGCCAGTGAGATATCAAGGGTGCCAATTATAAATGCAGGAGATGGAGCAAATCAGCATCCGACCCAGACATTACTAGACCTCTATTCCATTAAAAAAACACAGGGTACACTTGATAATCTTAATGTATTTCTGGTTGGAGATCTTAAGTATGGTAGGACTGTTCATTCGCTAATGATGGCAATGGCAAGGTGGAAAACTACTTTCAATTTTATTTCTCCTGAAGAACTAAAGATGCCAGAAGAATATAAGCTTTACCTTGAGAATATAGGGCTGAAATACTACGAACATACTGACTTTACCGACATCATATCAAAAGCCGATATTATCTATATGACACGCGTACAAAAGGAACGTTTCTCTGACCCTATTGAATATGAAAAAGTTAAAAACATATACGTGCTTAGAAATTCGATGCTCAAGAATACTAAACCAAATCTCAAAATACTCCATCCTTTGCCCAGAGTTAATGAAATTCATACTGATGTTGATGAAAACCCAAAAGCATATTATTTTGAGCAGACTATGAATGGAGTTTATGTAAGGCAGGCAATATTATGTTCTATTTTAGGTGTTTTATAATTTTTACATCATGAAGGAAGGAAGACAGCTTAGCGTAAGTGCAATTGAGAACGGGACAGTTATAGATCATATCCCGGCAAAAACCTTATTTAAGGTAATACAGATTCTTGGTCTGGATCACATTGACAATCAGATTACCTTCGGGACCAATCTTGATAGCAAGAAACTGGGAAAGAAAGCAATAATCAAGATATCCGATAAATTTTTTGAGGATGAAGATATCAACAGAATAGCTCTGGTTGCGCCTGAAGCAAAACTTAATATTATTCGTGGTTATGAGGTTGTTGAAAAAAAAGTGGTGGAGGTTCCCGATATAATAATAGGAATAGCAAAATGTATGAATCCTAAATGCATTACCAACCACGAAAATATAAAAACAAAATTCAGAGTAGTTTCGAAAAAAAGTGTGGCGTTGAAATGTCTTTATTGCGAAAAAATTACATCACAGGAAAATATGCAGATCATTTAAACCTGCTACCTTAACCTCTCATACGATTTTATTAACTTTTCATCATTTACGATACCTCTAACAGCAAGAATGGTAAAAAGGAATAACGCCGGTGGAATTACCAATCTTACTCCTGAAATTACCTCCGAATCAGGCATTTTTGAAAAAAAATAGAGCAGGTAAAAAGAAATAGCAGTGAGAACAAAGGATAAAATTGTAGAAAATAGAGTAAAATATTTTTGCAATTTCCTCTTCCTGAAAAGAAATATTGAAACAAATGACGCTGAAGCAATTGTTATTGAAATAAAAAAAGATATCTTAAACAATGTCAGGCTTACTCTATTAAAATTGTTTAATAATAGATTATCAGTTTGAATCAGATTTAATTTTATAATTTCTCCATTTTTAATATTTATAACAAAAAGATCTCCTGTTAGAAATATAATCGATAAAACTACAACCAGAAAAAGATAAAGAGTCTGTATTCTTTGAATCATCACTGATAAATTTTTTACAAAGATAATTGGTTGGTAAATATTTTCTTGGGCGAATTTTAAATTTCCTGTTTAGAATCTTTGGCTAGGTTTTAAAAGAGCCAGATATCGGGAAATACCATGAATTATTTTAACTAAGAGATCTCCATACAACTTTACAAACTTCAATAATCTTGCAAATACTCGAGAATTTCAGATTACTTAATAAAAATTATCCTTAGATATGTAACCTGAATATTAATCTGTACCCTCTCTATATTTTTATCAAATTATAGTTATTTTCTGAGATTATAATGAACAATATTCATAAAAATTTTTTGGATAAGATAGATTATATTAATTTTGGCCATTAAGCAATACTTATTTAATGAATCAGACTGAACTGATTAAGAATCCCGACGGTTCAATTTTTCATTTGCATCTTCATCCCGGAGACGTTTCTGAGAATATTATTCTTGTAGGTGATCCGGGCAGAGTTGATTTAGTAGCCGGGCTACTAAAGGATATCAGGGTAAGGAAAGAAAACAGAGAATTCAGAACGGTAACTGGAACATACAATGACACAGAAATAACGGTAATTTCCACGGGTATAGGAACAGACAATATAGATATTGTTTTGAACGAGCTCGATGCAATTGCCAACATTGACCTCGAAACAGGAGTTATAAAGGACGAGCCCATATCGTTGAATATTATCAGGCTGGGAACATCGGGCGGACTAAAGGAAGATGTTCCTGCAGGATCGTTCGTACTTACCGAAACGGCTGTAGGTTTTGACGGGTTATTACATTTTTATGAAGGGTACGACTGGCTGCTCGATACTACTCTTGCTGACATTCTTGCAGGTCATCTTGAATGGCCCGATACCCTCCCCTACCCTTATGCTGTTAATGCAAATAAACAACTTATTGAGCTATTTCAGAATGAATCATTCATACGAGGTATAACAATTTCTGCTCCCGGATTTTATGGTCCTCAAGGCAGAAAATTAAGACTTGACACATTCGACAATGAAATAAACAACAAACTTGCATCGTTCTCATTCAGAGGTAGAACAATATGCAATTATGAGATGGAGAGTTCAGCACTTTACGGATTGGCGGGATTGCTCGGTCATAAAGCTTTAACCATCTGTGCGGTTTTAGGAAACAGGGTAACAGGAGAATTTATACAGGATCATAAACAATTAATTAAAAAGCTTGCCACAATACTACTTGATAAACTGAGTCATACAGAATAATAGTTACTTCATATTAACTGTTGAATTAAAAATTATTATACAATGGCAGAAGAATTAAAACCACCAATCAAAAAAGACGATGAAATAGACCTTCTTGATTTGTTTAACCGCATGGGAAGAGCCACGTCCAGGGGATTCAAAGCAATTGGAAGGGCTTCTCTATATACATTTTTCTTTCTTTTAAAAAAATGGCTCTGGCTCGGTTTGAGCCTCGCCTTAGGTATAGCCGGATCATATCTGATGAAATCAACGTCGGAAAAATTTTATAACTCCGAAATCATTATACGGAGTAATGTAATTAGCAATTCGGATATGATTACATATTTCAACAAGCTTCACACGTATTGTAAAGAAAAAAATTTAGAAGAACTGGCATCTGCCCTTTCTGTTGATGAGAGTAAAGTAAAATACATTAAGGATATTGAAGCTTTCTGGGTAGTCGATAAGGGCAATGATGGTGTGCCTGACTGGACGGATTACAAAAGGAATCATGATCCTCTCGATACAATAAATGTTTATATGCAGGACAGATTTATCGTCAGGGTTAAAACTACAATACCACAGGAACTTGGTGAGATCAAAAACGGATTGATTTCTTTTGTTGAAAAAAATGATTTTTTTCAGCAGCAGAATGAGCTCAGGAAAATGCAAAATGAATCTTTGCTTGCCCGTTTCGATTACGAAATAGAATCACTTGATAGTCTTCAGAAAGTCAAATATTTTGAAGAATCGAAGCGATTAATTCCAAAAGAAGGGGGGCAGATGATCTTTCTTCAGGAATATAAAACACAATTACTTCATGATGACATTTATAACCTGATAATAAGGCGGCAGGAAGTTGAAAGACAATTAACAATATTTAAGGACCTTGTTACAGTTTTGAGTGATTTTACAATGCCAGTAAAACCTGTTAACAGGGCATTATATTACGGAAGATATCTTATACCTGTTTTATTTGCTCTTACTTTGATACTGTTATTAATAATAGAGAACAGAGAAAAGCTGAAGCAGACGTATTTAAAGTATTGAAATAAAAAAGGGAGCTTACCTGTTATGTGAGCTCCCTGTTTATATTAGAAGATATTTCTTTTTTCTTTTAGTTTTTCGTGGAATCACTAGATTTAAATCCAAGCAAAATTGCAAATAAAATACCAAGCAGGATTAATACTAATATTAATAATTTGTTCCCAAGATTTTTCAAGAAATAAATTGAAGCAATCATCAAAGCGTTAATAATCAGTATAGTTGCGGTAGTTTTCAGGTGATTCTTTGTAATTTTCAACAATTTATGATGAATATGGTTATTATCAGCCTGAAACATTGATCTTCCGTTTATTATTCTTATCAGGCTAACCCTTAAACCGTCGAATATCGGAATAAAAAGTACTGCCAGCGACATAGCAGGTGCAATCGGAAAAGCTTTCTCAAGAGGGTTCCCGGGATTTGGCATTTCAATAAGGTAAATTGTGAAGACTGCCAGAAGAAATCCAATCAGCATTGATCCGGTATCTCCGAGGAAGATTTTGTTTTTTTTGCTTGCAACATTGAAATAGAAAAAAGCTGCAAGTGACCCGGCAAGAGAAAAACATATAACTGCATAGGATACATGTTCAAATAACAGAAAGATTATGCCAAAAACAATTGATGCAAGAATTCCGATTCCCGAAGCAAGTCCGTCTATTCCGTCAATAAAATTTATACTGTTAATCAGTCCTGTTATAAAGATCAATGTAACAATAACGCTTGGTATATAAGGAACCTCATCAATACCCATTATTCCATAGAAGCAGTTTATTCTTATATTTGCCGGCACCACTATAATTAAAGCGGCAATAATCTGGCCAATTGCTTTCTTAATGGGTGTAAGAGAGACAATATCATCTTTAAGACCTATAAAAAAGAGGACAAGCATACTTGCTATAATATATTTTAGTTCGCTTGCAGCAGCAAGGTCGGTAAAAAGAACGGAGGCCAGGATAACGCCTGCAAAAATCATTGCTCCCCCCAGACGGGGTACAGGTTTTTGATGGGAAGAACGGTTAACAGGGACATCATAAAGGTTTTTTGTCTTTGCAAGTCTGTTAACAGCAGGTATTCCAAGCCATGTAACAATAAAGGCAAATATAAAACCAGCAAAAGTCAAAACCGGTGAACTGGAAAGATTTGGTATTAATTCTGAAATGTTTTTCACAGGTTAGTTAAAAGTTTAAAAGAATCTTACAAAAATTATGCCTGAAGTAACTGTTTTATGTAACAATGGTTTGTTTTGATAATATATATTTGTCGTCGCGTTGCTGAAAGACAAGGATACAATAGAATAAAGTGAAGAACATTATTCCCCATTGACGTACGAACATAGATTCGAACATAAGGAAAAAAGACATCATTACGACGAATACCGTAGCAAGGGAAGGGTATTGCAGGCGTTTTCTGAAGATAATGGGAGTAATAAGCATCCAGATCAAGGCTAAAGTACCGGGAATTCCAAATGTCATCTGAGTTTCAAGGAACTGGTTATGGGCATTATATCTTAATCTGGCTTCTTCTTCCCATCCGTTTTTCAGATATTCTTCCACCATCCGATCTTCCACCCTGCCAATGCCGTGTCCTAATATGGGTTTTTCTTTAATCAACTGTAATGCACAATACCATTCACGAGTTCGCTGGTCAAGATCTTTCCAGTCAATAT
>DYKN01000096.1 GCA_020722575.1 Rikenella microfusus | reverse complement strand
CTCCGTGTTCTCCGTGGTAAAAAATAAAAGATACCACGCTCCTGCTTCTTCAAATTTGTTGGAGTCAATTTTTAGTCCCGACGCTAAAGGTCAGGCCTGCCCTGACATCCGCTAACGGCGGATCGTCAGTGGATTTCGTCATCCCGATTCTCGGGATTCCTCAACTTCCGCCTTCTGCCTCCTTAACCTTCTCTCAAAACCCTCCTGATAATCCCAGGGTGAAACTTGTTTTTTTACCTTTATAGAAATCGGGATACCATGAATTATTTCCTGAAATATTACTACGAGTAACACCCATCCATACATAAAAATCATTAATAACCTGATACTCTATTTTTAAACCAGTTGTTTGGTTATGCCATTCTATTGTTTCGAGTGGTGGATTGCCAATACGCGGGCTGCCCAGTTCAGTATAATCCGGCCCTCTTACAGCATCACAGTACCAGAGACTGATATTCATCGTTCTGAGTGGCCGGTAGCTTGTAGAAAAATACAACTCACGAGAATTATCCTTGAGGTAATGTCCCAGATTGTACCGGTTCGATTCAAATGTCAGAGTGGGAACATAATGCTGAAACGTCAGGGGAAGTGAATAAGTAAATTCTGCAATGGTTACCATGTTTACCAATGGCATGTTATAGATTGCAGCGCCCGCTTTATAGCTCATGAAATTCCATTCATCCTTTTTCAGTAACCTCTTTACCGATAGTTCGTCAATGAATATTGTTGCATACAGATGCAGATTTTTTATCCTGTAGAAGTTGACATCAAAGAACATCTGGGAGTTCATGTTGTCTATGCCTGAATTCATTGAATGATCAACTGATTTAAAGAAGAGAACGGGTATCAGATAAACAGGATTAAAACCGTAATCACTGTAGATAATGCTGTTACCGGCTGAAAAATATAATTTTTTAAGAGGCATTATGGTGAACATATTTGCGGCGATATATTTCCTGTGGTATACCTCCCTGTAATCGGTGCCATAGCTGTTAGTGACCCAGTATGAACGATTGCTATCGACAACCATTGAATTAAGTGAGCCGTGGACATAATTGAATTCAAACCAATCAGCAGGTTTCATTTTGATTCTTAGCTGAAAGAAAGGGGGTGTGTGACCTGAAAAGATATTTGTGCCGTTATATCCGCTTCCCCACTGGAGGTTATCGTGGACAAAGGCAACACTACCCCATTTCCATGCCCATGAGATGCCGGCCCTCATCTCGCTCCAGTCGGTTCCGTTCTTTATATGCCCACCAGGCCTCATGTTCAGGTATTCCGGACGACCAAGAAGTGGTTTTTCGTGATTGTCGCGCAGGGTGGCCCAGATGCCTAATTTCCCAACAGAAGAGTGAGCAGTAATACCATTACACCACCATGTGGCTTCGCCTGATGAATTATATATCATTTCACCACCAAAAACAGGATTGAAGGTTATGCTGAAAAGAGAATCATGATAATAAAAGAGATCTTTTCTGCGACCCTTCGGACCAAAATTATCTATCTCTTTTCCGAAATCACGCAGATAAAAATCAAGTTCTGTTTTCTGACGCAAAGACAGGCTTTCGGAATGATTATTTGCCTCCTGCAGGTAAAAAGCAATTGCGCTACGGCTATATGGCTTTATTGTATGATTCAGATTTATTATTCCAGTACCGGCAAGCTCGTCAAGAAACCTGTATACTCCTTCATTCTGGACAGGATGAAATATTTCCTGCGAAAACAACAGGGCCGGTATGAAATAAAAAAATATAGAACTAATATATCTTTTAATTTCAGTCATTTACAAAGCAATATTTAACAAATATAATAAATCAGTAGTCAATAGTTCCTGTTTTTCAAAAATTTTAACTGTATGAATTTAAAGCAACTATTTTGTTATAATGATTGTCTGAATTGACAAAGGTATTAATTTAGCCGGTTGAAATAACGGTTTGTTTCTGTCACCATGAAAACGACCAAATTCAGGATATATACAATTATTGCCGATATTATTATCCTGGGTCTGGCATTTTTATTCATGGTGTGGACAAAGCCTGCAAGTCTGAAGAGTTATTTGCCCTCCCATCTTCCTTTTTTTCTTCTTCTAGCTTTTTTATGGATTTTTGTTTCCCTTATGAACGGGAAAATGCACAGAGGCATGATAATTAATCTCAGGAGTCTTTTTTTTAAAGTATTGAAAAGCAATCTCATTGCCTTAGCCATTGCTTCATTGATAATGTATTCTTTCAGAGAGTATTCATATTCCAGGACAATAGTACTGGGTACTGTTCTGGTAGCCACCATTCTGGAACTTGTTGCCGGCATGGCATATCTGGCGGTTAAAAGGGCAGTGGTTCAGGAGCAGGAGGTTGAGATAAAAGGCAAAAAGCGAATATTACCTGATGAAACAGAAATGGTGGAGACACTTGATCTGGGAAACGGCTCTCAGCCAATTACTTTTGAAATCACCGATTATCTTTTTAATGAAATTAAGAAAGAAGCAGGAGAAGAAGTGGCAGGGGGAATTAAAGTGATGGTTGGCAATAAGGCTGGCAAAAAACATATTCTTTTATCCACAGGAACAGTATTAAATGTTTTAGGACTTCCTGAAAAACAGTATGATTATATTATTAATCTGCGGAAAATCAATGATATAAAGAATTTAAATTTATTTCTGGAGGCAATAAATGAGAAGCTTAAAAAAGGGGGGTACTTTTTATGCTTTGTTGAAACCAAGAATAAAAGGAAGAAGAAGATATTGACACGCTTTCCTCCTGGTATAAATTATATTTTTTATACATTTGATTTTTTATTTAACCGTGTATTGCCAAAGTTAAGAATTACACGCGGTTTATGGCTGTTTTTGACAGGAGAAAAGTATAATGTTATTTCAAGGGCAGAAGCGCTTGGAAGGTTATGCAGGGCTGGAATGAAAATAAACCGTGAGGCTTTAATAGGAGGTAATCTGTGTATTGAAGTTATGAAAGAAAGTGAACCGGAAAAATCTGTCAATCATTATTATGGTTTGCTGGTAGCTCTTAAAAGAATAGGTAAAGAGGGAAAAATAATTAAAGTCTATAAATTAAGGACAATGCATCCTTATTCTGAATATATCCAGGATTATGTTTATTCGCTTCATAATCTTTGCGAAGGAGGGAAATTTGAAAATGATTTCAGGGTTACTTCTTGGGGAGCCTTTTGCAGGAGAATATGGTTGGATGAATTACCCATGCTAATTAATTTCTTTAGGGGCGAAATGAAAATTGTAGGGGTCAGACCGCTAAGCAAGCAATATTTTAGTTTATATTCAAAGGAGATGCAGGAAAGGAGAATAAAGTACAAACCCGGACTTATTCCACCATTTTATGCCGATATGCCGGAAACTATTGAAGAGATACAGGAATCGGAAAAACGCTATCTGGATGCCTACGATAAAAGTCCCTTTATTACTGATATAAAATATTTTTTTCATTCGGTATGGAACATTATATTCCATCACGCAAGAAGCAATTGAATAATGGCAGTAAGATTTATTAACTTTTTAAAACCTTATGCAGGCAGAATTTTCTTCGTCTGGCTGGTAATTGTTACAATACTTACATTTATCCCCTTCCCTTCAGAAGCCATGACCAGGATTGACATAGGCAAAATAGAGATACGGCTTGATTATTTATTTCATATAATCATTTATGCATCAGGTATATTTCTGGCGTTTTTCTGGAGAGCAAACAAACAGATGAAAACCTCGCCAGGAGATATGATTATGATTACACTTTTGCTTCTGGCACTGGCAACAGGCCAGGAATTTCTTCAGAAGCTTATTCCTTACAGGGCATTTAATATTAATGATATAATAAGTAATACAGCAGGTATTTTGACAGGGCTGCCTTTGACTTTAATGGTGTTTAAA
>DYKN01000095.1 GCA_020722575.1 Rikenella microfusus | reverse complement strand
GAGTGAGAGTGAGAGTGAGGTTTGGGAGTGAAAACAAAGGGAAGATGGGGTAAACCTCAGACAGCGAAACGTACAATAATATGCCCTGAAAGGGCTTAATATCCCAGGCCCTGGCAACGCCGGGGTATAAGAGTCACCATATATCACAGCCCTGAAAGGGCGAAATATTGTATTACCGATTGTGAATGAAAAATGAAATGAGTGGGAGTGGGAGTGGGAGTGAGAATGAGGGTAAAGAAGAAAGTCGAAGTCCCGAAGAATTCGGGACGAAGATCCACTGACGATCCGCCGTTAGCGGATTTCAGGGCAAGCCCGACCGAAAGTGTCGGGAGCGAAATTTAATCTCAAGGGTATAGAGGTCAATAAGAACAACAAGTTATTTTCACTCAGGGACTGGATATAATATAATCCTGATTTCCCTGCCCTTTTTAAGTTTAACCGGAAGACCCGATAAAAGTACTTCGCCCAATGTGGTTGAGGGAATATCGTTACTGTTTGAAAGAACCGAATACTTTTGCCCTTTTTCAGCAGTGAAGTATTCAGGAAACTGGTTTATTCTTGGCCAGTCGAACGGCAAACCCATATATTCACTATGTCTTTTTCTGTCGAACATTATTTTTCCCTTCCAGTCCGAATCGGATCTAAGAGAAAGGTATAACCTGCCATTATCATATAATCCGCCTAACATTAAATCTTTTCTCCATGGGTTTAAATATACCCCACCGGTTTTCCAGAGGCAGTACATAATTGTTGTTCTGGCAAAGTTACCATCGCCGTGCCACCCTTCAATAATTCCTGAAGGTTGCTGTTTGTTCCACATAACCTTTATTTCGCTGTTGATCCATTCTCTGGCAGAAGTGAGAGGTTCCCTGACAAAAAGGTTTAAAGCACCTTCTATTGCATCGGCATAACCATCGGCGCTTGTTCCTTCCCATGCAAAATTTCGGTATTTTTCATTTAGAATGCTAAGAGCAGTAAGTATGGGTTCCCTGTATCTTTCTATACTATCCAGCAAATAAACTGTATAAAAGCCGTTAAGGGTGTAACCAAAAGTGTCGGCGGTTTTACTGTCAACGGGGATACCTATTACCGGGTCGATGCTGTTGTAAAAGAGTCCATCGGCATTTCTGCCCACTTCAAGAATACGGTCGAGTATTTCATAAATTGGTTCTTTATAAGCTTCCTTTTTATCCGGATCGGCATACCAGACGGTTGCATAGAGTTCACAAAGACCTGAAACAATTTCACATCCATGGTCTCTAAGTCGTAACACTTTAAAATTTTTTGTTGAATGATTATTTCCAAGCAGGTAGTAATCTCCGAGCCTTTCAGCCCATTCGAGATATTTTTTGTCTCCGGTCCTCCAGTACATCCTCGAGAGAGTTTGCAGCATATCGCCGTTTACTTCAGGATTATCGGAGCATATTTTCCCGAATGGTGTCTCAACAGGCGCATACTTCCAGATATCATCAAGAATGGCAATAAGCCTCTCTTCCCATGGACTTTGACCGAGCCATTCTGTTAGAGGAATGAGCCCATCTTTTACATACTCTGCTGAACCGAAAATGATATCAGACAGAATCGTATCCGAAACAGCAAATCCTTTTTTAGAAAAAGAATAAGTATCGGGCAGAGAGCCAATCCGGGATGTCAGCCTGATCTCGGTATCTAACATATCTTTCATCCTGCCTTTAAAAAGATCGGGAATTAAAATGGCTGAAGTCAGCACCATAAAGGGATAGTTATCTGCTGCACAATCTTTTGCATTCCAGATATCTTTACTGCGTGCATCGTTTATATTCCTCGGAATAAGGCCGGTGGCTGGATCGGCAAGGGCGAGCCACCCTTCTACATAACGTATGCACCTGTTAAATCCTTCGTTGACTGCAGATGCGTTAAGAGATGCTTCAGCAAAAAGCTTTTCATCATCCCCGGTGAATGATATTTTTCTGTTGCATGACACTGATGCAAACATAAATACCGGGAGAACAGACATGAACAATAACTTTTTCATATAAATATATTTTGAATCTTTGCAGGTTTATTATCTTATATAATCTCGATTTATAGATCTCAAATGGTTATTGAACTGCTTCATTTTCCTGACAGCAAGTTAAGATAAAAATGCTTAATTTAATGGGTATGAAAAAAAGAAGAAAGTATGATCAAGAGTTCAAACAGATGGTTGTTGAGCTTTCAAACACAAGAGAAGATATTTCTGCACTAGCCGCAGAAATGGATCTTCGACCAGAGCTGATCTATCGTTGGAGACGGGAAGCTCTGGCAAATTTGGGTGCCAGCTTCTCGGGCCAGGGGAATAAGATAATGACCGAGGAGCAAAAGGAGATAGCCCGGTTAAAGAAAGAGTTACGAGATGCCCAATTAGAGCGTGACATCTTAAAAAAAGCCGTAAGCATTTTCTCGAGGAGTGATGGCAAATATTCCGGTGAATAATGGTTTGACAAAAATTATCCGGTTTTTTGTTGCAGGTTCAAATTTTATTTATATAAATTAGTTGGCAGTAAGTAAAACAAACAGATACTACATATGGATACAGATAATTTATCAAGAGAAACTTACAAAGGAGTTTTAATAGAGGCAGAGAAATTAACGCATGATTTGACTATACATTTTGGGGTCTTATCCGCAGATTGCGATAACGAGCCGGAATACCTTAATAAAGCCGAAGAACTTGCCAGAGAAATAATGCAATTGGAAGACTGGGAGTTAGAAGATTTGTTCTGGGGAGAGCCTCCAGATAAAAAAAAATTGAATCTCACTCTTCAAAAAATTATCAGTAATATTGAAAATATTAGGAAAATCCCTATAAACAAACGACATTATGACTAAACAAGAGATTAAGCAAAAAGAGGAAAAACTTCTTGAAATGACAGGAACTTTTTGTGCTCAAAAATTAAATGATGAGTATTTTCATTTATGTAAAAAGTTAATCAAAAAACTTGGGAGGAAAAAAGATGTTCCTTTTCAGAGAGGTAAGCTGGAATTATGGGCAGCTGCTGTGGTTTATGCCATCGGATCAATTAATTTTCTATTTGACAAATCGTTTGAACCATACATGACAGCGGAACAGATTTGTGAATATTTTGGAACGAAAAAATCGACTGTATCGAACAAGGCCAGACAGATAAAAGATATGTTTGATATATGGCATTTCAGTCCAGAGTTTTCAACAACGAAAATGATAGAAGATAACCCGTTTAATAATCTGGTGATGGTGGACGGATTTATAGTTCCTCTGGATACTTTACCACCAGATTTACAAAAAATGGTTAAGGACGCTAGGTTACGAGGAGAAGATATTGAATTTCTGACAGTAAAGAGGTAATGTTAGCTGCCAGCACGCGGTAATAAAACATGCCGGGTTCGGTGGGTTTTCAGGCGTTTCATCAAGTCCCAACATTTGCAATGGTAGATAAGGACGCAGCCCATCAATCTGGCACATTTCATACCACCAACGTTATATGAAATCGGAGGTATATATGACTTAACAGATACAGTTTAAGTCTACATTCACATGTCCCTTTTGTGGGTTTAAAAAAGAAGAGACAATGCCGGTTGACGCGTGTCAGTATTTTTATGAGTGCATAAATTGTGGACGAATTTTGAAACCGAAACAAGGCGACTGTTGTGTGTTTTGTTCGTATGGCACAGTAAAATGTCCTCCAGTTCAGGAGGCTGGAATATGAAACTGTTGAAATGGCAGGAAATTAAATAATTCTGCTTTTAAGAAAAATATAGCTACGAAAAAACAATTCTTAGTGGTAGTTAAAGTTAATCAAATAGAATCAAAAAGATATCTTCAAGAATTTTATAAATCAAACTACAGATCCTTTCCTGCAACATCGGGATATTGACAGAAAGATTTATTTGC